>CAMULB010000127.1 GCA_947089585.1 uncultured Lachnospiraceae bacterium | reverse complement strand
ACCGTCTATTGCTGCTGCTCGTGCTGGCGTTTGCTGTGGTTTGGCTTACAGTTGAGAAGCAGCCGGCCAATTTGAGCAAAACAGATCGCCAGTACCGAAGCTATATTGATACGTATGGCGGCCCGATGACCGAGGCGACGATGGACGGATTGCAGAAGGAGCAAGAACGGCTGGATCACCTGGAGGAGGAATTAGTTTCGATGGCGCAGCGGCTGGAGGCAGGCGAGATTTCTAAGGAGCAGTATCAGGCGGCCGAGATGGTGATTCAACGGCAGCTGGAGCTGCGGGAGCCGTTAGATCGTGTCTGCGCACAGGCGCAGTCCTTGTTGGATTATGAAAAGGAGCATGGTGTTTCCCTTGATCTGGTGGACGAGATAGCGGGGACATTTTTGCTGGAGCAGCGTGGATACGACCAGCGTCAGGGCGGGATTGTGATGCTGGCGATCATTGTGCTGCTGTCAGGTATTTTTCCGGGAGAGCAGAAGCATCAGATGATTTGCCTTCTGCGCTGCACCAAATCCGGGCGGCGTCCGCTGTTTGCAGCCAAGCTGACGTTGGGAGCCGATCTGGCTGTGCTGATGGCGGGAATCATGTATTATACCCGCATTCTTTCGGTGCAGACACTGTATGATTTTTCGTCCTGGGAAATTCCGGTTCAGAGTTTTTCGTTTGCAAGACAGATGGGACAGACGATGAGTCTGCGTCAGTTCCTGCTTTTGGGCGGATTGCTGCAGCTGGTGGGATGCTGCTGTCTGACGCTTGTCTTTCTGGCGTTGACCCTTTGGATGAAAAATCGGTTGTATGCGATTCTGGTTGGTGCGGCGGTGTTTGTACTGCCGTTGCTGCTGGGATGGGCCGAAGTTGCATTTCCCTGGCAATATACGGGCAACCGCGTTTTTTTCTTCCCCGCTCAGATGGCGGCAGAGGGTATGTGGCGGCAGGGGCTCTATCTGGGGCTGGCAGCGGCAGCGGCGGCAATCACTCTGTTTTTTGCATGGAACAAATATAACAATCGGCAGTGGAGGTGAGCCAATGAAGCTGGAGATCAAAGAACTGTCCAAAACCTATGGCAAGGGGCTGCGCCGTAAGGCGGGATATGGCAAGAGAAGCGGGGAGGCAGCGTCCAAGGATGTGCGGTTATGGCGCGGCAGGGATGCCTCTGCGAAGAGCGGAAAGCGCGCGCTGGATGCTTTTTCGGCGGTGCTCACGCCTGGCGTATATGGGATTTTGGGGCCAAACGGCGCGGGAAAATCGACGCTGATGAATATTTTGACCGGGAATTTGGAGGCAGACAGCGGTCAGGTGCTGGTGGACGGAAAGACGATTGAGGAGCTGGGGGCAGCTTATCGGGAGATGCTGGGCTATATGCCGCAGCAGCAGGGGCTGTACGACAACTTTACGGCGTTGGAGTTTTTGCGTTATTTTGCAGCGCTGAAAGGAATTCCAAAGAAGGAGGCTGCCAGGCGGATTGACGCGCTGCTTGAGGTTGTGAACCTCAAGGAGGTCAAAAATCGCAGGCTGGGCGGCTTTTCCGGTGGAATGAAACAGCGTGCGCTATTGGCGCAGGCGCTTTTGAACGATCCGAAGATCTTGATTTTGGACGAGCCGACGGCGGGGCTCGACCCAAAAGAGCGCATTCGTATTCGCAATTATATCAGTGAGATTTCCGAAGATAAGATCATTTTGCTGGCTACGCATGTGGTCAGCGATGTGGAATGCATTGCCCGTGAGATTTTGCTGATCAAAGGCGGCGTTCTGCTGGCCCGTCAGAAGCCGGAGGAGCTAATGGCGCAGATGGAAGGAAAGGTGTGGGAGACGAACGTCAGGACACAGGAGCTGTCTTTTCTGGAACGGGAATGCTTGGTCAGCAATGTCCATGTGACGAAGGACGGCCCACAGGTCAGGCTGCTGGGAGAAAAAGAGGCGCTTTTGCAGGCGCTTGAACAAAATGAGAACGTCGATTTTTGTCTGATGCCGGCGGAGGCGAACCTGGAGGATGTGTATCTGTGGAATGTTCGGGATGTGTAGCAAGGTAGGCGTCGAATGAGCTGTAATGGTCATTTGACGCTTATTCCGCATTTTTTTAATAGAAATAGAAAATTCATCCTTCCTCGTGTCGAAAGAATAAAAAAATTCGCAGCGGAGATGCTACTTTCATGAGAAAAGATTTGAGAAAACCTTTGCTGGAGGTAGTACGGATTGCGGGAATTACTCTGGCAGTATACGCGATGCTGCGCTATTTACTGCCGCTGGTACTTCCCTTTTTGATTGCGCTGCTGTTGGCAAAGCTGTTGCATCCATTGGTAGAAAAACTTCATAAAAAAACAAAAATTAAGGAAAGCCTGCTTTCTGCTCTGGTTCTACTGCTGTTTCTTGCTCTGTTGGGCTGGGCGTTATGGTTTGTGGGTAAAAATCTGGCGATTCAGATTCAGGGGCTCGTCGCGAACATGCCGTTGTACCATGAAAAAGCAGGCATGTTCTGGAATGACTGCTGCTCCAGGGTCGAGGACTGGACCGGCATTCGCGCGGGGACATTGAATGGCAAGGTGATGGAGAACGCCCCAAGGCTGTGGGAAAATGTGATCGGTACGCTGCTGCCGGCGCTGATGAGCAACTCCTTTTCCTGGGTACGGGGGATCTTTGTGCTGGTAGGAATCTGCGTGGTGGTGGGAATCTCCACGCTGCTGATGCTCAAAGACTACGGGCATATGAAACGTGCGATGGAGCAAGGAACGCTTGGCCGTGCGCTGCTGCGTATTCTGCGGAGAGTCTATCGTGCCGGAGGCGGTTATCTCAAGGCACAGCTGGTGATCCTGATTGTCGTCAGTGCGATTTGCGTCGTCGGACTGCTCTGCGCCGGAAATACCTATGCGCTGCTGGCCGGAATCGGAATCGGTCTTTGTGACGCGCTGCCCTTTTTGGGAACGGGGACGATTTTTATTCCCTGGGCGCTGATTGAGCTTTTGCAGGGGAAATATATGCTGGCCGCCATTTACGCGGTACTCTATACCATATCCAGCTTGGCGCGGGAGCTGATGGAGCCCAAGCTGGTTGGCGATAAGCTGGGAATGCGGCCGCTGGCCGTCATCGTCAGCGTGTATATGGGACTTCAGATTTATGGGCTGGGTGGAATTGTGCTGGGGCCGCTTTCGTATATTCTGGTGCGTGAAATCTGGCGGGAGCTGTTTGTGGAGCGGCGGTAGGTGCAGCAGGAGGGGTGTATTTTGACTTTGCCGCCTGTTTCTTTGTGCATTGGTTCAGAAAAAGAAGCAAAATGAAGAGAAACCGGTTCCATTTGGCGGGCGGATGTTGTATCATAGTTCCAGTGGAGGTAGCAGGGATGAAAGGTATAACAAAGGTTTCAGAACATTTTTGGATTTTTGAGGAGGACGGCGTCCGCTCGTTTCTATTTGAGGGAGACAAGAGGGCGATGCTCGTGGATACGGGATTTGGCACATTACGGATTCGGCAAATGGCTGCGGAGCTGACGGATTTACCGGTCTTTTTAGTGCACACCCACACGGACCGGGATCACACGGGAGGCGACAAAGAGTTTAAACCGATCTATATGCACCCGTCAGAAATGGATTATTATAAAGACAGGCTGCCAAGGGACTGCCATATGGAGGATGTGCAGCCGCTGTGGGAAGGCGACACGATTGATTTGGGATACTGGAGGTTTGAGGTGATTTTAACGCCAGGACATACGCCCGGAAGCATTATGCTGTTGGAACGTGAAAAACGTATGCTCATTTCGGGAGATTCGATTCAGGATGGGGCTATTTTTATGTTTGGGCCGGGGCGGAACATGCCGGCATTTCAGTGCAGTCTTGAAAAAATAAGTGCAATGGCGGATGCATTTGACACCATTTGGCCTTCTCATGGGAATTATCCGCTGAAAGCAGAGATTATTCCGGGAATTTTAAAGGGAGCTAAGGATCTGGTTGCGGGAAAGCTGACCGAACAAGAACCGCCGGAACCGATGCCGTGCAAAAAATATGCCTGTGAAGTGGCGTCCTTTCTGTATCACTTCGATGCATGAGCGTGGACTTTTGGGAACTTGACCGTAATTCGGATTAGGAGCCGCAGCGCTTCCGCGAAAATGGGTCTTGACAAAGCACCGTCCCATATCATAAAATGGTTACACGGTGTTGAAGAGGAACAGTACAGATGGAAAGGGCAAAAGAGAGGGAACGATTGGTGAGACGTTCCTGCCTGGAAGCTTTGGAACCCGCCTCGGAGCCTCATAGGAGACTATGACGTAATTCCGGCGTTAGCGGAAGAAGAGTGAATGTCAGCGATTGCGCTACGTGCCATAGGTGAATATGGCAGCAGCCAAATCTGACATTAATAAGGGTGGTACCGCCGAACCTTCGGTCCCTTTGACAGGGATAGAAGGTTCTTATTTTTTTACAGGGAAACATGTTTCCTGTCTACATGAAGGGACGGGGAAAATACGTGTTACACAGTCAAAAAGGAAGGAGCAGGAGGAGAATCATGGCAAAAGAAAAGAAATTGGTGGAAGCCATCACATCTATGGATACCGATTTTGCCCAATGGTATACCGATGTGGTGAAAAAGGCGGAATTGATTGACTATACGAGCGTCAAGGGCTGCATGGCGATCAAGCCGGCCGGTTATGCGCTGTGGGAAAACATCCAGCGGGAATTGGATCGCAGATTTAAGGAGACAGGGGTGGAAAATGTCTACATGCCCATGTTTATCCCCGAAAGTCTGCTGCAGAAGGAAAAAGACCACGTCGAAGGATTTGCGCCGGAGGTTGCCTGGGTGACACAGGGCGGATTGAATCCCTTGCAGGAGCGGTTGTGTGTACGGCCTACGTCCGAGACGTTATTCTGTGATTTTTATGCCAATGATATTCAATCTTATCGGGATTTGCCCAAATTATACAATCAGTGGTGCTCTGTGGTTCGCTGGGAGAAGGAGACGCGTCCCTTCCTGCGCTCCCGTGAGTTCTTGTGGCAGGAGGGCCATACGGCGCACGCGACGGCCGAGGAGGCCGAGGAGCGGACGCTTCAGATGCTCAATCTCTATGCCGATTTTGTAGAAGAGTTTTTGGCGATTCCTGTGATTCGGGGACAGAAGACAGAGAAAGAGAAATTCTCCGGCGCCGAAGCAACCTACACGATCGAGGCGCTGATGCATGATGGCAAAGCGCTGCAGTCCGGTACCAGCCATAATTTCGGCGACGGCTTTGCCAGAGCCTTCAACGTTCAGTATACCGACAAGGACAATCAGCTGCAGTATGTACATCAGACCTCGTGGGGCGTGAGCACCCGGATCATCGGTGGCTTGATTATGGTGCACGGCGACGATTCCGGTCTCGTACTGCCTCCTAAGGTGGCGCCGGTGCAGGCGATGGTAATACCCATTCAGCAGCGCAAGGAGGGCGTGCTGGCCCAGGCGCAGAGGATGAAAGAAGCGTTGGCTGAAGCCGGCCTGCGTGTCAAGCTGGATGATACCGATAAGAGTCCCGGCTGGAAATTTGCCGAGCAGGAGATGCGCGGAATTCCGATTCGCGTGGAGCTTGGCCCCAAGGACATCGAGGCCGGAACCTGTGTGATCGTGCGCCGCGACAACGGGGAAAAGATTACGGTGCCGATTGCCGAGGCGGCAAATCGGGCGGCAGAGCTGATGGAGAGCATCCAGGAGGATATGTTTGCACGGGCGAAGGCACATCTGGACAGCCACATTACCGATGTCAAGAGCTATCCTGCCTTCAAGGATGCAATTGAGAACAAACCTGGATTTTTGCGTGCGATGTGGTGCGGCGAAGAAGCCTGCGAATTGAAGATCAAGGAAGATACCACGGCAACCTCTCGCTGTATGCCCTTTGAGCAGGAGCAGATTTCCGATGTGTGCGTCTGCTGCGGCAAGCCCGCCCGTAAATTGGTCTATTGGGGTAAGGCATATTAAGTGCGGCAGGAATGAGGCCGAATGGACGACGGTGTTGCGTTCTTAACGAGATGAAGGAGCTTTATGGAAAGTAAGAAGGATTTGGTTGCGATTGCCAAACGGGAAAATAACCCAAAACGAAGCTATCTGGTAGTGAATCGCCTGCAGGGAAAACATATCCCGGCCGTGCCAGCGGAAACGTTTGCCATGTTTCAGAGCCTTGCCGCTGTCTGCCAGAAGGAATATGCGGATACGCGTGTGCTGGTGATCGGCTTTGCCGAGACGGCGACGGCCATTGGCGTTACGGTAGCCGTTGCATTGGGGGCCGATTACATCCAAACGACCCGTGAAGATATTGCAGGCGCCGAGTATCTGTATTTTTCCGAGGAGCACAGTCATGCGACGGAGCAGAGGCTGGTAAAGGAAGGGCTGGAGGCGGCAATCGCACGGGCGGAACGGATTTTGTTTGTCGAAGACGAGGTGACGACCGGCAGGACGATCTTGAATATCATCCGCTTGCTGCGCATGCAGTATCCCAAAGCCTGTAAATTTGCCGTGGCTTCTTTGTTGAATGGGATGGATGAAACGGCCCGCATGCAGTATCAGGAGCAGAATATTCCGCTTCATTTTCTGGTAAGGACGCATCAGGCGGACTATGAAAAAGAGGCGCAGCGCGATGTGGCGCCTGGAACCTATCATGTCTGCACGCTCAAGGCCGCGTGTCAGGGGCCCAATGGAGCGCACAGTGTTGAGCGGATGCAGATGTGGGAAGAGTGTGCGCAGCATTACCAGGAGCTTTGCCTTCGCGGCGGAATCAATGCACGGTGTCTGGTGAGCGCGCGCGCCTATCAGGATGCATGCAGCTCTTTGTGGCAGGCGTTGTCGCAGGAGCTGAAATTGGAACGGTTTTGGCGTGTGCTGGTGCTGGGGACAGAGGAATTCATGTATCCGGCGTTGTTTACAGCAGAAAAAATACAGCAGCTTGGCCTTACGGTGCGTTTTCATGCGACGACCCGAAGTCCCATCCTGGTCAGCAGCGAGAAGGATTATCCATTGCATACCCGCTATGAATTATGTAGTCTTTACGATAGTGAGCGCGTGACCTTTGTCTATGATCTGGATGCCTACGATGTGGCTCTGGTGATTACGGACGCACAAAACAGAGAAGAAAAGAGGATTGCATCACTGGTTCATGCACTCAGGTGCGCAGGCAGCCAGAGGGTGCTTCTGGTAAGGTGGTGCTGGGAGTGAGGAGCAGTTACAAAAAAGAAGATGTCGTTTTGCTGCTAAAAGACATTACCGGTCTGGTAGAGCCGCTTCCCACAAAGGAGCGGGAAAAACGCATACAGGCCGGAACACATTATTGTGAAATGCTCCCGCTGGAGTATGTCCCCTCGGAGGCTTATATGGAAGCGTACCGGGAGGCGCTTTGCCATTTTGCACAGCCGGTTGCTGACGCCGTGGGAGCGCTGGCAGATCAGATTGCCAAGCAAAGGGGCAGAAGCGTGGTGCTCGTGTCTCTGGCCAGAGCCGGGACGCCGATCGGCATATTGCTCAAACGGTTTTTGCAAAAAAAATATCAATGGGACGTTCCGCATTATTCCATTTCCATCATTCGCGGCAGAGGAATTGATCACAATGCCATGCGTTTTTTACTCAAGCGATATCGGCCAAAGCAGCTGCTGTTTGTGGACGGGTGGATTGGCAAAGGCGCGATTGAACGGGAGCTGAAAAAGGAGCTGGCAGATTACGAGGGTGTGTCGCCTGAGCTTGCCGTTGTGGCAGACCCGGCGCACATCACAACGCTGTGCGGAACCCATGAGGATCTGCTGATTCCGAGCGCCTGCCTCAACAGTACGGTGTCGGGCTTGATCAGCCGCACCTTTCTGCGGGCGGATTTGATCGGGCCCAGGGATTTCCACGGAGCCGTTTTTTATCAGGAGCTGGAAGAGGCGGATTTATCGTATCCATTCATTGAGGCAATCGAAGCGCATTTTCAGATCCAGGCGGCAGACGGTGAACAGGATCACCGTTCGGCGGAGCCTGGCGCGACAAGCAATCCGGGACTTTTGGAGGTACAGTCAATCGCGGAACGATTTGGGATTGAGGATATCAATCTGGTCAAGCCGGGGATCGGAGAAACCACCAGAGTGCTGCTGCGCCGGGTTCCCTGGAAGGTTCTGATTGACGAAAGACTGCGCGGCGATCCGGCCCTGGCGCATGTCTTGCGTCTGGCCGCAGAAAAGGGCGTGCCAGTCGTGTATGGGTTGTTAAAGCATTATAAATGCTGCGGGATGATTCAGAGACTTGCGGATACATAATGCGATAAATTTACGTGTAATTTATGGATCCATAGCCGCCGGCTTTATGGTTTTGCGGTAAGGCTTTTCAACAGAAAATTAAAAATTTTCTGATTTCCTGCGGCGCCTGATGAAACGAAAGGCAAAAAATATAAAACAGCCGTCTCCCTGGATGGAGAACGGCTGCTTTATATTTTTTTGACTGTACCAGGTATAGTATGGGTGCCTTTGCGGGGAAAGAGCAAAACTATGCCAATGCTGTGCCGATTTGAAGATGCGAAGAAACTGAAAGACATGAAGCAGATCATGATTGTTGCCACTGCTGTCAGAAGGAAAGCAAATTGTAATTCTCGTTTTTTTATGGTAAGATAGGAAATAAGAAAGACTGTGTTACAAATAGGATCGACAAAAATGGAAACAATGGGATAGAGGTGTCTGCATAGAATGGATCAGGAAGTAAAAAGCATATCATCTGATG
>CAMULB010000126.1 GCA_947089585.1 uncultured Lachnospiraceae bacterium | reverse complement strand
GTTTAGGCAAGTATGCGACATTAGTTATTTAAGTAGCACAACGAGTTAAATTATTCCGATACGTGGAAGAGGATATATGAATATAACAGGGGGAATGTAAAATATAGTTTTATCCATGGAAAAGCACAAAGCATACCATATACATTTAATATGGATAAGTATATTGATAAAAATCAGATGGTACTTGGCATTGATGAGTATCTGCCTGAGGACAGGAGAAACAAAGAAGTGGAATTTATTAATAAAATTGTCGAGAGGGGCAGCCGATAAAATTTCAAGGGAGACATTGGAGGAATTTTAGAAGTTTGGGAAAAGGAAGCATTAGGGATATGGCAGGCGATAAAGTATTGTCTGCATGGTAAGAAATTCGAACGTAAAATATAGAAAAATGCAGGGAGGTTTTTGTATGTCTGAAAGATTAACATGGGAAGAGATTCAGGAAAGATACCCGGACCAGTGGGTAGGATTAGCAGAGGTAGAATATGAACCAGATAATGATGCAACGATAAAGACTGCAATTGTGAAATATACGGATAAGTCGAAAAATGAGCTGACAAGGATGCAGATTCAGACAAATGGAGAAATTTTGGGAAGATACACAACGCCGGATCATGTTTTTCAGCTGGGAGTAGTGGGGTATTTCGGATGAGGCAATTTACATTGAATATGAACATAAAATACCAAAGACCAATTGTTGAACTGAAGTCATGGCATAATTTTGAGGCGTTGCTGGATACGGGTGCGATTTTTCCTGTTTGGACAGTTGATGAAACGATACTTGAAATGCTGGGCGGCACATTTTTAAGGAAGGATATTACTTTTAGTGGTTTTGGAGGAAGGACGAAAGGAAATTTATATAAGCTGCAAAGTATGGTGATCGGTGATTTGATTTTCCCTAATACACATATTATAGCCTGTAAAGATTTGCAGGACGTTCCTTTTCAGCTAATTTTAAGCGCGACAATGTTCCAAAACCTGATTTACGAAATTGATGATAAAAACCATAGGTTCAATGTCACAATACCGGATGATGAAAGCAATGTAAGGAATCTTAGAATTGAAGATGCAAATGGCAGATTGCATATTCTGTGCCATTCTGCCTGAAAAAAAGCCTGGTTTATAGGAATAGCAGCAGGAAAATAAGGTTTTCAATGAGTCAGGTAAGACAGTTTGTATTTGGCAATGAAAAGTGTGAGGTTATTCTGGAACGTGCATATTTTCAACATAATTTTGACATGTAAGCTGAATTTTCCGGATGTCTGCTGCTGGGGTATGGCTGTGTTTGCTCCGATCCTTTTGTATAGCAACGTTTGTACACAGCCCTTTTGGGCATAGCAGTGTTTGCTCTGCGCCTGTTATTTTAGCAACGTTTGTTCCGTGCAGCCGACTCAGACGATGAACTTTATGGGGGTGAGTGGACAGTACGGATTGATTCCCTGGAGGAAGCAATGAAAAGGCTGGATCGTTCGGGTCTTTTTGGAACCGGAAAAGAACGTGAGGGTGTAGTGATTAATGTAGAACAGGCGCCGCCTGACGGAGATGGCTCGGAATACAACAGGGCATTACGATTAAATCCATCTTCAGCTTTAATGTCTGAATATTTAGAAACATGTGAGTAAATGAGGAAAATAAGTCGAATTCAGATTCAGGAAGAAAATTCAATACAATATGGAAACGGTTGTTTCAGCAGAAAGATATTGATCAGCGATCGGAATGATTACAGGAGGAAAAATGATTCAGGAAATAGTAGGCAAATATGAGGGCGAATACAAAGCAAATCTATTAGGAAAAAAGAGTAAAATATATTTATACATCCATGAACAATTAATCAGCGGTTTGGGAGCTTATGATTATGATGGAAAATTTAAGCTTACTGAAAATTATGTTGAAATTGAATTTCAAAACATGGCTGATATTGGAGAGCGTTTGATCCAGGGAAACAGATGCTTATTTATTACTTACAGGGAATTGGATTCCTTGATTAAGAATGCTGTAAATACGATTTATTTCCCCAATATTAAAAATATGGAACAGGCAATAACTGTCCTGTGTGAGATGCAGAAGAAATGCTTGGCGTGTAGAGAAAAAGAATAGTTTCTAAATGAAAAGAAGAGACTTTTAAGTGAAATATAGCTGAATGCCGGATTTCAAACAAAGCTTGCTTCACAATTTGGGCATGGGCGAACGTGGTTCGCGCATGCCTTTTATTGTGCGGTACAAAATGGAAAATCACAAGATTTTTCTCCGCAATTTCTTAAGAAATCTTTAGATTTTCTTTTGTAGGATTTTAAGAAAAAGGTTTTAATATATCTTATGGAAATGTTACAGAGAAAAGAGGAAGTATGTATGAAGGGAAAGAGATTGTTTGATCCGGCCCTGCTTCTGGCTGCGGCGGTGTTTTTGGTTTTTCTGACCTGGCAAGGCGGCAGCCTGTTTGGCTCCTCCTGCGACTGGTTCTCACAGCATGTTTCGATTGCAGATACGATGCGCCAGACGATGCGGGAAGAGGGGACGCTGCTGATTCAAAAGCTGCCCCTGGGAGGCGGAAACAATATTTACGATTTTTCATATTACGGCTATCTGCGGCCCGATGTGCTGCTGGGCTGCCTGCTGCCCCAGGTACCAATGGAGTGGATTGTTTCCGGGTATGCCATTGCGGGCTATTTGTGCAGCGTGCTTCTGTTCTGGCTGCTGCTGAAAAAAACGGGCTGCGGCGAGGGATTATCGCTGTTCGGCGGGGTACTGTTTTTGAGCGCCGGATGTTTCTTTCAGATTCATCGGCAGATTATGTTTGTCAATTATATGCCCTTTTTGCTGGGAGCGCTGTTCTGTGTGCGGGCGTGTGAAAAGAAGCTGTACCGGGTGCTGTTGGTATTGCTGCTGTTTCTGATTGAGCTGCACAGCTATTATTATTCGATTGCCTGTCTGTTTGTGGTTTATTTGTATTATCTCTATTGTGCGAAATGGGAAAAGACAGGGATTGGCAGGCAGCTGGTCGGCCTGACGCTGCGCTATGCGGGCTGGGGCCTGACTTCGGTGGCAATGGCGGGTGTGCTGCTGCTGCCAACGGCGGCTTCGATTTTGAATAATATGGGAAAGGACGGTGGGGTTGCCAGCAGGAGCCCTCTGGAATTTCACTGGAATTTTGAAGCGTTGTTGTATGACAATTACGGAATCGGTTTGACGATGACGGTGCTGTTTCTGCTATTGCTGTCCATTCATCGCAAAAAATCGCGGATTCTGGCTTCGGTGCTGTCGTTTAGTCTTGTCTGTACGCTGGTCCCGCTGCTGTTGAACGGAGTTTTATACAATCGTTCTAAGATTTTGATGCCGTTTTTGCCGCTGGTGGTGCTGCTGGCGATGGAGACGCTGCGGGAATACCAAAAGGAGCGCAGAAGACCGCCCGTGTGGTGCATGCTGGTGACGGCGGCGGTGGCCGTCCTGCAATATCAGACGCATGGGGTTGTGCTGGTGTTTGCCGACGCGGCGTTGGCATTGCTCTTATTTGTCTGGATGTGCTGTCAGAGTAAAACGTCTGCGGATGTTCGCCTGGACGCATCGGGAGCGTTTTGGCGTCGCAGGAAGAAGGCAGAGGGAAAAAGCATCCGGGCTGCGCTGCCGGATGAAGCAGCTTGCGCAGGCAGCCTGAATCATGGCCGGCTGCGTGCAAGAGCCGCCTTTCTCGCGCTGGCCGCGTGCATCTGCATGGTGAGTTATACATTCAGTGTGGTGCTGCACCACGGCGACGAGCTTTTGGAGGAGGAAAAGGCAAAGGTCAGTCAGTTTACCGAGGAGGAGCGCAAGGATTTTTACCGGCAGAAGGAGTATCGTTTTGACAGCGTGCGTGCGCCGTATCAGACGGCCAACCGGCTGCTTGCTTACGGAGCCGGGCGGACATCCATGTATACCTCAACGGCTAACCGGGCCTACAGCGACTTTTTTTATGATGAAATTGGCAATGCAATTGGCAATAACAACCGTGTCGGACTTTTTAACCGCGTCAATCCGTTTTTTCTTTATCTGATGGGCGTGCGCTATCTGGAGACGACCGAGGAGATGCTTCCGACGGGATATCAGGCGGTGGAACAAAAGGGAAGCGCGCTGTTGGCGGAGCGGACGGATGTGCTCCCGCTGTGCTATGGCAGCTGTGATTTACTGGCGGAATCGTCGTATCGGCAGCTGTCGTTTCCAGAGAAGCTGGAAGCTTTGACCACACGGAGCATTGTTTCCGCGGATGGGGCGAGTGAGAGGTTTGCTTCTCATTTCACCAGGCTTGATTCGAAGGAAGGCGTCGATTATGAGATCAGGAAAGAATCGCAAAATGAATACACGATCATTCCCGCCAAGCCGGTGAAGGATCAGATTCTGGTCATTCGCTTTGCGGTCAAACGAACCTCGAAAGCGGCAGTGATGATTACGATCAACGGGGTGACAAACAAATTGTCGGGGGCGAGTGCGCCGTACCCCAATCGCAATCAACAGTTTACCTATATTTTGTCGGGGGAACAGGCCATCGAACAATTTTCCGTTGAGACCAGCGGCAGCTTCGAGATCGGAGCGCTTGAAGTTTACAGCCTGCCTTCGTCTTATCTGGGGAATCGCGCGGTATATCCGCTGAGCCAGCAGGCGGCAGAGGGAACAGAGGAGCTCAAGGGGACGGTGACGCTGCCAGAGGATGGTTATCTGATCACGTCGCTTCCGATGCAGAAGGGCTACCAGGTTGTAGTGGATGGGGTCAATTGTCCGCCGGAAACGGTCAACCGGGCATTTCTCGGTGTGCCGCTGACCGCGGGAACGCATGAGGTGATCATTTCCTATCGGCCGCCGCTGCAGCTTTGGGGATTGCTGCTTTCGGCCGCGGGCTGGCTGTTCTGGGGCGTGTTGGCTGCACTGGCGGTGCTGGATTTGTGCGCGCTTGGCGGCAGGCAGAAGGTGAGAGAATTATTTTTGTATGGGATTGGCGGTGTGGTGACGACTGTGGTCAATTATCTGGTCTATTTTGGACTGGAAAATGTGGGACTTTCGTATCTGGCAGCCAATACGGCGGCCTGGGCGGCGGCGGTGGCGGTCTCCTACTGCATCAACCGCAGCATTGTCTTTGGCTCTGCGGGAGAATGGCTGTCGGAATTTGTCTCTTTTGCGGGACTGCGTCTGTTGACGCTGGCGGCGGAGAATGTGCTGTTGTATCTGTTGATCGGACAGCTGGGGCTGATTTCCTCCGTGTCCAAAATAGCGGTCAGCATTGTAACGGTATTGGGGAATTACGTCATTTGCAAAAAACATATTTTCGGAAAAAAGGCAGCGAAGGAGTGAAACAGATGGAGAAATTGACAATTATTGTTCCCTGTTACAATGAAGAAGAGGTACTGGACGATTTTTATCACGAGGTAAAAAGGGTGACGGAATCACTCGAATCGCTTGAGACGGAGCTGCTGTTTATCGACGACGGCAGCAAGGATGGGACACTGAGCAAGCTGCGGGCGCTGCAGGAGCAGGACAGATCGGTCAGCTATCTGGCGTTTTCCCGCAACTTTGGCAAGGAATCGGCTATGTACGCGGGGTTGAAGCAGGCGAAGGGCGACTATTGTGTGATTATGGATGCGGATTTGCAGCATCCGCCCGCCCTTCTGCCGCAGATGGTGCAGGCGGTCAGAGAAGAGGGGTATGACTGCTGTGCCGGCTTGCGTCAGGATCGCCATGGAGAAGGAAAGCTGCGCAGTCTTTTTTCAAGGACATTTTATAAAGTGATTCAGAAGATGAGCCACATGGAGATGGCCGACGGGGCCGGAGATTATCGCCTGATGAGCAGGCAGATGGTGGAAGCCATCTTGTCCTGTCAGGAGTACAATCGTTATATGAAGGGCATTTTTTCCTTTGTCGGCTTTGAGACGAAATGGCTGCCGTTTGAAAATGTGGAGCGGGCTGCCGGACAGACCAAATGGAGCCTCCGCAGCTTGTTTGGCTATGCGCTCGACGGAATCCTGTCTTTTTCGACCACGCCGATTACCATTGCGGCCGTGATGGGCGTGATTCTCTTTGTCCTTTCGCTGGTGTATGGCATCGGCACGGGCGTGCACACGCTTCTCTACGGCAACCAGGTCAGCGGTTACACGACGATTGTGTGTCTGGTCTTGTTTTTAAACGGCATTCAGCTTCTCGTGATGTCGATTCTGGGCGCTTATATTTCCAAGAATTATATGGAAAGCAAGCAGCGGCCGATTTATATTGTCAAGGAGCGTTCCGCCGGTGCAAAATAGCGGGGGATGGATGTGGCCTTCTTTTGACGCCGGAGACTTTAGCGCGGCAGGCTCCGATCTCATCGTTCCTTCTGCAAGGTTTAAGACGCGCGCCGGAAGCGCGGAGGGCTGTGTTTTGTAAAAATTTACTTGCTTAACGGCAGGGAAATGGTGTATGATACGTTTCAGAAAGAGAGTATCAGGAGTAATACGATGAACGGGCAAAAAGCAAACACAGACGAGCTGCTGGCGCAGAGCTTTAAAACATTGTGCAAAAAGCGGCCGATCGAAAAAATTACGATCAAGGAAATCACGGATCGGGCGGGCGTGATCCGTCCCACCTTTTACAATCATTTTCAGGATAAATACGAGCTGCTGGAATGGATTATCATGCGGGAGGTGCTCATGCCGACCAAGCCGCTGATTCAGGCTCAGATGGTGGACGAAGCCATTCTCCTGATTTTCACGGCTTTGGAGCGTGAGAAAGAATTTTACATAAAAGCCAGCCGGCTTGAGGGGCAGAACTCCTTTGAGCGCATTGCCAGAAGCTGTGTGTGTAAGGTGCTGTTGGAGCTGATGAAAGACCACGATGTATTTTTGATGCCGAAGAATTCCTGGATTACACCGGAGCACATCGCGGAGTATTATGCGCAGTCGCTGTGCTATGTGGTGATGACCTGGCTGAAGGGCAATATGCCGTTAGAGCCGAAGGAGATGGTGGAGGTATACAATTATATCATCCGGCGTTCGATGCAGGAGGTGCTCGCGGGCTCCTGATGCTGCGGCTGCGATTGGCAAAGCGGCGTGCCAGATCCGACACGATCGGTCGGGGCCAGCGTAGCGCATGCGGCACGCTTCAGACGGGGGCGGCGTGCAGGGATACATTTTTGCGCCTTTGTATTGCGAAGACGACAAATCCATCCAATTGTATAGCAAGCAAAGACAAAGAAAAGGGATTGAATCTGTTCAAATTCAATTCTTTTTTTTATACTCTATTTTAAAGTCAGGCAGGACCTGAAATCGAAAAGAAAGAAGTGAGTGGAACAATGATTCAGTTGGGAAAAGGAATTGTCAAGCTGCGGATTCCGATTTTGGTGATCAGCTTTTTGCTGTTGATTCCCGCCGGGTTCGGATACGTGAATACGAGAATTAATTATGATATCCTGTCGTATTTGCCTTCGGAGATTGAGACGATGCAGGGACAGGAAATTCTGCTGGAGGAATTCGGCACAGGCGCTTTCTCGGTCGCGGTAATCCGGGAGCTGCCACAGAAGGACATTGCGTCTTTGGAGCAAAAAATTCGTCAAACCGCACATGTGAAGGATGTGATCTGGTACGGGTCGGTGGCGGACTTGACGCTGCCGCTGGAATTTTTACCGAACGATCTCAAGGATGCGCTGCGAAATGATGAAACGGGCAGTCAGCTGATGATTGTGACGTTTGATACCTCAATGTCGGCGGATGAGACGCTGGATGCCATTGAAACAATCCGCGGAATGACAAGAGAGCAGTGTCTGTTGAGCGGCATGTCGGCCGTGGTTTCGGATATTAAGAAAATCTGCAACAGTGAGGCGATTGCCTATGTGGCGATTGCGGCCGGGCTTTCGGCGTTGGTGCTGGCGCTGACCATGGATTCGTTTTTGATTCCGCTGATTTTTCTGCTCAGCATCGGCATGGCGATTGTCTATAATCTGGGCACCAATCAGATTTCGGGGGAGATTTCCTTTATCACTCAGGCGCTGGCGGCGGTGCTGCAGTTAGCGGTTACAATGGATTATTCGATTTTTCTCTGGCACAGCTATCAGGAGAATCAGCAGCGGTATCCGGGGGAAAAAAAGCGGGCGATGGCCCATGCAATTTCCCAGACCATCGCTTCGGTGGTCGGCAGCTCGATTACAACGATCGCCGGATTTTTGGCCATGTGCTTTATGACCTTTACCCTGGGCATGGATTTGGGGATTGTGATGGCCAAGGGCGTTGTGTTCGGCGTGGTTGGCTGTGTGACGATTTTGCCGTCGATGATTTTGGTGCTGGATCGCTGGATTGAAAAGACCAGGCATCGGCCGCTGCTCCCCGATCTGGGGCGGCTGGGCGCTTTTGTGACCCGGCATTATCCCGTTTTTTTGATCTTGTTTCTGCTGATCGTCGGCCCGGCCTTTTATGGGCAGAGCCATAATCAGGTCTACTATGACCTGATGGGAACGCTGCCGAAGCATTTGGAGAGCGTGCAGGCCGGGAATGCGCTGGAGGAAGAATTTGAGCTTGGCGCAACGCATGTGATTCTGGCCCGCAGCGACTTGAAGCCGAAGGATGCGCGATCACTGGAGGAGGAGCTGGCCGAGGTCGAGGGCGTTAAGCTGGCCTTGGGGCTGGATTCAGCAGTCGGGCCGCTGGTGCCGGAAGACATGATTCCAGACGATCTGCGCGCAACGCTGGATAACGGCGTCTGGCAGATGATTT
>CAMULB010000125.1 GCA_947089585.1 uncultured Lachnospiraceae bacterium | reverse complement strand
CCGAGCAGAAGCTTTTAAAATCATGTACGCCCGACAGATATGACGCAGCCTGTGCCATCCTGCTTATGTCCAGCGGACGATAATAAAAATATGTATCTCTTCTCAGGGTCGGCAGCGGAAATCTGCGGTTGAGAATCCGATACTCATATGTCTTGACGCTCTCGCAGCGCCGGGGATGAAAATCTGACGCCACTGCAAAGGAATCCTGTACCACGATATCGTCCGGCAGCCGTTGGTTGAGCGCATAGCAGATTTTTTCAGCCGGAATTGGACTTTCCGTATCGAAAACAGCGGCATTCCCCATTGAATGTACACCGGCATCGGTACGGCTGGCCCCAGTCACAGCAATGTTCTCACCCAGTAGCTTTGACAAGGCTTCATTGAGTACTTGCTCGACTGTGATCCCGTTTGGCTGCAGCTGCCACCCGTGATAAGCAGTCCCCTCATATGCCACAATCAGCATAATTCGTTTCATCGTCGTCTCCTTTTTGATCCGTGCCTGCTGCTGTGCGCGCACTGCACTTCGCGGCCTGAAAAAACATCCACTCCTCACTTCACAGCCTGAACTAGATCCACTCCTCACCCCGCGTTACAGCAAAATTCATACTTCTCTCCGCTCTCCGCGGCCTGAACTAGATCCACTCCTCACGCCACAACAAAATCCGCTCCATTCTTCGCACTACAACAAGATCCGCACCGCGATCATGCCGGCAAAATACACAAGTACCAGGCCGTAAACAACCGCGTCCCGCCTTCGGTACTGCAGCGGCTTCATCTTTGTCCGCCCCTTGCCGCCGTGATAACATCTGGCCTCCATCGCAAGAGCCAGATCATTGGCCCGGCGGAAGGCGGAAATAAACAGCGGCACCAAAAGAGGCACCATATTTTTTGCTTTTTTGATCAGATTTCCCGACTCAAAATCCGCGCCTCTGGCGATCTGCGCTTTCATAATCTTATCCGTCTCTTCCACAAGAATGGGAATAAAGCGCAGCGCAATCGACATCATCATCGCCACCTCATGTACCGGAATACGAATTGCATTCAGCGGACGAAGCGCCTTCTCCAGCCCGTCGGTCAAGGCGTTTGGCGTCGTCGTCAGGGTGACGACGGAAGTCCCCAAAATCAAAAAAATCAGCCGCACCGTCATTTTTCCAGCGCTGATCAGACCCTCGTAGGAAATTGAAAAAATCCACCATTCCACCAGTACCTTTCCCGGTGTCAAAAACAGATTGAACAGCGCCGTGATCAGCAAAATGACAACAATCGCCCGCAGCCCTTTGACCATATAGCGCAAGGGCACCTTTGACAGGCGAATCAAAACGGCTAAAAATACCGTCGCCAAAGCCAGCCCTGCCCAGCTGCGAAACGTAAATAAGGAGATCACGAACAGAAGCGTCGCAAACAGCTTTGTTCTGGGATCCAGCTTATGAATGACAGAATCCGCCGGATAATATTGTCCGATTGTAATATCTCTTAACATAGTCACTTACTCCCGACCTGCAATGCGCGCAGGATCGACGCCTTGGCTTCCTCCAGCGTCGTCGCGCTTTCGTCCACAGAAAGCCCGCGCCTGCGCAAATCATGCATCAGATACGTCACCTGCGGTGCGCTAAGCCCTACGGCCTCTAACTCCTGGTAATGGGCGAACACCTCGCGCGGCACGCCGTCAAACATCACCTGCCCCCGGTTCATCACAATCAGCCGTCCAACATAATTGGCTACATCCTCCATGCTGTGTGAAACTAAAATCACGGTGATGTGAAGCTCTCTGTGCATCCTCACCACCTGATCCAAAATCTCATCTCTTCCTTTGGGATCCAGGCCCGCCGTCGGTTCGTCGAGGATCAGCACCTCCGGCTTCATTGCCAGCACGCCGGCAATCGCTACCCGCCGTTTTTGTCCGCCGGAAAGATCAAAGGGCGACTGATACCATAAGCGTTCGGAAAGTCCCACGGCCCGCAGCGCCTCAAACGCCTTCAGCTCCGCCTCATTTTGAGACAATCCCTGGTTCTTCGGCCCAAAGCATACATCCTTAAAAATCGTCGTCTCAAACAGCTGATGCTCTGGATACTGAAAGACCAGGCCCACCTTTCCCCTCAATTTCTGCAATGGATAGCCTTTATCATATATATCTTCGCCATTATAATAAATCGCACCTGAGGTCGCTCGGATCAATCCGTTCAAATGCTGAATCAGCGTCGATTTGCCGGAACCGGTATGGCCGATGATGCCGATAAACTGGCCGTCCTCGATCTTGAGACTGATGTCCTTCAAGGCATGCTTTTCGTATGCAGTTCCCGCACTGTATACATAATTAACATGATCTAATATAATCGACATAACACATCCACCAATTCCTGTCTCGTCAAAATTCCTTTGGGAACCGCAAGGCCGGCCTTCCGTAATTCATCGGCCAAAAGCGTGATTTGAGGCACATCGAGACGGTACTGCTTCAATGTCTCCACCTGGGAAAAAATCTCCCGCGGCGTTCCTTCCATCACCACTTTTCCCTGATCCATCACAAATACCTGATCTGCGTCCACCACTTCCTCCATATAATGAGTAATCAGGATAATCGTCACACCCTTTTCCTCATTCAGCCGCTGTACCGCACTTAATACCTCCCGGCGGCCGTTGGGATCGAGCATGGCCGTCGGCTCGTCGAGGACAATGCATTTCGGTTCCATCGCCATCACGCCGGCAATGGCCACCCGCTGCTTCTGTCCGCCGGACAGCTTATTGGGCGAATGGGTGCGGTACTCTGACATTCCAACGCTTTTTAAGCTCTGATCGACCCGCTTTAAAATCTCCGGTGTGGGAACGCCGATATTCTCCGGGCCGAAGCCCACATCCTCCTCGACCACACTGGCAATAATCTGATTGTCTGGATTCTGAAACACCATGCCGGCATTCTTTCGGATCTCCCACAGATTTTCTTCGTCGGCCGCATCCTTACCGTCCACCCACAGCGTTCCCTCGGTCGGAGTCAGCAACACATTCAAATGCTTGGCAAAGGTCGATTTTCCCGAACCGTTGTGCCCCAAAACAGCCACAAATTTTCCCGGCTCGATGTCCAGATCTACATGATCCAGGGCCGTCTGAATGCTCTCGACATTGCCCTCCTCGTCCCGGCGGATGTATTCGTGCACCAGCCGCCTGGCTTCAATAAAATTCATTGTTCGTCCTCCCAGCTCGATTGATGAAGCTCACCCGCCTGCTGCAAATCACAAAATTGATGCTGACGCAGAACCTCGTAAATCAAAATTGCCGCCGAATTGGAGAGATTCAGGGAGCGCGTCTCTTCCAGCATGGGAATGCGCACACAGCGGTCCTTCGCTGCTTTTAACAGCGTTTCGGGAATTCCGGCGCTCTCCTTGCCAAACATCAGATAGCAGTCCGGCTCATACGCCGGCTGGGTATACAGCTGCCGTCCTTTGGTGGTGGCCATATAAATCACTGCCCCCGGATTTTTTTGCAGGAAATCCTCATAATTGAGATAGCAAGTCACATCCAGCTCATGCCAGTAATCCATTCCCGCCCGCCGCAGCTTCTTTTCCTGCAGAGAAAATCCCAGCGGCTCAATCAAATGCAGACGCGCGCCCACCGCCGCACAAGTACGTCCGATATTTCCGGTATTGGCCGGAATCTCCGGCTCCAATAACACTACATTCAGCTTTGCCATCTACTGCTTCTCCTTCTGCACCTGTATCATCTGCCGCTTTGCCATCTACTGCTTCTCCTTCCGCAGTCTGTCGATAAAACGCTCCAGCCGTCCCAAGGCCACCTTGAGATTTTCCAGAGAATAAGCATAGGAAATGCGCAAAAAGCCCTCACCGCTGCGGCCAAATGCCGTTCCCGGCACCACGGCCACCTTCTCCTCAGCCAACAGACGCTCGGCAAACTGATCGGAGCTTAAACCGAATTCTTTGATACAGGGAAAGACGTAAAACGCACCGTAGGGCTCAAAGCAGCGAAGCCCCATCTGCGCAAACCGGTACATCAGGTACTTGCGCCGCCCGTCGTACTCCTCCCGCATCTGCGCCACATCCTTGTCCCCGTTCTGCAGCGCGTCCACCGCCGCGTACTGGCTGGTAGTCGGCGCGCACATAATCGCAAACTGATGAATCTTTAACATCTGCTCTAAAATCACCCGCGGCCCACAGGCATAGCCTAAGCGCCAGCCCGTCATGGCGTGCGATTTGGAAAACCCGTTGATCACGATCGTCCGCTCCCACATGCCGGGCAAAGAAGCGATCGACACATGATTTTCCAGATAGGTCAATTCGCTGTAGATCTCATCACTGATCACATACAAATCGTATTTTTGCACAACCTCGGCCACCGCTTCGAGATCCTTTTTCTCCATCACGGCGCCGGTCGGATTGTTGGGATATGGCAGCACCAGCAGCTTGCTTTTCGGTGTAATTGCTTTCTCCAATTCTTCGGCTGTCAGCCGAAATTCATGCTCCTCCTTCAGCTCGATGATCACCGGAACCCCGTTGGCCAAAACGGCGCAGGGCTCGTAGGAAACATAGCTGGGCTGGGGAATCAACACCTCATCTCCCGGATCCAGCATAGCGCGCATGGCAATATCAATCGCTTCGCTGCCGCCGACGGTAATGATAATCTCATGGTTGTAATCGTACTTGAGCTGATATCTGCGCAGCAAATAGTCAGCAATCTCAACCTTCAGCTCTTTTAAGCCCGCATTGGAGGTATAGAAGGTTCTCCCCTTTTCCAGCGAATAAATTCCCTCCTCGCGGATGTGCCAGGGGGTGTCAAAATCCGGCTCCCCCACGCCCAGAGAAATCGCATCCTTCATCTCACTGACAATATCAAAAAATTTGCGGATGCCGGAGGGCTCAATCTCCGTAATCCGCTGCGACAATGGATTTCTCATGGTGTCACCAGCATCCTTTCATCCCGTTTTTTCTCTGCGATCACGGTGCCGTGATCCTTGTATTTTTTCAAAATAAAATTCGTCTTGGTGCTCAAAACCGAATCGAGTGTAGACAGCTTGTCAGAGACAAACTGCGCCACCTCATGCAGCGTCTTGCCCTCAATCGAAACCAAGAGATCATAACCGCCGGAAATCAAATAGACCGCGTTGACCTCGGCATAATTGTAAATGCGTTCGGCTACCGAGTCAAAGCCGCGGCCGCGCTGCGGTGTCACGCGCACCTCAATCAGTGCGTTCACCTTCTCAATCCCGGTCTTGGCCCAGTCGATCAACGTATGATAGCCGCAGATCACATGCTCTTCCTCCATCGCCGCCATCTCATTTAAAACCGCAGCTTCATCCACGCCGAGGATAATCGAAAGCTCCTTCACATCCACGCGGCTGTTTTTTTCAATAAACATCAAAATTTTTTCTCTCATTTCCATACGAATGTTCCTCCCTTTTTGATTCCCGCAGGATGATCGCGCCGCACGCTACAAGACTCGATACAGCTCGTCCGTCTTTGGCGGCTCCAAAAATCTGCACTCTCCGTCGTTGAACAGAATGCGATTTTTCCCTTGCTCGGCCTTCCCCACCGACACCGCATGAATACCGGCCGCTTCAAGCTCCCGCACCAGCCGATTGCCGTCGGGTGTCGCAATCAGCATACTGCCGCTTGAAATCAATTCATAAGGATTGATGCCAAAGAATTCGCAGACCTCAATCGTCTCCTGCTTGATGGGAATCTGTTTTAAATCAACGCGCAGCCCGATGCCGGAACTCTCTGCCATCTCCCATAAAGCGCCGAAAATTCCGCCCTCCGTCACATCGTGCATCGCATGAACTCCACATGTTACGGCGACTGCGGACTCCGGCAGCACTGACAGGTACTGATCAAAGCCTTTGGCCGTCTCAATCAGCTGCGCCGGATAACGGGCCAAAAGCTCGGCCTCCTTCTCCTTGGCAAGAATCGACGTGCCTTCCAGCCCCACCCATTTGGTAATCACAAGGTCGTCTCCTGGTTTCGCGCCGTCCGTCGTCACAAGCTGGCCCTCACGCGCCTTGCCCACGCCGCAGACTGAAATCAGCGGCTGATTGACTGCGCGCGTAACTTCCGTATGGCCGCCCATAATCTGCACCTTCTCTTTTGCACATACCAGCTCCATCTGGTGCATCATCTCCTTGAGCTGGCTCTCCTCACTGCCTGCCGGCAGCAGGATCGTCAGCAGCACGCCCACCGGCTCGGCTCCGGCAGACGCCAAATCATTCAATGTAATATGCATAGCCAGATTTCCGATGTCCTGCGCCGTTCCTGTAATTGGATCGGTTGAAAGCACAAACAGCTCGTCCATGGCAAGCTTTAAGGCGGCGCAATCCTCGCCGACGCCCGCCCCCTTCAAAACCTCCGGGCGTGTCGTATGAATTTGCCGAAAAACAGAACGCTTCAGCACGTTCTCTGATACTTTTCCAATCTCCAGCATATTTTTTCCCCACTTTGCTTGACAATTGCTCAAACAGAACAAAATTTGCAGCCGCTTGGCTCTCCTCGCGGTTACAGACATTTTTCACTGCTATAAGTATGAGGCTGTCTCGTTCTCCAAGGCAGCCTCTTGTATATAAATTCCTTTGACAGTTCAGACAAGCGCAAACGAATCGCTATTCTTCCCCACCACCGTCCTCCGATTCTTCCGGCTTGTCATCCTCCGGTTCCTCTTTTGGTTCTTCCTCCTTCGGCTTCTCTTCATCCTTTGGCTTTTCTTCTTCCTTCGGCTTCTCTTCATCCTTTGGCTTTTCTTCTTCCGGCTGCTGCAGCTGATCCTGCTGCTGCTGTTCTTGCTGTTGCTGCTGTTCCTGCTGCTGTTGCTGTTCTAACGCCTGCTGCTCCAGCATCGCTGCCAGAGCCTGATCGCTCCATGCCGCTGCTGCCGCACGAATGGTTGCCTCATCCTGCGTCGCCAACGCAGCATTGATATTGGCCACCGCGTCCGGGTTGCCAAAGCCGGAATAAGTTCCCACCTCGTAAATCGTCGGTGACGCACGATACGTACTGTTATTAAATTCCTCGCGGCTGACCTCCTGGCCATCGACCTTGACAATCTTCCACAGCTTCGCCGTCTTGCCCTCATGAGAGCCCTGCACCCTGCTGATGCTTCCAATCGGCGCGCCGGTACCGCGGAATTCCACGCCCGGACTCTGGGTGCTTGTCGTCTCGCTCTCAAAGATCACTTCCCGGCCTGCTTCCCGGCTCTCCTGTCCATAAATGGTAAAACCGATCTGCCCGCCGTTCGCATAACCTTCAATATAAATCGGCGCATTGGTGTTATTGACAAATTTCAGATCCTTATAGGTTCCGGCAATTGCCGCATCCGCTGAAGGCGGCACATAGCTGACAATCATCGAATGCGCATAACGCTCCACCACCTCAAGCTCGGCCCGAATGACCGCATTGTATAAAGTCGTGGAAACCTGACAGATTCCACCGCCGTAGGAATCGACGGTCTGTCCATTCTCGTAAGAGCCGGCCAGCTCGTAGCCGTTCTCCGCCGTAAAGGGGCTTACCTTCTCATAAACCGAAAACTGATCGCCGGGATAAATCACAGAACCGTTGATTCTGGAGGCGCCGTTGGAAATATTCGTGCTTCTGCCCCCGGTGGAGATGGAGCCGTATTCGGTCTGAAAGCTCCCCAGCACGTCCTTGACCTTCCCCAGCTCTTCCGCCGTTCCTTTGGGATCTACCACCTCGGCCACCAGCTCGATCGTGCTGTCCTTCTGATCCCACTGCGCCGCAAAATAATCCTCTACGGCGGCAACCGATTCTTCCAGATTCAAGGTAACGCCCTGGCTTCCGGGAATAATCGTAAACGCTCCGTTCTCACGGGTCAGCCCCGCGTCCTTCGCCTCCGTCTCAAACGTCTCCCGACTGGATTCCAGCAGGCTGCGAATCTTTGCCGAATCTACGGAGACACCGAGATCGTAAACCTTGTCCTCGTGCTCCAAATCCTTCATTGCCATATAGCGAACCACCAGATTGCCGGCCTTGCCCAGCCCCTGTGCCTCCTTGACAATGTCTGGATTGCTCCAGGAAATTCCCAGATCGCCGGCCGTAGTCTCAATGGTGTTATCCCCGGCCGCCAGCGTAATGCGGGCAGTTCCAAGCTGCTTCAAGTATTCGTTTACTGCTTCCTCGGCCTCCTTCCCGTTCAGTCCGCCTACGCTTACCTCACCAAAGTACACACGGTCAGGAATCGTCTCTTCCTCCGCTTCCTTAGCATGCGCCGTCAAATTGAAAAAAGCTGCCGCTGCAACTGCCAGCGTCCATGCAGCCATTGGGAGATATTTGTTCCACTTTTTCATACGCTTTGCCTCTCGCTTTCAAAAAACTAAACACACTTTAACCTATCCCTTATTCTACACACAACGGCAAGGTTTTTCAAGATGTATTTCAACTAATATCATTGACAGAATCCGCCGGTTTCTGTATATTATGAACAGATGCCGCGCAGCTGTTCAGACAAAAGCTGCCAGCACAACTGAGAGCACCATCGAAGCCACCAGCACAATGGCAATGACTGCCGCTGCCACCTGTTTTCGTTTGGATTTACGATTACGCATAAAAATCACCTCATTTTCTTTTTGGAAAGGACAACTGCCATGTACATTTTACCTTTTTTTCTTCTCTTTCTGATCTGGATTTCCTACAGCAAGGCCAGAACGCAGCGCAAGGAGCTGGAGCAGGAGGCGGCTTTCTGGCAAAAAGAAGAAGAAGCCAACGCCACCCGGCGCAAGGACATCTCTCTGCTCGATTACGTCCGCATCCCTTTGGATCAGCTTCCCATCGGCA
>CAMULB010000124.1 GCA_947089585.1 uncultured Lachnospiraceae bacterium | reverse complement strand
TATGGAACGGATAGCCACCTCCAATCCAATAATGATATTTTAAATCCCGCGCATGAATAACCCCTGAAGCATTGATCCGATACATCGGTTCTGGTATTACACGCTCATTCCTCGTACCATCTTCATTACAGCACTGTACCAGGTGTGTACACAAGCTGCATTCCGGATGTGACTCCATCACATCAAATTGTTTTTGTAATTTGTATGGATCCTGCCAATAATCGTCTCCTTCACAAATCGCGATATAATCCCCTTCCAGCAATGGCACAATCATATGATCAACGATATTGATTCCTTGCCCATACTGATTTTCCTTCTGTAATACCACATGAAAGAGCTCTGGATAGTTTCCTGCATATTCTTGTATAATCTCCTGCGTTTGATCGGTCGATGCATCGTCATGAATGAGCACTTCAAATCTAAAATTTGTTTTTTGATTTACAAATCCATCCAATGTTTTTCGTATGTATTTCTCATGGTTGTACGCCAAACAAAAAACGGATACCCGTATTCTTGACTCTTCTTGAAAGCTCATGCAGCGGCACCCCCATAACAATCTTGGGGCTGAATCGGATACAACTTGCTGAATCCAGCTGCATTTCCAGAAAAGCTTATCTTAGTTGAGGAAGTTACCCCCCCCCCTAAAATATATTTAATCGTTGTTTCCCATAAACTTTTTTCTTTTAAATAACTCTCCTTTTCATCATAAATAGAGCTGTTTTTCTCTTTCATCTCTGAGGGAACCGCTCTAAATGCTTCGTAATCCATATCTTCTATATTTCTAATCGGAAATATCATATATCCATCCTTCAAATATCTTTTCCACATAGACGTATCCTCACGTAAAAAAACCTTTTTCCCTAATCCCAGACACATCTGAATATTTCCCATTGCCTGTTGTCTATTATTATTAAAAATGCCGATATCCATTTGTGAAACAAATTCCATATAATCCTTACCATCCATGTAATGCAATATAGGAAAAAAACGGTTCCCTAATTTTTTTTGCGCATATTGAATTACAATTTCACGATATGTGTCTTCCCCATATGACAGCGGCATATAAATTTGAATGCTATGGCTTCGATAACGCTGCAGCCAGTCAATCACTTCCATATGTTGATTCGATTCCGTAGCCGAATTTCCCACCAGCACCTTGACACAATTTTCATTCCGCTTCTTTCTAAAATCAGCTAGTTTATAATCTTTACAAGGATCATCCGGCATAGGCGCAATAAAATGTCTCTTTTTTATGCCAAATATTTTTTGAAAATTCTCATATTCTCCATCTATTAAAAAAATATATCCTGCACACCTCTTAAAACACTTTTTTCTGATTTGAAATCTTAAATTTTCTTTTATGGATCGTTTTCCCTGATTCTCTGCCCACCCATAAAACTCTGCCCCCCAGAAATGTAAATATGTTTTGGATAAAATTCTCTTCGGCAGCCTTCGGAGTATCTGGAAGCTTGAAAAAACACCCGTTACTATAATCATCTCTGCACAAGATAGGAGATGAGCCGTTGCCTGGTCAAGCTTAGAACAGAAATCTTCTACAAAAACCATTCCCTCCTGATTTACAACCTTAAGCTCTTGCTCCTTTTTTAATACAATAAAATGATGATGATACTCATTCATATAAATTTTCATAAAGTTAATATACCCAGAAGTGAATTTATCCCTCTGCACAATATGAACAATACACATCTTCCCCTCCTCAGAACTGCGGGCGTTTTTTTCTATAATTGCTTATCAGATTCATAATCGTTTTCGGGCTGCTTGCAATGGATCGAAGCCCCCAAAAAACAGCGCTTACCATTCGTTTCATTTTCCACTGTGTAAGGGCGATTGTAAAAAGGATGTTTGCTCTGGCTCTGCAATCCCGCTTATAATCTGCTTTGTATTTCATCCAAAGAAGCTGATAACTGCGAAGCTCCTTTGCATGGCTCTTGGTAATCCTGTCACCCTCATGATAGCGATAATAAAAAAGCGGTTCATTGATTCCCTGTACCCTATAATCCTTACATAGGCGAAGCCACATTTCATAATCTTGTCTGGCGGGCATATCTAAATCAAACATTCCTGCTTTTGCGAAGCATTCCTTTCTAATCAGCGGATGTGAAGTAGAACCGATTCGATCGGCCTTTAATTCCGTCTCATATGCAATCAAGCGGTTTGAAATAAACCGTTGCTGATAAATCGTCTTTTGCTCAAGATCGTTATTATAAAAGCGAAAACCATTTGTAAATACCATATCCAGATGGTTGTCCTTCAGAAATTCCATCTGTTTCTCTATTTTGTCCGGCATCCAAAGATCATCATCATCCAAAAATGCAACGTATTCTCCCGAAGATTTTAGTATGCCTATATTTCTGGAAAATTGCGCGCCGCTATTTTTCTTATTCGGTACATAGCAAACATCTCCGCTCTTTGAAAACATCTTCTGATTCTTTTTCTGAATCTCCGTCCCCTCACCATTATCGTCAACAAGAATTAACTCGATCTCTTTATATGTCTGCTCTCGCACACTTTGAATTGCCTGCGACAATAATTTCACATCTCTTCCATATGTCGTAATTACAACGCTAACCAAATCCTGACTCATAATTGTCTCCTCTCATTTCTCCGCAAAAAATGTGGTATAATTTAGCAAACCCTCTGACCCTGAAACGATCGTTGATGCGAAAATATATACAAGAATCGCAGTTATCATCCATTGAAACCATCTTCTGTTTTTAACCGCTTTTACCGCTTGTCCCCAAAACGGCATCTCATACATCAAAAAATAAAAGCCTATGCGATTCATGAGAGGAAAAAACATGCCCAACCCACCCAGCAATAATCCGATTTGATATATAATCAAAATTTCCTTATTCATCGGCACATAAGCTTTCGCTTTGGAAACACTAAATCTGGGATTGTTATAAACTCTGTTACTAACCACAACAACGATCACACATAGAATCTTTAAAATTGTCATAGGATGTAATACAGCCGTTGTCTGTGTGAAATACTGTTCATATTTCTGTATGTTTGAGCTAAAAACAATAAAGCCTGCGGCTACAAAGATGCATGCCAATCCAAATCCCAAATAACGCTGCTGTTTTTTCTTGGCTTGAAATCCCTGCTCAACAAAAAGATAACAAAAACACAGCAAGGCCGATGTGTGAAAACTGGCCGCAAGAATATTCAGAATCGCATATCGAAAATATTTGTTTCTTTCTATGTATTTTGTTGCCCAAAATACAACTGCAATTGCCAAAAACTGCCTGACAATATTAAAAGAATACGGATAATAAACTGCCATATAAATTACGACCATCAAGGGAAAAAAAGCTTTTTCTCTAAAATCCCATAAACGAAACAGGATCAAATAATTTGTCACAAACGCGAAAAACAAAAAGGCTATATGCGGATTATCGAAATATTTCATCAAAAAATAGGATATTACAGAAAAACCTATATCGCTTCCAAATCCTATTCCAATGTGAGCAATGGATAAAAAATAATTATAATAGTTTGCTGTGTCTACACCCACTTCAATTGACCGGGATCCGCAGAAGAAAGAGAGAATCAGTGTAACAAAAAAAAGCGCAATTCTGCTGTTCTTTTTTTCTGCCACAACCGCAAGTACCCCGGAAGTGACCATGCAAAATAGATAGATCATCGTATCCCCTTTCTAAACCGCATTCTTTTGTAAGACACACTCCTCATCGAGACAAATACTTTGACAGCACGGGAAGCAGCCATTTTGTCACAGCATAAAGAAGCCCGGCCATTCTATATTTCATCATAAGTCGATACACTTTCTTATACCGATTCATATGCACCAAATCCAGAACTACCATATTTTTTGTTACATCTTCTTGTCTTAAAATCCTTCTAATTTCTTTGACTGCGTTTCTGCCATGCTCTTGCTTTACGACATCAAGGACTTCCCACAATGCAACCGTCACCATTCGCCGTTTCATCTGTATCTCTATATTCACCTCTGGATAACATGCTCCTAACACGCGCAGCTTGTGATGAAGCGCTTCATACTTGTCACCTCTTTGCCGCTTTCTTGTGGAGGAATCCTCATGCTGCCGATACAAATACAGCGCTTCACTTTGTAAGCAATACAGGCAATTGGAATGTACCGCATATTGAAAGCTAAAAAGGCTGTCCTCATTATATTTGATTGTTTCATCAAACATTAAATGATTTGAATCAATGATACATTTTTTAAATATAGAATTATTAACTCCTGAAAAAAGAAAGCCAGACAATGTACCATCATCAATCATGCTTGGCAGCAGCTCTTCACGCTTGTAAATCCCATCTGCTTTTCTACCCTTACAGTACAGACGATGCCCATCAGGATACAAATACTCATACCCGCCGCAAACTCGATCTACGTGATGCTTCTTCAATGCATCCAACAGCATTTCATATAATTGCGGTTTCAGCACATCATCCGAATCACAAAAAGATATGTATTCTCCTCTTGCCACACTTAAACCAAAATTGCGTGCCGCAGATACTCCAGAATTTTCTTTATGATACACCTTAACACGAGCATCTTTTTGTTGATATAGTTTACAAATTTCAAAAGACGCATCCTTAGACCCATCATCGACAAGAATCAACTCGAAATCACCGTAGGATTGTTCTAGAATACTGTCTATACATTCTGACAAATATTTTTCTGTATTGTATACAGGAACGATTATGCTAAGCATATGACCTTCCTTCCCTCACCTATGAACCAATTTCCTTTCATCACCTTTTTGTATATTCGCCAATTCATTTCTATTCATTGCCAATGCTTTATATTTCGCGCCGAATTGATCCCAGGTTCCTATCACTTTTGCCGGATTCCCGGCAATAATTACCCGATTGTCCGTAAATGACTTTGTAACAACACTCCCACTTGCTACAATAATATGATCTGCCAATGTAACGCCATAAAGCAATGTGGCGCCCTGCCCGATAAAGCAGTTATTCCCTATTTCAATTTTTCCAAATAAGTTCGATTTATCAGAAATAACCTTGTTGATGCTATGATCATGTGTAATAAAGGATACTCCACTTGATATCACGCAGTCATCTTTAATCTCAATCAAAAATGGCTCACTCATTCTCATATATCCGCAAATAATAACATTTTTTCCTATTTTTACCCCCCCCCACGATAAAAGTTGCTCACCGATTCATGATTCTTTGACAATTTATAAATTATTTTAGCTATATAGTAACCAATCTTATTCATATCAGACTTCTTTCCAATCATATCTTCTTAATTCAAAATTTTTTCCCAGCTGGTAATCCAATTCGTCCGGATCAAAGCACATATACCCGCTGCTGTCATAAAAGGTCAACTCACCAAACCATATTTTTCCCTCTTCATGATATAGATCCACTCTCACACAGGGAAACTCACCTGCCAGTATCTCTGCCATCCTTTTTAACTGATCAAATTTTTCCGGTTTCGGAATTGTTCTCTTTAATGGCGGTTCGTCCGATTCCGTGTACGGAAGCTGATGAAAATCTAAATCAAAAAATCCACATCCAGCGCCCTGTCCCGTTATGCGGTCTGCCAATACATATAATAGTTCTGCCTTACCATTAAAACATAAAAACTTATAATCAATGAGTCCTCCCTCATTCGGATCAGAATCGAGATATGCTTCAATGATAATTCTGTTATTTTTTCCATTATAATAAGGCCATTCACGACCGGCATTGGGTCTGTGCACCTCTTTTTTCATCCATTGGCGCGCTATCTCTTTCAATTCTTCTATATTCGTATTGCTTTTATCCTTTACGATAACAACGGAATTTCCGCCTCCACCTAGCGTATCCTTCATAACAAATTGATCTGGAAGGGCATCCCAATCAATCGCATCTGGTGAATCAAAAATTCCATGGCAAGGAACTAATATTTCTTCCAGCCCTATTTTCTTTACATATTCTCTCACATCGTATTTATCTACGCACTGAATCATAAGTGGATTTTTATAATACAGCTTATACCATTGCATTTTCTCGGTATACCTTTGGGGTGACTTTAAGTTTAATCTCCGCCCCGTTTTAATTCTATACTGGATTTTCAGCATCGTCTGATCTGGAATAAAGGATAAAAAATTCAAAATCTTCAATCGTAAAGACCGACTTTTAATTATTTTTTTATAATCCATTATACAGCCACCACCAACTTCTTCTCTTTATCATAAAATTTCCAAGTACTTTTTTATAACAATCCTTCGGTCAAACTCCCGTTCCACTTTCGCTCTTCCCGCTAATCCCATTGTTTTCCGTTCTTCCCAAGAAAGCGCTAAAAACATCTCTATCTTCTCAATTAAATCCGCACTGTCTTGTTCCTTAACCAAAAATCCGTTCCTTTTATCATCAATTACTTCACGACATCCAGAACGATTTGTTGTAATGATTGGTCTGCCACAAGCCGCTGATTCAAGAAGAACATTACTCAAGCCTTCCGGATAAAACGTGGGGTGCACGGTACAATGCACCTGCTGATAGATATCACGCATATTTGCAACCAGGCCATGATATAGAATGATTCCATCCTTCTCCAGACGTAGGATTTTATCCTTATAATCCTGTTCGCAAAAACCACATATGTGGAATCTTGTATTGGAATACCGCTTTCTGATCATCTTTGCTGCATCCAAATACTGTTCAATTCCCTTCTCTCTCATAACTCGTGCTACAAATACAAATTCAATGGTATCGTCTTTTGGATACGCCATTGGTTGATAATCATTCAAATTGACACCAGACCCAGGCAGCATCTGGTGTTTTCCAATCGCTAATTTGTGCTTCATAAAAAACTGCTGATTTTCAGCATTTTGAAAAAAAACTGTATGAACCTTGCACAATGCGATTCGATATAACAATAAGCTAATCGACTGCAGCCATCCTTTATTTTCTACCGCTGTTCCAAGACCTGTAATATTCGCTGCATAGGGTATATTTTTTTCTGCACATGCTATCCCACCATACACGTTCGGTTTAATCGTGTATCCAAACACAAAATCCGGCTTTACCTTTTTTAATATTTTGCGATATGTCATCAAAAGCTTCACATCTTTGATCGGATTCACACCACGACGATCCACTGATGTTTCAATAATTTTGCACCCTATTTTTTCCAATTCTGCTACAAACTCTCCGCATGGCAAGGATGCAAACACCGTACATGGCTCTGCGTTTCTCCCTTCAATATACGTACCAGGATGAATCAATTCCTCAATTAATTCTTTTCTAAATTTATATAATCCCACATCATGATTGGCTAATATTAATATCCTCATCGTATCTGCTCTCATTCAAAAACTTGATCACCCTAGCCGGATTCCCCACCGCGGTACATCCGGGCGGAAGATCCTTCACCACGACCGCACCGGCGCCGACAATACTCGCTGCGCCTATCCTTTTTCCCTGAATCACCTGCATGCCAGTTCCAAGCTCCGCTCCTTCACCGACCCAGACGTTTCCAGACAAATTCGCGCTGGGATAAACCGTGACATAGTCTTTGAGAACTGCGTCGTGCCCCAGCGTACAATCAAGATTCAGGATGACATGTCGGCCAATGGTAACGCCCACCGTGAGAATTGTTCCGGCACAGAGTATGCTCCCAGCGCCGATCTGAACACGGTCTGACCGAATCACCGACGGATCAATCAGCGTGGCAAAATGAATCTGCTTACAGTCCGCAAGCTTCTCTGCCACCGCCCTTTTGATCTTTGCAGAGCCGATGGCAATGACAGCATATACTTCCTCCTTGCATGCTTTCAGCTCCTCACAGCCGCCAAGAACCAAATACCCATCCTGCCGCGTCCCATGAAGCGAAGAATTATCATCTATAAATCCGGCAATTTCCCATATTTTATCGTTTCCTCTTGCCGTCTCTGCATCATTAATGCGCTCTGCCAGCCAGAGCACCTCACGTCCAAATCCGCCGCAGCCAACAATACATAATTTTTTCATGCGGCGCGGCCTCCCACGCTTACCCGGAATTTGGCGCAGACAGCTCTCTCTTTAGGGGATTTACCCCCCCCCCCGAACATTTATTTCTTTCTTCATCTCTGTTTTCTCCATTTTTTTCGCCGGAACTCCTACGTAAGTTCCCGCTTCTTTGATATCATCCACCACGACCGCCCCGGCGCCAATAATACAATTGGAGCAAATCGTAAGATTATTGCTGACCGTAGCGCCAACGCCAATCCAGGAAGCTTTTCCGACGGATACCGTACCGGCCAGCTTGGCGCCGACCGAAACGTGCACAAAATCTGCAATCTGATTATCATGCTCCACGACTGCACCGGAATTGATGATGCAGTGTCTGCCAATTTGACAAGCAGAATTGATCACTGCGTTTGCCATAATGACCGTGCCCTCTCCCACCCGAACCTGGATGTCGGATCGAACCGCCGAGGGGTGGATCGCCGTATACCAGCGAACATCCCACAAACGTGCCGCTATTTTTTCACGGATTCCTTGATTTCCGATTGCAATGACAAATTCTGCCGTATCCTTATAGTTAGAATAATCCTTCACCAGTCCGAGCAGCGGATATCCGATAAATGTATCCGCCAAATCCGCTTGATCATCCAGAAATCCGACCACACGATCGTTCGATTTTTGAATGAGATCCGCCACCACTTTTCCATATCCACTGGCGCCAATTACAATGACCGATTTCATAGCTCCACCTCGGATGCGCTTGAGGCAAAAGTTCCTTCAAATTCCTCCATCGTCACACTGCTGCCAGAACTGATTCCTTCGCGCTTGAGC
>CAMULB010000123.1 GCA_947089585.1 uncultured Lachnospiraceae bacterium | reverse complement strand
AGATGGCGATGTGCTTTACCGGCATTCGTCTGTTCCATCATTAAAAAGCGGATTTGATGACGCGTGTGCGGCGGGCGTTTGTCTGTTTTTGCAGCAGAGAGGCGCTCCTTCGCGCATCCGCATCGGCCTGGCGTTTGGTCAGGAGGAAGGATGGGAATATGTTTTTTGGCGCGATGAGTGAAATCCCTCTGTTGTCAGGCGGCCGTTCCAGGGCGGTCAATTGGGAAAACCGAACGGGAGAGAAGGGCAAGGGCGGAATGGCGACGGGTCCGTTGGGTAAGAGCCGCAAGGGCTCGCCCTGCATTCCGCGGATTGAACCGGGGGAGCGGGTAACGCTGGCCAGCATCGACGGGCCGGGGATCATCCAACACATCTGGATGACCGTGACCGACCGGATCAGCGAGGCCAACCGTTACGTGTTGCGGGATCTGGTGCTGCGGATTTACTGGGACGGGGAAGCATCCCCTTCGGTGGAAAGCCCGCTCGGAGATTTCTTCTGCTGCGGCTTTGGCGAGACGTATACGGTCAATTCGCTGCCGATGGCGGTCAATCCGACCAGGGGCTTTAACTGCTATTTTCCCATGCCCTTTGCGAAAAAGGCGGAGGTTGTGCTGGAGAATCAGAATGACGAGGCGATCCCGGCCTTTTTCTATCAGATTGATTACTGCCTGAAGGATGCGCTTCCCGAAAACATCGGTTATTTTCATGCCCAGTGGCGGCGGCAGCGCATGACCGAGAAGCGCAAGGATTATGTGATTTTAGACGGCGTCAAGGGACGCGGACAGTATGTAGGCACTTATATGGCCTTGACGGCGCTGGAGCGTTACTGGTACGGGGAGGGAGAGGTCAAGTTTTACATCGACGGCGATGAAGAATTCCCCACCATTTGCGGAACCGGGACGGAGGATTACTTTGGCGGGGCCTGGAGCTTTGCCGGGCAGAGAGACGGGGAGACCGTGGAGCAGACCTTTTGCACGCCTTTTTTGGGCTATCCCTACTATTCCAAAACAGATGCATCGGTACACAACGATTACCACAACAACGACACGCTGCCGCAGCGGAGCTTTTACCGCTGGCATATTCCAGACCCGATTTTGTTTGAACAGGAGCTTAAAGTGACGGTGCAGCAGATCGGCGTCAGCCACGGCGGGCTGTTTGAACGCCAGGACGATGTGGCGACGGTAGCCTACTGGTATCAGAGTGAGCCGCACCAGGCGTTCGGCGCACTGATGGAGCGAAAGGAGCGGTGGCCGCGCTGATGGAGTGAAAGGAGCGTCGGCTATGCGGGTGAAGCGAAAGGAGCGGTGGCCATGCGGATGAAGCAAAAGGAGCGGCGCCCGTGCGGATGGCACAGAGCATGGCTATAGAAGGATGCCCGGCTCGGCGCTGTCCGCTGCCTGGTTTTTCAGCAGATGCGTCCGGCTATTTCTGATATATTTTGCGGTACTGGCCGGGGGACATCTGAAAGGTCTTTTTGAACAGCCGATTGAAGTAGCTTCGGTCGTAGTAGCCCATCAGCTGCGAGATTTCGTCAATTGACAGGCTGGTATTTTTGAGGTAACAGCAGACGTCCTGCAGCTTCGCTTCGAGCAGGATCTCGGAAAAGCTCTTGTGGGTATAGCGCTTGATCAGCGACGATAAATATTTGGGATGGTAATGGAACTCCTCTGCGACCGAGGTCAGCGTAACCTCCAGCTTGTGCTGATTGATGTAGGCCAGGATCTCAGACAGCAGATTTCCGCCCATCATCGTATAATTTTCGCGGTCGATCCGATCCTGCAGAGAGCGGGCCAGCTCCATAAATAAAAGGGCCAGGTAGTTTTCCGCCGCCTTTTGATACCCCAGCTTTTTCTCGTGGAACTCGATGATCAGAGAATGAATGTGGTTGGCGGCGGCCGTATTTTCGCCGCCGGGGACATAGAGATAGGATTTCTGCTCTGATTCTGTAAACAGCGAGGTGGCAAAAAAATGGCTGATCAGATCGTTGCCGGCAATCATCGAGAAAAAGGATTCCCGCAAAAGGCTTTGCCGGATCATGATATTGAACAGAAGCGTTTCGGCAGAATCAATGTCGATTTCGTGGGTGATGTAAGGATTCAAGAGGCAGAAGTCCCCGGCAGAAAGGTTGCAGGGGACGCTGCCGATTTTTTGGGTACAGCTACCCCTTGAGACATACATCAGCTCAAAGTAATCGTGGGAGTGCTGCTTGGTGAGGCAGTTTGCTTCCAGCGGATGATGGGAAACAAAAATATTTTCACGGGAGGAATCAATGGTATTGACCAAAATACGGGCCGTATCCTCAGAACCGTTGTAGACCTCCTGAATCAGCTCTTGAATATTCTCTGGAAAATCGGGGTGCTCGGCATAATACATCTCCATATATTGATTAAAGGCACGCGTTGTCATCTCATAACTCCTTCTCTCGATTCTTCTCGGCGAGATTCTTGACTTAACAATTTTTCCATCACAAGTATAGCTGTTTTTGGCTGCGATTTCAATTTACAACAGGGATAACCTTACGAAAATACAAGTTGGGCCATTACCAAAGTACAAATGCATCGTTTCTCTTTTGTGCTATACTCCTGTTATCAAACAAAGAGGAGGATGAAACAATGAACAAAAGCAACGAAATGAGCGGCGCTAAGGTCATTGGCTATGGATTGGGCAGCTTTGGCAAGGACTTTGCGCTTGGCGTGATGGGATCTTATCTGCTGCTGTTTTATACGGATGTATTCGGAGTTCCCGCCAGCGCGGCAGGCGTCATATTTCTGCTGACCAAAATCTGGGATGCGATCAACGATCCGATGATGGGGGCGATTGCAGACAGAAGTCCGGTTACGAAGAGGGGAAAGTACCGGCCTTACATATTATTTACCTGTATCCCCCTCTCGATCTGCTGTGTCCTGTGCTTTCTCTCACCGGATTTTAGTACCGGGGGAAAAATTGCATATGCGGCGATCACGTATACCCTGACCGGGATGATTTTTACGGCCTATGACGTTCCGCTCTGGTCGATGGTTCCTTCCCTCACCAACGATGAAAATACAAAAAACAAGCTGATCGGCGCGGCCAGAACCTTCACCACGATTGCGATGTTTTTGGCCTCTGCAGTGGCATACAATCTGGTGATACGTCTGGGCGGCGGAGAGACAACGGCGAATCTTCGCAAGGGCTATCCGTTGTTTATGACGATCGTCGGCATTGTCTCGGTTCTTTTTGCCCTGGTTGCTTATTTCAGCACCAAGGAGGTCAATGTTCCGGAAATTCCGCCGCAGGAAGCAAATGTATTCAAGGGCTTTGCCAAGGTGATGTGCAGGCCGCTGCTGCTGGTGCTTTTGGCGATGGTATTCTGCGCGTTCAGTATGATTTTGCCCAGTGTTTCCGGTACATATTATATGATTTACTATCTGCAGCGCCCAGACTTGATCGGAGCCTATATGGGGATTTGCATGGGGCTGGGGGTTGTAACCTCGATTTTAGCGCCAATTCTGATGAAGCGGATTTCGGCGCGAAGCTTAGCGGCAGCTGCCTTTCTCGTGGACATTGCGGCTGGAATTGTAATTTTTGCAGTCGGAAAAGCTTCTCTGCCATCACTTTTTGTCTGCTTTGGCCTGGTGGGACTTGCGACGGGCATGCTGATGGTAACGATTACCACGATGCTTGCGCAGACGGCGGAATACATCGCGCAGAAACAGGGATACCGCGCGGACGGCGTCTGCTTCTCCATGAACTCCTTTGCGATCAAGGTGGGACAGGCGATTGCCAGCGCCGTCGTCAGCTTTCTGCTGGCGGCAACTGGATATGTGGCCAATCAGGCGCAGACCGAGGCAGCGCTGCGTGGAATTCTGCTCTCACGCTCGATTATCCCGGCAATTGTAGCCGCACTGGGACTGATCTGTGTCTTGTGCTGGAACATTCAGAAGAAAGAGGGCAATTGAGATGGAAGCAGCATATCGGATCTATGATTTGCGCTGTCTGAACCGCAGCAATCCGCGCGGAATCGACGAAAATCCGCGCTTTTCCTGGAAGCTGGCCGGTAAGGGGCAGGACATTTTCCAAAAGCAGTACCGCATTTGCGTGTGGGAAGAGGAGCGCTTGATCTGGGACAGTGGAAGGGTGTTTTCAGATGCAACCTTTGGCATTCCCTATCATGGGCCGGCTTTAAAGACGGGAACCGATTATAGCTGGCAGGTCACGAGCTGCAGTCAGAATCAGGCGCAGGACGTCAGTGAAAAGGCCTTTTTTTCTACCGGAATTATGGAAGCGGATTTCTGGCGGGCCGACTGGGTGGAAAGCGGTCTGGTCAAAAAGCCGCTGACGGATACCACGGATTCCGGTGCAATTTTTGCCGGGATGGTAACGTCGCACGAGCATCCGGAGGAGATTCTGGATGCGCCGGTCTATATGCGCCGGGAATTTTGTCTGCAGCGTCCGGTCAAGAAGGCCGTGCTTTATGCGACCGCATTGGGGAATTACCTGCTCAAGCTGGACGGCGTGCAGGTGAGCAATCTTCTGGCGCCGGAATATACCTCCTACCACAAGCATCTGGAATATCAGACCTACGATGTCACCGCACTGCTTGATGCACCCGGCCCTCATGCGATCGGCGTGATTTTAGCGGACGGGTGGTACAGCGGAAAAATCGGCCTGATGGGAATCGGCCAGCAGTATGGGCGGGACAATGCGCTGTTATTTCAGTTGGAGCTTTTCTATGAGGACGGCGGCAGGGGCCGTGTTTGTTCGGATGAGCAGATGCGCTGGAATACCGGCGGATATATTTATGCGGATTTATTTGTCGGGGAATATCTCGATCTGGCGAAGGAGCCGAAGGGCTTTTCAGAGGCGGGCTTTGACGATTCCGGCTGGCGTCCGGTGAAGAAAAAGGAGTACGGCTATGATATGGTCTGTGCGCAGAGTGTTGACCCGGTCTGGATTGTAAAAGAAATCAAGCCGCAGCTAATCTGCACGCCGAAGGGAGAATGGGTGCTGGACGCCGGTGAAAATATCTGCGGCTATACGAGGTTTTCCGTAAAAGCGCCGGTTGGAACGGAAATCAGCTTAGAGCACAGCGAGGTGCTGAATCGGGACGGCAATTTTTTGCAGAATATTATGGGGCAGAACAAAAATCAAAGGGATCGCGTCAAAACAGCAGAAGCGAGTGCGGTTTATGAGCCCAAATTTACCTTTCATGGATTTCGCTATGTGAAGGTAGAGGGGCTTGCAGAAGTATGCGCAGAGGATTTTACGATTTGCGTGCTGACCAGCCGTATGGACTCCATCGGCCGCTTTTGCTGTTCGGACCCGCGTCTGAATCAGCTGGAGGAAAATATATTCCGTTCCCAGCAGGGAAATATGCTCTGTGTGCCGACCGATTGTCCGCAGAGAGAGCGGGCCGGCTGGACGGGAGACATGGCGGTCTATGCGCCGACTGCGGTTTTGCATATGGATGTGCAGGCCTTTTTGCGACGCTGGCTGAAGGATATGCGCTTTGAGCAGCGCTCAGACGGGCAAATTCCGCATGTGATTCCCGATATCCCCAGCAATCAATATGTGAACGGCGGCAAGGAGAAGCATATCAGCTCGGCGGGATGGTCGGACGCCTGCATCCTGGTTCCCTACGCACTGTATCAGGCTTACGGAGATGCAGCGGTATTGCAGGAAAATTATTGTATGATGAAAAGGTGGATGGATTATGTGGAACAATGTGCCGGAGCGGATCTGTGCGCCTGGGGGCAGCTCTTTCATTTTGGAGACTGGCTGATTCCCAGCATTATGGCTTCCACGCATAACCCGATGATGACCGCATTGCAGACGAAGGAGGAGGCGGCGCTGATGTATCTGGCTTATACGGCGAATTGTATGGGCGAGATCGCCGCGGTTCTGCATAAGACCGGGGATGCCGAGCATTATCTGAGGCTGGCCCAGCGCGCCAGGGAGACGTTTTCTAAGACCTATGTGACGAAGGAAGGGCAGATGCGTCAGCCGCTGCAGGGGCTGTATGTCCTGGCTCTGGCCGGACATATGCTGACTAAGGAGCAGGAGCGCGGCGCAGTCCATCAACTCTGTAGGCTGATCGAGGAAGCGGGCGACTGCCTGGACACGGGATTTTTGTCGGTTCCATTCCTTCTGGATACGCTCTGTGAACACCATGCCGGGGACGCGGCTTATCGAATTCTGTTTCAGGATCAAAGGCCCGGCTGGCTGTATGCTTTAAGATGGGGCGCAACGACAATCTGGGAAAACTGGGCGGCGATTTTGCCGGACGGAACCCGCACCAATTCTTCCTATAATCATTTTGCGTTCGGCTGTGTGGGCGACTTTCTCTACCGCAGAATCGGCGGACTGTGGGCGGAAGAGCCAGGATATAAAAAGGTTCGCATCCGTCCCGATTATCGCTGCGGCCTGAAATGGGCGCATACCGATTACGACTCCGTATACGGAAGCATATCAATTCACTGGGAAAGGCATGAGCAGGAGGTAAGCTTGGAGGTAGTGCTGCCGCCCAATGTCAGCGGCATGGTTCATGTCGGAGCGAAGCAGATCGAGATTGGAAATGGCAGATACCATTTTTGCTTCGCGCCAGAGATCACAGAGTAAAGGATAGAATTGAATTGCCCGGCCGGATCAAGCATCCAGGCCGGGCGATTTTTTTGCTTATTTTAGGAAAGAACTTGTCACGCAAAAGCATGAAAGTATCGTTTCGATCCGATAAAAGCAGAGATGCTGCACTACAGAACCCGCACCAGATTAAGCTCCTTGTCCACCAGCAGCACGTCCGCTTCTTTGCCGACGGCAAGAGAACCGATGGTGTGCGCGCCAATACTCCGGGCTGGATTGAGCGTGGCCGCCCGCACGGCATCGTACAGCGGAATGCCGAAGGATACCGCGTTCTTCATGCAGGAGAAGAGATTCGTCACCGAGCCGGCCAGCGTGCCGTCAGCCAGGGTGGCCCGGTTGCCGTTCTTAATCACTTCCTGTCCGCCGAGGTCGTAGCAGCCGTCCTCCATGCCGGTGGCACGCATCGCGTCGCTGATCAATACCATTCGCTCGGCGCCGAACAGACGGAATGCCGCTCGGATGGCGGAAGGATGAATGTGAATGCCGTCGCAGATGATCTCGGCAAATACATGGGGGGCGTCCGCAGCCGCGCCGATGATACCGGGATCGCGGTGATGCAGCGGCATCATGGCATTGTAAAGGTGGGTGACATGATTGGCTCCGGCTGCATAAGCCTGACTTGCCGTCTCATAGTCTGCCTGTGAATGTCCGAGGGAGATCGAGACCTCTTCGTGCACCGCGCGGATGAATTCCATCGAGCCCTCCTCTTCGGGGGCCAGCGTGATCAGGCGGATGCGGTTATCGCACGAAGCCTGCAGCGCGTGAAAGGCGTCAACGTTGGGCGCAATGATATGGGAAGCCTTCTGCGCGCCCTTTTTGGCGGGCGCAATAAAGGGGCCTTCCATATGAATACCGGCCACCGATGCATAATTGCGTTCGGCCGGCACCTGCAGAATGCTTGAAAAAATCTGCTTTAATTCCTCCAGCGGAAGCGTCATCGAGGTGGGGCAGAAGGAGGTAATGCCGTTCGCCTTGAGGTAAGCGGCGATGCTGCAGAGCCCCTCCTTGCTGCCGTCGCAAAAATCGCTGCCGACAGCGCCGTGAATGTGCACATCCACCAATCCCGGAAGCACATACAGGCCCTCGGCGTCGATGCGCTCGTGCTCGTCTTCTGGCGCGGCTGCGGCAATCTTATGATCTGCGTCAATATACAAATCCCGTTTGACAAAAGAGCCGGATTCTTCAAATACCAGTCCATTTTGAATGATCATAGTGTCTCCTTTCACCGCTTACAGGCAACGATGCTTGCGAATCAAGGACAGCGCTTCCTCATCGGCGACAATGGAGACATGCGGATGAAGCTGCAAAATGGAAGCAGGTACGGCCGGTGTGATCGGGCCGCAGAGTGATTTGTACAGCGCCTCGGCTTTGGAAGCGCCGGAAGCGATCAGAAGAATCTTTCTGGCTTCCATGATATTCTGAATGCCCATGGAGTATGCATATTGGGGCACCTCGTCCATCGAGGAGAAGAAGCGTGCGTTGGCCTTGATCGTATCCTCGGTCAGTTTGACGCAGTGCGTTCCCTTCTCGAAGAAATCGTCCGGCTCGTTGAAGCCGATATGGCCGTTGCCTCCTAAGCCGAGAAGCTGTAAGTCGATGCCGCCGAGCGCGTGGATGACATTGTTGTAGCGGCTGCATTCCATTTCGATATCGGTCTCTAATCCGTTGGGGATGTTGGTATTTGCCGGGTTGATGTTGACGTGAGAAAAGAGATTGGTGCGCATGAAATATGCGTAGCTCTGATCGTTGTCCGCAGCTAGTCCCTTATATTCGTCCAGGTTCACGGAGCGGATCTGGGAAAAATCAAGATCGCCGCTCTGATACCATTTGACCAGATTCTGATACGTACCGATTGGAGTAGAGCCGGTGGCCAGTCCCAGTACGGCGTCCGGTTTGGATACAATCTGGGCGAAAATGATGTTTGCTGCTTTGCGGCTCATCTCCTGATAGTCCTTCGTCTGATAAATTCTCATAAAAAAACCCTCCTTGTTGGTCTGTGTATTAATAATTTCCATTATAAAGCAGTTGCCGGGAAATGTAAACGAACATTCTTACAGAATGGAACAAATTGTTATTTTTTTCCTGCTGTGAAGGGAAAAGGGAATGCATTTACAAGCATATGTAAAAATTCTGAAATAATTTCTAAAGATTTTCTTAATTGTAGCGAACGCCATTGAGAACAAATT
>CAMULB010000122.1 GCA_947089585.1 uncultured Lachnospiraceae bacterium | reverse complement strand
AAAAATGCACCCAAACTCATGCTTGGGTGCATTGTATCAAATTGTGGTACGCAAACCAGTCAAACGGTATGCCAATGAAACTTTACGCATTTCGCTTTTCTTTGCCTGCCATCAAACTATCGAACTATTATTCAAACCTTCAGAAAAATTTGGACTAATTCCTCTTCATGCCTGCCTATTTACAAATTTTCCATATGCGATTCTATCACGTGCGATTCTCTCCAACCCCGTTTTCCAAAAGGAATCCTATTGATCAAGCTTTCAAAGAAATCACGCAAATCCCTTTTCATCCACCGTCAGTCATCGTAGCCTATGGATGTTTTAATTGACTTTTAATTTCCGCAAATGTATAATAGCAATATTACGGATAGTAATATATGCAAGGGGGAGAGCGTATGGATCAGATGATTCTTGGTCTTTTGCTTTTGGAAAGCAGAACCATTTATCAGCTAAGAGAACGAATCCGAAAAGGAATGGATTTGATGTATAGCAGCAGCATGGGCAGCATACAAGCAGCTATTAAAAAACTACTGGCTTACGGGTATATCCGTTATGAGGATCGTGTGGAAAACGGAAAATACAAGAAAATCTATACAATCACAGATCGTGGGAAGCATTGCTTCTTTGAATGGATCAATCGTCCTTTTGAAGTGCAAAATACCAAAAACCCAGAATTAGTAAAGGTATATTTTATGGGTTTTTCAGATCAGGCAAGCCGTCGGAATCATATTGAAAAATATCTGTCTCATCTGACCGAGAAATACCATGCACTAAACGCCATTTGTGAAGAAGCGCAAAATGTAGCTGTGACGGAAGAAAACAAGGATATCATTTTCTATCAGCTTTCGGCAGCCCGTTATGGCAGAGATTTTATGAAATTTAATATAGAGTGGTATCAAAAACTGCTCAATGAAATGGAGGATAAAATATAGTGAAACAATTCAAATTGGATTTTTCTCCAATCGTATATTATACCAGTGGAACGGACTGTGGGGAATGGGTATTGTTTCTTCATGCCGCATTTGTAAATCATAACATGTTTCAACCACAGTTCCACTATTTTGAAAGCAAATATAACATTTTAGCGGTCGATATCATCGGCCATGGCGCATCAACCGATACAAAAAAGGGAGACAGTTTAGAGAAAATGTCGGCATGGATCCACGATATTATGAACGTTGAAAAAATTAGAAACATACATATCGTCGGTATTTCATTGGGCGCTGTTTTAGCACAGGATTTTGCGAATCGGTATCCCGAAGCGGTAGCTTCTCTCGCCTGCTTTGGCGGATACGATATTAACAATTTTTCAAAAGAAATGCAGAAGGAAAATGGTGCTTCGCAGATGGCAATGATGTTCAAAGCTTTTGTTTCTATGAAATGGTTTGCAAAAGCAAATAAGAAAATCTCTGCCTTCTCCTTACAGGCCCAAAATGACTTTTATGAGATGAACATTCAATTTTCAAAAAAATCCTTCTCATATTTGGCATCCCTGAATCGTATGGTAAACGTATGCAAAACAAAAACAAGAAACTACCCCGTATTGATCGGGTGTGGAGAATTTGATATCCCAATGGAGTTGAAAGCAGTAGAAGATTGGAAAAGCAGAGAACCTCAATTAAACGTTGTGATTATTGAAAATGCCGGGCATTGTGTAAATATGGATGCGCCCCAAAAGTTTAACGAGGTGATGGAAGACTTTTGGGGAAGCGCCAAGCATGATTCCTGAAAAATACGATTATTTGCCCATTTTTTATTGATCCGTGCACAATCCCCCACACGCCTCCGCCGTCTTGTTCATACTCCCGCTGTGATACCCCGCCAAATCCACCGTCACATAAGAAAATCCCAGCCTGCGCAGCTCCTCTTCCACATGACGGCGCAGCGGCTCCTCCACCAGCCGCGCCAATTCCGTCTGCTGCACCTCAATCCGCGCCATTGACTGATGCATCCGCACCCGCACCTGGGCAAACCCCAAATCCAACAGCAGCTGTTCTGCCGCGCCCACCATGGCCAGCTTTTGGGCTGTAATCGTCTCTCCATAAGCAAAACGCGTTGCCAGACAGGCAAAGGAAGGCTTTTGCCAGGTGAAAAGCCCCAGCTCTCTGGAGCAAAGACGAATCTCGGCCTTTGAAAAATGCGCCTCACGCAGAGGGCTTTGAATCCCCAGCTCCGCCACGGCCCGATGTCCCGGCCGATAATCCTGATTGTCATCCAAATTGGAGCCCTCGACTACAAACGCCATCTGATTCTCTCTGGCGATCTCTGCAATCTGTGACAACAGCTTCTTTTTGCAGATGTAGCAGCGATCAGGCGGATTTTGACAAAATTGTTCGATTTCCAGCGCCCGAAACGCAAAGACAATCTGGCGAATGCCTTCCTTTTTGCAGAATTCCTCCGCCTCGGTCTGTTCTCTGCCCGGAAAGGTATCCGCCGACGCCGTCACCGCGATCGCCCGCTCTCCCAGCAAATCATGCGCCGCCTTGAGCAGAAAAGTCGAATCCACGCCGCCGGAAAAAGCGACGGCCACGCTGCCGAGCGATGATAAAATCCGCTTCAAATCCTCCATTTTTTCAAAATAAGCCTTTTGCCCTCTCTCTGCATCTGTCATCATTTCCTCCAAAAAAGCTGATCCAGCACGTCAAAATATTCTTCAAATGTCTTTTTACAGCAAAGCGGATTGGAAATCACAATCCCTTCCGCCCGCAAGCCAATCAGGGAAAAGCCCATCGCAATCCGGTGATCCTCATACGTCTCCACCACCGTCGGCCTGGGGCGCCCCGGTTCAATGCGGATAAAATCCGCTCCCATCTGACATGCAATTCCCATTTTTCCCAACTCTGTTGCAATCGCGCTCATACGGTCGCTCTCCTGATGGCGAATGTGACCGATGCCGCGGATCACCGTTGGCTCGTCGGCAAACGGGGCCAGCGCCGCCAATGTAATCGCCTGATCGGAGCAGGCGGACAAATCCGCGTCCACCCCATGAAACCGTCCGTCCACCGGGCCGCTGACCGCAATCCCCGCTGCTTCCTCTTGCACCTGACACCCCATTCGCTGTAAAATACGCAAAAACTCCACATCTCCCTGGAGCGATGCAAAATGCACCTGCTCCACGAGCACACGTATTCCCAGCAGCGGCGCCATGGCATAAAAATAACAGGCGGCCGAAACGTCCGGTTCAATCTGATACTCGCGCGCCTGATAGCGCTGCCCCGCTGTGATGTGGTAACAATTTTCTGCGCTTCGCTGTAAGCAAACGCCAAACTGTGCCATCATTTTCTCTGTCATTTCGATATAGGCCATACCATGACTGCCTTGTATCTGAATGGACAGACCCTGCCTGGCCAAAACAGATACAATCAGCAGCGCGCTCAAAAACTGGCTGCTGTCCTTAATATCCACCGTGATTTGCTGGGTTCCAAACCCATTGCCGTTGAGGGTAAACGGAAAATGATCCTCCGTCTCTTCGCAGCGCACTGCACATCCCAGCTCCCTCAGACAGTGAAGCAGCGGCGCCATGGGACGGCGGCGCATCTGTGAAGAGGCATCCAGATGATACGTTCCCTGGCTGACCCCTAAATATGCACTCAAAAAACGGGCTGCCGTTCCCGCGCTCCCCACATAGACCGAAGCTTTCTCCTTCGGCACCCGTCCGCCGCAGCCGCTGATTTCAATCCTTCGCTTTGCTTCATCAACGTGCATCGCAAATCCAAGCTCCCGGATACACGACAGCAGATAGCGGGAATCATCTGAAAAAAGAGCGCCCCGAAGGACGCTTCTTCCTTCTGCCAACGTCGCCAAAAGCAGCGCCCGGTTGGTTATACTTTTGGAACCGGGAACCTGTACGACCATCCCCCGCGTTCCAAACGCCTCCCGGATCTGCTCATGCTTTTTTTGATCCGAAGCGATACAGCGAACGGCGTAAAGCGTCCGCTCTTCATCAAATCCACCTTCCGCATGCATTGTCCCGTCCTTTTTCATGCCCCGGCACCCTGATAGAGCACCGAATCACGAATCTCCACCGCTGCCTCCTGGCCGAGAAAATACGCAATCAATGCCAGTCCAAAGGGAACCGCAGTCCCCATCCCCCGGCTGGTCATCACCGTCCCGTCCAAAACTACCGGCTCCTGGCTGCACAGAGCGCCGGTCAGCTGTGTCTCAAAGCCCGGATAACAGGTTGCTCTCTTTCCCTCCAGCAGCCCGGCCTTCCCCAAAACGCTGGGCGCGGCACAGATGGCAGCCACCAGCTTCTTCTCACGATCAAACGCACGAATGACCTGATTCACGCCCAAATGCTGCATCAAATTGTTGGTTCCCGGCATCCCGCCCGGCAGCACCACCCCGTCCATCTGCGAGAAATCCACCTCTTCAAACAGAGCGTCCGCGAGCACGGTAATCTGGTGAGCGCCCGTCACCTCTTTTTTCCCGTTAATCGACACCGTCGTCACCGCAATTCCGGCCCGCCGCAGCAAATCCACCACGGTCAGACCCTCAATCTCTTCCAATCCCTCTGCCAAAAATACCGCTACGTTCTTCATCCAAAAACCTCCTCATGTACAAGCTTCGATTACACGCAACACGTTCGCCGCTTTAAAAACACATTGCGCGCCTTATTTTCTCTGAAAATTGTAACACGATCCTGCTGCCATGTAAAGAGGGGGAATGTGAGGGGGAGAGGAAGCGAAACCATTGACAAAAGAAGGAAGCTGTGATAAAGTACCATCAATAACATAAGAAAAGCAATGACGGAAACAAGTAGTTTAACCCGAAGCATCCAGAGAGAATGGCACTTGGTGAAAGCCGTTTATGTGGAGATTAGACGAAAACCATTCCAGAGCTGTAATGCTGAACGAAGTAAGCGTTACCGTATGCCTGCGTTAAAGGATAGGATTTGATCGAATCTGAAGTGAAAAGTTAAGGTGGAACCGTGCGAAGCGCACCCTTAAGACGATATCATTATGGTCTTTGGGGTGTTTTTCTTATGTTGTTGCCAGATCGTGAAAGCGGAAAAGAGAAAGGAGCAGCAAATGATGAAGGTTCTAACAAAAAATGGAGCAATTGCAGAAGTAAGCTTTGAAAAACCGGAGGGTAAAAAAGCATTTTGGCATACGAGTGCACATGTGCTCGCGCAGGCCGTAAAGCGTTTATATCCAGAAACAAAGTGCGCCATTGGCCCGGCGATTGAAAATGGATTTTATTATGATTTTCAATTTCATTTTCCATTTTCAGAAGCGCATTTAAAGACAATCGAAGCAGAAATGCGAAAGATTGTCAAGGAGTCCCTTTCCCTGCAGGTTTATGAGAAGTCAAAAGAAGAATCCCTTCGCTTGATGGAAAAAGCAGGTGAAACGTTTAAAATTGAGCTGATTCAGGAACTGAATGAGCGAGAGCCAATCAGCTTCTATCAGCAAGGAGAATATGTGGAGCTCTGCGCAGGGCCACATATTTGTAATGTGTGTCAGATTAAAGCCATCAAGCTATTATCCGTAGCCGGAGCCTATTGGAGAGGCAGCGAAAATAATCCGATGCTTACAAGAATCTATGGTATATCGTTTCCAAAAGCGTCACAATTGGACGAATACCTGCGTATGGTTGCAGAAGCAAAAGCAAGAGACCACAGAAAATTGGGAAAAGAGCTTGGCATATTTACCATTTTTGATCAGGGGCCGGGATTGCCGGTATTCCTGCCAAAGGGAATGATCTTGAAAAATTTACTGATTGATTACTGGCGGAAAATCCATCGGCGGGAAGGATATGTTGAAATTTCTACGCCTCTTCTGTTAGAAAGAAGCCTTTGGGAGACATCCGGTCATTGGGATTTTTATAGAGATACCATGTACGCGCTCAAGGTAGATCAGGATGATTATGCCATCAAACCCATGAGCTGTCCCGGCGGAATGCTGGTGTATCAGCTGGAACCAAGGTCCTATAGGGAGCTTCCGATGCGAATGGGAGAATTAGGGCTTGTACATCGCAATGAAAAATCTGGAACATTACACGGTCTCATGAGAGTACGTTCCTTTACACAGGATGACGCTCACATTTTTATGCGAGAGGATCAAGTAATGGATGAGATCCAGGGCGTTATGCGTCTGATTGATGAGGTTTACCAGCGGTTTGGTTTTTCATATGAAATTGAATTGTCAACGAGACCAGCACATTCCATCGGAAGTGACGCGGATTGGCAGCTTGCTACAAACGCTTTGGAAAAAGCCGTGCAGGAAATGGGGCAGTCTTATGTAATAAATGAAGGAGACGGTGCATTCTATGGGCCAAAGCTTGATTTTCATCTAAAGGACTCGATCGGCAGAACGTGGCAATGCGGCACGATTCAGCTTGATTTCCAGCTCCCGCAACGATTTGATCTTGCTTATATTGGGTCAGACGGAGCAAAGCATCGCCCGATTCTGCTGCACAGGGTCATCTTTGGCTCGATCGAACGCTTTATCGGGATTCTGTTGGAGCATTATGCCGGAAAATTCCCTGCGTGGCTTGCACCTGTACAGGTTAAGCTTCTTCCCATTTCAGAGCCATATAATGCTTATGCCAGGAAAGCGGCGAAAGCCTTGGAGGAACATGAGATCCGGGCAGAAGTAGATGACAGAAATGAAAAACTTGGATATAAGATTCGTCAGGCACGCATGGATCAGGTGCCATATATGATGATCATAGGTGAAAAGGAGAAGCAGCATCAATCTGTATCCGTCAGACAAAGAGACGCCGAAATTGAGAAACAGGATTTGGGCGAAATGAGTCTTGATCAGGCGATCCATCTGGTACAAAGAGGTAAGGTAAAATAAAAGCAACAATCGCTTTTATTACAGAAATCACCGCCTACACCGATTCAAGAGGGGGACTGAACGTCCCCCTCTAATACCCCAGGCTGCGATTAATCACCGTCCCGTCAACCGCATTAATCGTCATGTAGCTGTGATCGGAGTGCTCGCCGCAATCGCGGGAGGTAACTTCCTCCCCTTCTACATCGCTGCCGCCGAAGAAATCCCAGACCGGAACCAGCGTTCCAATGCTCTCCCGTTCCATCGGATCAACAATGCGCGCATAGCCCAGCGTGATCTTGCGAATATGAATCGTTCTGCTCTTTTCATATTCCGGCAGCTCACTGTAATTGGCTGCAAGCATACGCTGGTAAATATCGGCAATACTGTCAAAATCCAGCAGCTTCACCTGCTCATACTGCACAGCTCCAACCTCACTGACATTATAGAGCGCCACCTCTTCCACGCCCTTGGGCCCGATGATCATCTGGCAACGCTCGTGTCCCCAGGGTTCTATGATCATACTCGCAGGCTCTACCGCGCCTTCGTACTGATCAGTCTGCGTAACGGGAACCCCATCGACCGTTCTGGCAAAGGTAAACTTATATCCGCCCTCCTGAATGTTATTCTCGGTCAGCCCTTCTTCTCCCTGATAGCGCACGGTATAATCCCAATCGTAAAGCTCCAACCCCACTCCCAGCTGTTCCATCTTCTCAAGCGCCAGCCGTTCCGCTTCCTCATAGGAGAGATCCATTTTTTCCTTCAGCTGCTCCTCCGTCATCGTATTGATGCCACTCTCTGTGCCGTCCATCAGATCCGCGCCGTCTACCCAGCCCGTACCCACTCCGATCGGCAGCTCGTTCCACTGCTTATAGAAATGAAGCTTGATATCACGGTCATATTTTTCAAGAGCATAGATATAATTGCCGTGCTTTGTCTCCACAACTCCATAAAAAGAATTTGGATCCACTCGATCAACCCATTTCCCTGCCCCTGTAGATTCCCGATACGCCATGCCAAAAGCCGGTTTTACTTCTACCTTTGACACCTCATCCGGAAGATATTCCATGCTCTCTTCAAACTCCTGAATCGCCTCGTTTAAATCATAATTCCAATCTCCGTTTTCATCCTTGCCAAAGCCATATGGATCCAGATCACCTTCTTCCCGTTTCCGTTTCATCGCTTCTAACTGCTCTTTTCGCTGCTTCTTAGTCGGCTGAAGATAATAGGAACCATTGTATATCTTCTCGCCGGCAAAAAATGCATTTGTAAACGCATCTATCAGATGCTGTTCGACCGCCCGGTTGGAGACGGTATAGGTATTGATTCCCGTTACCTCTGGCACCTCCACCTTAGCGTCCGTGTCGATTACCAGCACTCCGTCCTGGTAGACACGGTGATTCTTATAAACCGTCGGCGCTCCCAGCTCCTCGCGTAAAAACTGCTCCGCTGCTTCACTGGTTTCATATTGAACCGTAGCTCCGGCCTCCTTCGCTTTTACGATCGAATGCTCCTGCGCTCCCTGACAACCGGTAAAAAGCAAAGCGCACAGGCCGGCGGTAGCCATTGCTCCTGCTATTCTTTTCATGGACTTCCTCCTTTTTCCTGCGATGATTGATTTTCTCTATGATACCAGAATTTCTTAACCAAATCTTCCTTCCCCGGTAAAGATTCTGTAAATCGTACCTGCGTTCCCACGCCCGGCTCGCTGAAAATCTCCATCCGCCCGCCATGTACGTTTGCAATTTGATCACACAGAGCCAAGCCAAGCCCCATATTTCCGCTTTTTCGGGAGCGCGACGGATCGACGCGGTAAAATGCTCTGCGCACCTTCCCCAGCTCTGCGGCAGCAATTCCTTTCCCTTCATCCCGCACCCACAGCGCATGAGGATCGGCTCCCAGATAGATACAGCTGCCGGGTGCAGAAGCGGTGATGCTGTTGTTCACCAAATTCAGCAAAAAGCTTGCCATCAAATCCGCGTCCATCCGCCTGCTTTCTCCCTTCCAGCTTCCCTCGCGCACGAGCGTCATCTGCGCCTCCTTCAAACGCAGCGCAACGCTTTCCTCTACCATATCAAACAGCTCCTCCAACGAGACT
>CAMULB010000121.1 GCA_947089585.1 uncultured Lachnospiraceae bacterium | reverse complement strand
AGCTGCTGACAGAACACCAGAAGAGTATCTATGAAGATTTTGTATTGCAGGATTTATCACTGGGTGAGATTGCCGAGGAGCGGGGCATCAGCCGCCAGGGTGTGCACGACCTGGTGAAGCGGTGCGACCGCCTGCTGACCGGATACGAGGATAAGCTGCATTTGCTGGAACGCTTCTGGAGCATTCGGGAGAAGCTTGAGCAGATTGACCGTTTGATTCCGCAGGAGGGCTGTGCGTGCAAAGGCGCCGAACAAATAAGTGTCAATCGTAAGAACGACCACGCAGAACAAGTAAGCGCCGGCAGTGAGAACGACAGCGCAGCGCAGGCAGGCAGCGGCGGCAAAAGAGCGTATGAACGCCGAGAAGCGTCATTTCAAGAGATCCGGCAGCTGTTAGACGAGATATTAAAGGAGCTATAGCATGGCATTTGACAATTTATCGGAGAAGCTTCAGAACGTATTCAAGGCGTTGCGAAGCAAGGGCATGCTGACGGAAGCCGACGTTAAGGCGGCATTGAAGGAAGTAAAGCTTGCGCTTTTAGAGGCGGACGTCAATTTCAAAGTGGTGAAGCAGTTTGTCAAGTCTGTCCAGGAGCGGGCCGTGGGTCAGGATGTGATGAACGGGCTCAATCCGGGCCAGATGGTAATCAAGATTGTAGACGAAGAGATGGTGCGTCTGATGGGAGACGAGACCAAGGAGCTTTCGCTGAAGCCGGGCAACGAGATCACGGTCATTCTGATGGCAGGTCTGCAGGGCGCAGGTAAGACGACGACTACGGCTAAGATTGCCGGCAAGCTGAAGCAGAAGGGACGCAAGCCCTTGCTGGCGGCCTGTGATGTGTATCGTCCGGCGGCAATTCAGCAGCTACAGATCAATGGCGAGAAGCAGGGGGTCGAGGTCTTTTCCATGGGAGACAGTCATTCCCCGGTCAATATTGCTAAAGCGGCAATCGAACATGCGGCAAAGCACGATTACAATGTTGTGATTCTCGATACGGCGGGGCGTCTGCATGTCGATGAAGAGATGATGCAGGAGCTGATTGAGATCAAACGGCAGGTAGAGGTGTCGCAGACCGTGTTGGTCGTTGACGCTATGACCGGCCAGGATGCAGTCAATGTCGCTTCGACCTTTCAGGAGCGGATTGGCATTGACGGCGTGGTACTGACCAAGCTGGACGGCGATACCAGAGGCGGGGCGGCTCTTTCCATTCGCGCCGTGACCGGAACGCCGATTCTCTACGTCGGCATGGGTGAGAAATTGTCCGATTTAGAGCAGTTCTATCCCGATCGCATGGCTTCGCGGATTTTGGGAATGGGCGATGTACTGACCCTGATTGAGAAGGCCCAGGAGGAGATCGACGAGGATAAGGCCAGAGCCCTGGAGCAGAAGCTGAAAAAGGCGGAATTTGGATTTGACGATTACCTTGAATCCATGAGCCAGATGAAGAAAATGGGCGGTTTGACCAGCATTTTGAGTATGATGCCGGGCATTGGCGGCAGCCAGCTGGCAGAGATTGAAAATGCGATGGATGAAAAAAAGATGGCGCGCATTGAGGGAATTATTTATTCGATGACGCCGAAGGAACGAGCCAATCCATCCATCCTTAACCCCAGCCGCAAGCGGCGGATTGCAGATGGTTCCGGCGTGGATATCAGCGAGGTGAACCGTCTGGTGAAGCAATTTGAACAGACCAGAAAGATGATGAAGCAGATGCCCGGCCTGATGGGCGGCAAGGGCATGAAACGCGGACGCTTCAAGCTGCCGTTTTAGAGCGGCTGACAAACCGGGCGGAATATAGCTGCAAAAATCCATGCAGAGTGTAGGCTTCAGGCGGTTGCTTGAAGGGCTGCGGCGAGGCGATCTGGCGTTTGAAGCATGGATTTTTGACGCGTATGCGTAAATTATTTTTGTTTGAAAGAGGATGCATTGTCATACCTTTTCAATAAATAGCACAGCTTGAAGGAGGTGAAACGAAGTGGTAAAGATCAGACTGAAAAGAATGGGACAGAAGAAGGCTCCTTTCTATAGAATTGTTGTGGCCGATTCCAGATCTCCCAGAGACGGAAGATTCATCGAGGAAATCGGAACATATGATCCCACCAGAGATCCCAGCGAATTCCATGTAAATGAAGAACTGGCGAAGAAGTGGCTGGCAAACGGAGCTCAGCCGACAGAGATGGTAGGCAAGATTTTCAAAGCGGCCGGCATCGAGAAATAGGATTCGTTGTGACCGCCCGGCTTGACTTGGCGGCTGCATTTGCGGCAGCAGCTTGGTTTGCCGGAGCAGTTGCGGTTCGTGAGGTGACAGGATGAAAGAGTTGGTAGAAGTAATCGCCAAAGCTTTGGTGGAGTTTCCGCAGGAAGTGGTAGTTACAGAGAGCCAAAATGAGAAAGCGATTGTCTTAGAGCTTCATGTGGCTCAGTCCGATATGGGCAAGGTGATTGGCAAGCAGGGACGAATCGCAAAAGCCATCCGCTCCGTTGTGAAAGCAGCGGCGGCGAAGGAAGAGAAGAAAGTGATTGTGGAGATTGTTCAGTAGGTGCAAGGATAAAGCATTGGGACAAGCTGCAATCGTTGGAAAGAGGGGCTGGTTTCGGCTCCTTTTTCGCTCAAAAAGAGATCGAAAACAGAAGCTAAAATCGGTACAAGGTTTTGGCATTTCAGATAGATGGAAAGGAAGATTATGGAGGAGCTGCTGCAGGTAGGGGCGATTGCCAATACGCATGGCGTCCGGGGAGAGGTCAAGGTTTTTCCGATGACGGACGAAAAAGAACGCTTCAAGCAGTTGAAGCAGGTGATTTTGGATACCGGAAAAGAACAGATCGAGCTTTCGATCACTCAGGTAAAATTTTTCAAAAATCTTGTGATTTTAAAATTCAAGGGCTTTGACAACATCAATGATGTGGAGCCGTGGAAGGGAAAGCCGCTGTATGTAACGCGGGAGAATGCCGTCAAATGTGAGGAGGATGAGTATTTCATTGCCGATTTGATTGGGCTTTCGGTCTCGGATGAAGAGGGACAGGCGCTGGGTACGCTGACGGATGTGCTCACAACCGGCGCCAACGATGTCTATGTGATTACAAAAACGTCGGGAGAGGAGCTTCTGCTGCCCGCGATCAAGCAGTGCATCCGCAAGGTCGATGTGGCGCAGCGGCAGATGCAGGTACATGTGCTGGAGGGATTATGAAATTTTACATTTTGACGTTGTTTCCGGAGATGGTGCTTACAGGGCTGCGCACCAGTATCATCGGACGGGCGGAGGAGGCAGGGCTTTTGTCGCTTGAGGCTGTCAATATCCGCGATTTTTCCGCCAACAAGCATCACAAAGTGGACGATTACCCATATGGCGGCGGGGCTGGGATGCTGATGCAGGCGCAGCCGGTCTACGATGCGTTTTGTTCGGTAGCCGCACAGATTGGCCGCAAGCCTCGTTGTGTGTACCTCACGCCGCAGGGACGTGTCTTTGAGCAGGCAATGGCCAAGGAGCTGGCCGGCGAGGAGGAGCTGGTTCTGCTCTGCGGGCATTACGAGGGTATGGACGAGCGGGTGCTGGATGAAATTGTTACCGATTTTATTTCCATCGGCGATTATGTGCTGACCGGCGGCGAGCTGCCGGCGATGGTGCTGGTTGACGCCGTCTCCCGCATGGTGCCAGGCGTCTTGACCAACGAGGAGTCTGGCAGCAGCGAATCCTTTGAGGACGGCCTGCTGGAATATCCTCAGTACAGCCGGCCGGAGGAGTGGAGGGGGAAAAAGGTGCCTCCGGTGCTTTTGAGCGGACACCACAAGAATATTGAGAGCTGGCGCAGGGAGCAGTCGCTGCAGAGAACAAGAGAACGCAGGCCGGATTTGTGGGAACGGTATCTGCAGAAATTTTCCAAAGAGTAGGCGGGAGGAGTCGTTATGCTGTTCAGTTCCATGATCTTTTTATGGATCTTTTTGCCGCTTGTAATGCTGCTATACCGGATCGTACCGAAACCGTGGAAAAATGGCGTTTTGCTGTTCGCAAGCCTGATCTTTTATTCCTGGGGCGAACCAAAGTACGTGCTGCTTTTGATCTTTTCGGTGACGTGTAATTATTTCTTTGGCCGCATTCTGGAGGAACACAGGCATTGGCTGCTGCTGGCTGCGTGTGTGCTGGTCAATTTGGGAATGCTCGGATATTTCAAATATTTCAATCTCTCGGTGCGGGTTTTGAATATGCTTTGCGGCCGGGAGGTGCTCGGCTTTCGGGAGATTGTTCTGCCACTTGGCATATCATTTTATACCTTTCAGATTCTATCCTATGTGATTGATGTTTACCGGGGAGAAATCAAAGCGCAGAAGCACTATGGCCGGCTGATGCTGTACGTGTCTTTTTTCCCGCAGCTGATTGCGGGCCCAATTGTCAAGTACAAGGACATCGCGGATCAGATCGGCGGTCGGGAACACAGCGAGGAAAAGATTTTTTATGGAATCCGAAGATTCATCTATGGCTTGGGAAAAAAGGTGTTGATCTCCAATACGGTCGCTTATTATGCCGATCTGATCATCAATCAGGAGCTGACGCAGATCAGCTCAGGTCTGGCCTGGCTGGGAGCGATACTGTATACACTGCAGATTTATTTTGACTTTTCCGGCTATTCGGATATGGCGATCGGTCTGGGGAAAATCTTTGGGTTCAATTTTCAGGAGAACTTTCGCTATCCCTATCTGTCTTGTTCGATTCAGGAATTTTGGCGCCGCTGGCATATTTCGCTTTCCACCTGGTTTAAGGAATATGTCTATATCCCGCTGGGCGGAAACCGCAGGGGGGCGCTGCGGACGTATGTAAATCTGGTGCTTGTGTTTTTCCTCACCGGCCTGTGGCATGGGGCCGATTTTAATTTTGTAATCTGGGGCTTGTATTATGGATTCTTTTTGGTGCTGGAGCGCCTTTTCTTGGGAGCGCTGTTAAAAAAGAATCGCTTTAAAATCCTCAACCACATTTATACGATGCTGGTAGTGACGGTGGGCTGGGTTATGTTTCGGATGAATTTTACACAAGCGATCGCCTATATCAAGCATATGTTTTGCTTTGAGCCGGGGATGAACAACCTGGGCAATGCGCTGACGTTCAAGCTGCTTCTGTTCGCAGGATTGGGGTGTGTGCTCTGCGGCCCGCTGCAGAAGCTGGCGCCTCGGTGGGAGAAGAAATTATATGATCCAACGTACTGCTCGCTTTGGGAAATGCTGCTGCTGTTGGGAATTTTGTTTTTGTGTGTTGTGATGCTGGTCAGTGATATGTACAATCCGTTCATTTATTTTCGGTTTTAGATGCAGACGCATGGCGGAGGAATTTTATGAAAAAAAGAAGATTATGTATCGTCGCTTTTTGGCTGTGCCTGGCGCTGCCGCAGCTTGTGTATCCCATGATCAAGGAGCACATTGACAGCGAAAACTATGAAAATCGTACCTATGCAGCATTCCCGGAAATCTCCTGGCAGACGATGGCGCAGGTGCCCCGCGGCTTAGAAGCATATTATAATGACCGGGTTCCTTTTAAAAATCAGTTTACCCGGATCAATACCAGGCTGCAGCAGCGGATCAATCAGAATAAATCGCTGATGGAGTTTATGGCCGGGCTGGAGCTGGTCACGGTGGGACAGGAGGGATGGCTGTATTATACGACCATTGGCCTGGAGGAGGACAGCATTCGTGATTATCTGGGCAATAATTTGTATACCGAAGAAGAGCTTCGATGGCTGGCTGAATATTATCAGCGCGTCAATGACTATTTTCAGGGCAGAGGAATCGAATTTGTGTTGTTTGTACCACCGAATAAAGAACAGATCTATGATGAATATATGCCGAAAAATGTAGAGCTGACACAAGGAACGACCAGGATGGAGCAGGCGACGCATTATCTGAAGGAGCATACGGATGTGAACGTGATTTTTGCCAGGGATGCCCTGTTAGAAGCGAAAAAACAGTATCCGGTCTACTACAAGTATGATTCGCACTGGAATAGTGTCGGAGCTTTTGTCGGCGTGCAGCTTTTGACGGAGCTTTTGCAGGAGGAAGCGGTTCCGCTCGCGGAGGTTGAGGTGGAGCAGACAGATGCTTATGGCCGCGATCTGGCCGGAATTTTGGGAATTGTCAAGGATTGCAACGACGATCACGGATACAGCATTCAGGGCTATAAGAAGGATGTAAAGGCAGAGGTCTTGGAGAAGGACGGGGAGCTCTTTTATCACTTTCAGTCAAATGCCAAGGATCAGCGGCGGGTGCTGGTGCTCCACGATTCCTTCGCCGAATCCATGCGCGGCTATTTGGCCAAATGCTTTGGTGAAGTTACCTTTGTCAATGACAGCGTATATGAACGGGCAAAGGAGCTTTTAGATGAAGAACCGCCGGATATTTTTATTCTGGAAATTGTGGAACGCCGACGTCAGAGATTCGGCGAGCTGGCAGGCTTTTTATTGGAGTAGGCGGTCTCGTCTGGACAGGCTTTTGAGGCGAGAGGATGTTTTTGTAAAAATGGAATCAGTCCGCTTGTCTGAATGGTTCCATAAAAATATCGGATGCGGACAAAATTTGTAAAAAATCCTTGCTTTTGTCCCGAAATCGTGGTAGACTGGTGAAGTTATGATACAAGACGGGATGTTCCTCTGTTACAGGATGTATTAAGAACATCTAACAGGATCAGGAGGTTATAGAATGAACGCAACAGAGATTATCAAGAGCATTGAGAAGGAACAGCTGAAGTCAGAGGTGCCCCAGTTTCGCGTAGGCGATACCGTGAAGGTCTATGGAAAGATCAAGGAGGGAAACCGCGAGAGAATTCAGGTGTTTGAAGGAATCGTGTTAAAGAAGCAGGGCGGAAGCAACCGCGAGACATTTACCGTTCGCAAGTTTTCCAACGGTGTGGGCGTAGAGAAGACCTGGCCGCTGCACTCCCCCAATGTAGAGAAGGTGGAGATTGTAAGATACGGTAAGGTAAGACGTGCGAAGCTGACGTATTTAAGAGGACGTGTCGGCAAGCGTGCAAAGGTGAAAGAGCGTGTAAAATAATACGGAGTGGATTGAGGGGCTGTTGGGAGACGACAGCCCTTTTATTCTCTGAACAAAAAGACTTTGACACGCGAAAGCGTGAAGGTATCTTTCCGTTCAAAGAAATGTGATTTTATGTAAAGAGGTGTTGCAATGAAGCGCAGGCGGAACCAGTTTCAGGAAAGGCGGGGCAGGGCCAAGAGGAGCGTTGCGGGCGGTCTTAGCTTTTCGCCCAGAAAACGGGAGATGAATACGGAGCGGGTCAAGGCCGCAGTCCTTTGGGTGGCGGAGATTTTTCTGACGGTGGCTGTTGCGGCCGTGCTGGTATACTATATGGGTGTACGGATTTCAGTGGTCGGGCAATCCATGTCCGGGACGCTTGAAAACGGCGATACGGTGCTGATCAACCGGTTTGAATATCAGCTGTTTTCGCCTAAGCCGAATGATATCATCGTATTTTTACCCAACGGGAATGAGAAATCGCACTACTACATCAAACGAGTGATTGCGGTTCCGGGGGACACGGTGCAGATCCAAGAGGGCAAGGTCTATGTCAACGGACAACCCTTTGCCGAGGAGATCGAAGATCCTTATATTGAAAACGGCCTCTTGGCCGAAGAGCCGATTGAGGTGGGCGAGGATGAGTATTTTGTCCTTGGTGATAACCGCAACAACAGTGAGGACAGCCGCTACGCCAACATTGGCAATGTGAAGCGGGAGCACATCGAAGGAAAGGCGTGGCTGATCGTATCGCCCTTTGATAAGCTGGGACTGATTCAATAGCGTTCCGGTTATAGGACGATCAGGAGCAGTGCTGGGAGTAACAAGACGATAAAAATAGAGGTGGGACGATGTATGTACAGTGGTATCCGGGCCATATGACTAAGGCCAAACGGCAGATGCAGGAGGATTTGAAGCTGATTGATTTGATCATTGAGCTGACAGATGCCCGCATTCCGCTCAGCAGCCGTAATCCGGATCTGGATGAGATGGGAAAAAATAAAGCGCGGCTGATTTTACTCAACAAGGCAGATCTGGCCGATGATGCAAAGACTGCGGTCTGGACGGATTTTTTTCAAAAAAAAGGTTATTTTGTGGTAAAAGCGGACGCTCGTGAGAAAAAGAATATGAAAGCGATTACTCAGGTCATTGCCGAGGCCTGCAAGGAGAAAACGGAGCGAGACCGCAGGCGCGGCATTCTCAACCGACCGGTGCGGGCGATGATTGTCGGAATTCCCAACGTGGGAAAATCCACATTCATCAACACCTATGCAGGGAAGGCCTGTACCAAGACCGGAAATAAGCCGGGCGTCACCAAGGGCAAGCAGTGGATTCGGCTCAACAAAAATGTGGAATTGCTCGATACGCCAGGCGTTTTGTGGCCCAAATTTGAAGATCCGAGGGTTGGCGTATATCTGGCCTGTATTGGTTCCATTCGAGAGGAGATTTTAAATACCCAGGAGCTGTCTTTAGAGCTGATTGAACTGCTGCAAAAGCTGTATCCGGGCGTGTTGCAGGCGCGTTACGGTGTGACGGAGGAGAATGAGGCGCCGAAGCTTCTGCTTCAGATTGCCGAGAACCGCAATTGTATCAAGCGCGGTGAGGAGCTTGACTATGGCCGTGCGGCAGCGCTTTTGCTGGAGGAATTCCGCAATGGCAAGCTGGGGAAAATAACTCTTGAAATTCCGAAGCAAGAAGCTTAAAATAGAAGGAAATAAAAGGCGGTTTCTGTAAGAAAAACCGAAACAGGATCGGATTATAAACCGGTGTAAGAAAGGCCGAAGCAGGATCAAATGTATAAACCGATGTTTGAACAAGCGGTGCCGGCGGGAATCAGGAAAGGACAGTTTTATGAATGAGCAGTTCGCAGAAGGAAAGAGTAAAAAGGGGGAAGCGG
>CAMULB010000120.1 GCA_947089585.1 uncultured Lachnospiraceae bacterium | reverse complement strand
CCACCGGCCGTTAGCCGGCATCCTGCCCTGTGAAGCCCGGACTTTCCTCACCTGCTGTCTTTCGACGCTTGCAGCTGCGATTATTTATTCTACTGACGCATTTATTCTAAACGATCTTCTCAAAAATGTAAAGCTTTTTATACCTGAAAACAGCTTCCGCCGATAAATTCCCGCAGAATCGAATTGCGCTCCACCGTCTCCGAGGGCACCGGCAGAAAATAATCGAGGAATTTAAGCATGCGCTTCGCCTCCAGATATTCCGCGCTGGAGCGGTCGATGCAAAACAGCAGCGGCTCCGCATAGGCCTTGAGCACGGCAATCTCATAGATCAGCGCCGAGTTAAACATCAGATCCGCCTGCTCCTGGAAGGGAAAAATATGACGTTCTTCTCCGCGGCGCACCGAATCCCAGCGGGCCAGCGTCTCCTGGGCCGTAATATTTCTCGTCCTGGCATCCCGCACCATCCGCCGGATCAGTCGTCCGTCCGTCGTGGGCAGGTTGTTGTGCTCATCAATCCCAAGCTGTGTCAAAGCGCTGATATAAATTTTGAGCTTGCTCGATTTCGGCAGCGAATAGGACAGCTGATCGTTGAGCCCGTGAATTCCTTCCAAAACGAGAATATCGTTGGGCAGCAGACGCTTTTTTATTCCCCGGTATTCTCGTTTTCCCGTCTTGAAGTTATAGGTCGGCATCTCGACCTCTTCCCCGTTCAAAAGCGCCGTCATATCGTGGTTGAACAGCTCAATATCCAAAGCCTCCAGACATTCGTAATCATACTCCCCATTTTCATCCCTCGGCGTATCCACCCGATTGACATAGTAATCGTCAAGCGCAATCGGATGGGGATGCATCCCCTGTGCCATCAGCTGAATCGACAGCCGATGGGAAAAGGTGGTCTTTCCTGAGGAGGACGGGCCGGCGATCATAACAAATTTCTTCGTCCCCTGGGCGGCGATTTCCTCGGCAATTTTGCCGATTCTTCGCTCCATCAACGCCTCCTGCACCAGAATCACATCCTGAATGCGGCCGCCGGAGATGGCGTCATTTAAGGCTCCCACCGTGTGAATCCCCATCATTTCACCCCAATGCGAGGACTCCTTCAACACCTGAAACAGCTTGTGGGGCGGCCGAAACTCACTGGCCTTCTTTGTATCCTGATCGGGAAAAATCAGCGCAAATCCCTCATCATAGGGCTGCAAGTCAAAATAGCCCAAATATCCGGTATCTGGAACCATATAGCCATAAAAATAATCTACATAATGGCCGATGCTGTAAATATTCATGCGTGAGCTTCGGCGGTAGCGAATCAGCCGCTCCTTATCCTTCATTCCCAGGTCATGAAACAGCTTGACCGCATCATCCGTATGAATGCTTTTTTTCAAAATGGGAAGCTTCTCTTCCACCAGGCGCATCATTTCCTGCTTCAAATCCGCAAGATACGCCTCCGTCACCTGTTTCTCGCCCACCAGCTCGCAATAAAATGCCTGACTAATGGAATGCATGACGCGCACCCGCACGTCTACGCCCGCTTTTTGCGCCAGATTGTACACGGCCCGCTGCATTAAGAGCGTAACGCTTCGACGATAGACCTTTTTTCCGGCCTGATCTCTGGTCGTGAGAAAGCTTACGCTTCCGTCGCCGGAAACCTTTTTTGTCAGCTCCCGCAGCTTGTTATTAAACAGCACCAGCACAATATCATCTTCATACTCCGGCTGATACTGCTGTGCCAGCTCCAAAAAAGACGTACCCTCGGAAATCTCCCGTTCTTCTCCCTGTATTGTAAGTTTATACATATTCCTCTCCCTGTTTGATCACGGCCGCCCGTTCTGTCTGCGAACGAAGTACATGTTCATACATACAAAAACGGCGTCTTCACGCTCTGGGCAACTACCTCCACCCCGGAAAGCTCGGCATCGAGATACTGCTTCATATAGGGAATAAACATCTTCTCCACCCCGTAATGCCCGGCATCAATCACCGCCATATTACGGGCCGCAGCGTCAATTCCCTCGTGGTGGTCAATGTCCCCGGTAATCAGTACCTGCGCGCCGGCTGCAAGCGCATCTTCAATGACACTCTTTCCGGAACCGGGACAGACCGCAGCCCGCTCTACCCAAAGCTCCTCCAGACCCTCTTTTTGCAGAGAAGGCGCAAATACCTTCACCGTATCGACCGCAAACGCCTGCTTGACATGGCGAACACACGCTGCGAGCGACATCCGATGCGGCAGCCGTCCCACCTTTCCGAGCCCGATTGCGGTTGCTGTGCTGCCCGACAGATACCCGATTGCCGCTGTTTCTTTACCGTCCGTCGCACCGGCAGCATCATGGGCGCACACCGCTTCCAGACTGGAATGCGCTGCACTCCCACATTTTCCCGGCAGACCTTGCGTCACCTGCAGCACACAGGTCTCGGTCAGTTTCAGCTTCTCTCCTGCCAGATCCGCCATCCCAAGGATATCAAAATTCGTATGCATCGCGTAATAGGCCATATCATTTTTAATTAATTCTATGATTCTTCTGCCGATAAAATCCGCACGGTTGATTTTTTTTATCCCTTTAAAAATCAGGGGATGGTGCGTCAGCAGCAGATCTGCTCCAACCTCCTTCGCCTCGTCAATCGTCTCGTCGGTTGCATCGAGCGCCACATAAATGCATCTGACCTCCTTGTCCTTATCTCCGACTAAAAGGCCCACGTTGTCCCAGCTGCAGGCGCACTCCTTGGGCGACTGTTTTTCCAATACGCGCATGATTTGTTCACAAGTCATAGCCCCTCGTTCCCCTCCCTTTTTCTCGTCACATCAAGCTTACCGCTCATACTGCTCCAATGCCTGCGCAAGCTCCTTTAATTCCTGACAAATCTGCCGTCTGCGCTCCGCTGCCGTCTCTGTCGCCGCATCCGCCAGCCTCCTTGCGATCAGTTCCTGCTTTTTCTGATGCTCCCGCAAATATTCCAACAAAACCGGATGATGATCACGCAGCAAAAGCGGCCCGTACTTCAACGCAATCCGCATATCGCGGTCTGTTATGTCCCGCATCGCGGATGCAGCCTCACCTGCCGTGTCCTGCACCCGCTGTACCTTCATCATCGGATAGTATTTGCCGTCCTCTTTGACCATCTCTTCCGCCAGCAGCTCATAGCCTTGCCGCATCAGAAATTGGCGAAATTCCAATACCTCCGACTGCGGCTGCAGCACCAGCAGCGTCTCCTTACGAATCACCGCTTCCCCCTGCGACAAAATTCGGCTCATCAGACTGCCGCCCATACCGGCGATCACAATCACTCCGGCTTCCCCCGGCTGTAACGCCGCCAGACCGTCCGAGCGCCTGGTCTCTATGTAATCGGTAAGCCGATGCGCTCTGATATGCGCCTGGGCCCGCGACAGCGGCCCTTCCCGCACATCCATGGCAATGGCCCGCTTCATCCGGCCCTGCTCGATCAGAAAAATCGGCAGATAGCCGTGATCGGTTCCTACATCCGCCACGCATTCCCCGCTGCCTGCCAGCCCGGCAATCGCCAGCAGGCGGTTTGACAATCTGCGCATCTTATTCCAGATAATCCTTCAGCTTGCGGCTTCTGCTGGGGTGACGCAGCTTGCGCAATGCCTTGGCCTCGATCTGGCGGATTCGCTCTCTGGTGACATTGAATTCCTTTCCCACCTCTTCCAGCGTCCGGGCTCTGCCGTCGTCGAGGCCAAAACGCAGGCGCAGCACCTTCTGCTCCCGCTCGGTCAGCGTTCCCAGCACATCCACCAGCTGTTCCTTCAACAACGTAAAGGCCGCCGCATCCGCCGGAATCGGCACATTATAATCTTGAATAAAGTCACCCAGATGGCTGTCCTCCTCTTCCCCGATCGGCGTCTCCAAGGAAACCGGCTCCTGGGAAATCTTTAAGATCTCGCGCACACGGTCTACCGGCATATTCATCTCCTCGGCAATCTCCTCCGGCGAAGGCTCACGGCCCAATTCCTGCAGCAGCTGTCTCGACACACGAATCAGTTTGTTGATGGTCTCGACCATATGAACCGGAATACGGATCGTCCGCGCCTGGTCGGCAATCGCCCGCGTAATCGCCTGACGAATCCACCAAGTCGCATAGGTGCTGAACTTATAACCCTTGCGGTAGTCAAATTTCTCCACTGCCTTGATCAGCCCAAGGTTTCCCTCCTGAATCAAGTCAAGAAACAGCATCCCGCGCCCGACATAACGCTTGGCAATACTGACCACCAGACGCAGATTGGCTTCCGCCAGACGCTTTTTGGACTCCTGGTCGCCCAACTCCATGCGCTTTGCCAGTTCAATCTCTTCTTCTGCACTTAAGAGAGGTACTTTTCCGATCTCCTTCAAATACATCCGCACCGGGTCTTCAATGCTGACGCCGTCCGGCACGGAAAGGTCAATCTTCTCTACCTCCACGTCTTCCTCTTCACTCAGAAGGATATCCACATCGACGTCGTCATCGTCGTCATCAGAAATACGAAGCACGTCAATATTATGGGTCTCCAGAAAATCGAGAATCTTCTCAAACTGCTCCGCGTTCAGCTCCAGCTCGCGAAAAAAATCACTGATCTCCTGATACTCCAATACATTCTTTTTCTTTTTGGCAATTGCCAGCAATTCCTGCAGCTTTTCGCTAAATTTTACTGCTTTTTCTTCCATTCTGTTTCATCCTTCCATTTATTGTTTATATTTTGTCCTTAATTGATCGAAATATGCAATTTTTGTATTTCCTGCAGCTGCCGTTTATCCTCCACGATCTTTTTGAGCCCCTCTAAATCCGCCGGCTCCAAATGGGTGGAACGATACTCTATGCTGCTTTGCTTCATACGGACAATCGTCTCTTTCAGTGCTTTTTCCTGATCCTTCTTCGTCTCAATTGCTCCGATTCTGGTATGAAACAGCGATGCAACCTCTCTTTGCTGCTCCTCCTCCTCAAACATGCTGACAATTTTTGCCGGATTGACACCCCCCTCTTTTTCGTACTGGTCAAACAAAATACGGGCAATTCTGCCATAAAGCTCCCCGGTGAAATCCTCCGGCCCCAGATAAGGGCGAATTACCTCAAACAGGCCCGGCTGCTCGATCAGCCAAGTCAGCAAAAGCTTCTGGGACTTGTCCATGCCGTCCTCCTTCGGCTTATTCGCATGAATGCCGCTTTTTAACGGTGTGCGGGGAACCACCCCTTCCGCCGCCGCGCGGCCCACCAGGCGCCTCAAATTCTCAAAACCAATCTGATACTTCTCGGCGATCGCTTCAATGTAGTTATTCCGCTCCAGCTCCTCCTCAAACTGTGCCAGTCTGCGGGCCGCTTCCTGATAGAAGGAGGTTTTTCCCTCCGGGTCTCTGAGGTTATACTGCTGCTCCAGCACGGATATTTCAAACAAAAAACCGTTCTGCGCCCGCTCAATTCGCTCCCGGTACGCCTCGGTTCCCAAAACCTTGATGAATTCATCGGGATCTTTATACGGCTTCATGTCAATCACACGAACACCAAGCCCCGCCTCCTTCAAAATCGGCAGCGCCCGAAGCGCCGCACGGATTCCCGCAGCGTCGCTGTCAAAGGTCAGATAAACCTCCTTCGTATAGCGCTTGAGTAAGCTGGCATGTCCGGGCGTAAAGGCTGTTCCCAGCGAAGCCACCGCCGAATCAAACCCCGCCTGATGAAGCGCAATGACATCCATATAGCCCTCGCACAGCAAAATCCTTGCTTCCTTCGATCTGCGGGCCGCATTGAGCCCATACAAGTTCCTGCTCTTGTCAAATATCACCGTCTCCGGGGAATTGAGGTATTTGGGCTCCCCTTCGCCCATCACCCGGCCGCCAAACCCGATCACCCGGCTGTTGACATCCATAATCGGAAACATCACCCGATTCCAGAACTTGTCGTAACCGCCCCGCCGTTCATCGAGCGTGACCAGACCGGATTCCTTTAAGATCTCGTCGTCATAGCCTGCCCCCCGCAGGTAACGGTAGAGATCGTCGCTGAACTTATTGGCATATCCAAGTCCAAACTGCTGCATGGTCTTCTGGCTAAGCTGCCGCCCGGTCAGATACTGAAATGCCTGCTTTCCCTGCTCCATCCGCAGCTGAGCGTAAAAATACTTGGCCGCCGTCTTATTGATCTCCAGTACGCGTGACCGCCGGTCGGCTTCTTGCCGCTCCCTGGCGTTCATCTCCTGTGTTGGCAGCTCCACCCCAATCCGCTCCGCCAGCGCCTCCATCGCCTCTTTAAAGCTGTAATTCTCGTATTCCATCAAAAATGTAAAGACATTCCCCCCGGCGCCGCAGCCGAAACAGTGATACAGCTGTTTTGCCCCCGACACGGCAAACGACGGGGTTTTCTCGTTGTGAAACGGACACAGGCCCAAATAACTGCTCCCCCGTTTCTGCAGCCGGACATACCCGGAAATCACATCTACGATATCATTCCCGGAACGAATCTCTTCAATCAATTCATCCGAATAAAATGCCATCCTCTATCCTCCGGATTCTCCCTCTCAAAGCGCCTGCCACGCTTTCGGCATAAAGAATTCTTCAAATTTTGCAATCGCATACTGATCTGTCATTCCCGCAATATAGTCGCAGACCACCCGGTCCAACGCTTCCCCCCGCTCCCGCATGGCATAAAACTGCTCCGGCAGCCGGCTTGGCTCCTCCATATAATAAGAAAAAAGACGCTTCAATAGCTCCTTTGCTTTTAATTCCTCTCCTTTGGCCCTGGAATTGCGGTAGACGTGCTCGAACATAAACACACGCAGACAGCGCATCGCCTGCTCCACCTTGGACGACAGCTGAATCTCTCCCGTCCCCTGACTGCTGATAATCATATCATGAATCAAGGTATTCAGACGTTCTCTGGTACTAAAGCCAAGTACCCGGCGATATTCCAATGGAATCTCTTCTTCACACAGCACATGCGCACGAATCGCATCGTCAATATCATGATTGATGTAAGCAATCTTATCCGACAGGCGCACAATTCTCCCCTCCGGCGTTGCCGGCATGGAAGCGGTCTGATGATTCAAAATACCGTCCCGCACCTCCCAGGTAAGATTCAATCCCTTCCCCTGCTTCTCTAATTTCTCTACGATACGAACACTCTGTTCATTATGTAAAAATCCTCCGCTGCACAACCGGTTCAGCACTTCCTCCCCCGCATGGCCGAACGGTGTATGTCCCAAATCATGTCCCAACGCGATCGCCTCCGTCAAGTCCTCATTGAGCCTTAACGCCTTGGCAATCGTTCGGGCCGTCTGGTTCACCTCCAGCGTATGCGTCAGGCGGGTGCGGTAATGATCTCCCTGGGGCGTTAAAAACACCTGTGTCTTGTGCTTCATGCGCCGAAATGCTTTGCTGTGAAGAATCCGGTCCCGATCCCGCTGAAAAACCGGTCGGATGTCACATTGCTCCTCCTCGCGCTCCCTGCCTCTGGAATTCTCGCTCAAAGTAGCAAACGGACTAAGATTCGCGCGCTCCAAAAATTCCATCGTCTCTCGTATCGTCATATTTTCACCCCTTAAGGCAGCAAACCAAACGAACTGCCCCTATAACAATATATTCCGCACCCACATGCGATTTCCCTTCTTTTTTTACAAAAAACTAATATTTCCCGACCCTTGATGCAATCCAACATGCAATCCGATACAACGGATTCTCCATCCGCCGCTTCACCCGTGCAAGCAGTCGGGGTACATCCAGCTTCTGCGGACACCTGCGGCTGCACTTCCCACAGCGGATACACTTTGAAGCGCCGGTGTGATTCGTCCTCAAGGCGTTGCACATAAAATACGCCTTCATCCCGGAAATAAAGCTGTCCGTATAGCTTGTATTATATGCTTGGAAACACACGGGTATGTCTACCCCCTGCGGACAGGGCATACAATACCCGCAGCCGGTGCAGGGCACCTTGACATATTTGTTAATCTCCCCCTTCACCCGCTCAATCAGCTGCTGTTCCTCCTTGCTCATCGAATTCGGCGTCGATTCCGACGCAATGCGCACATTCTCCTCCACCTGTCCGACTGCGTTCATCCCGGAAAGCACGACCGTCACTTCCGGCTGGTTCCACAGCCAGCGCAGGCCCAGCTGAGCCGGCGTGCATTTTGGCCTGCTCGCCGCAATCATCTTTTTCGCCGTCGCCGGCAGCCCCTGTACAAGCCTGCCGCCCCGCAAGGGCTCCATGATCACCACCGGCAGCCCTTTCTTACTGGCATAGGAAAGCCCACGCCGCCCGGCCTGTGCATGCTCGTCCATGTAATTATACTGAATCTGACAAAAATCCCAGTCGTATGCATCGAGAATGCGGATGAAATTGTCCGTCCCGCCGTGAAAGGAAAAGCCGATATTTAAAATCGCCCCGGATGCCTTCTTCTCTTCAATCCACTGTGCAATCCCCAGTCCCAGCAGCCGCTCCCAGGCCGCGGGATCGTTGAGCATATGCATCAGATAATATTCGACGTGATCCGTCTGTAAGCGCGTCAGCTGCTCCTGAAAATAGCGCTCCGCATCCTGCGGCGTCTTGATATAGTAATGCGGCAGCTTGGTGGCAATGTTGACCTGATCGCGGTAGCCCTTGGCCAGAAAGGTTCCCAGACAGGCTTCGCTGCCGGCATAGGTATACGCCGTGTCAAAATAATTGACGCCCTGCTCGATGGCCAGCTTCATCTCCGCCTCCGCCTTCTTCTGGTCAATGGCGGTTCCCCTGCGGTCAAAGCGCAGACACCCGTAGCCCAAAACAGACAGGTATTGATGATTCCTGGGATTCTCACGATACAGCATGACATCCTCCTTACCTTATTCTCCCCGCAAACAGCCTGCCGCCTAAGCGGCCCGCTATCCGCAGACCACGCGGATGGAAACGGTTTCCTATTTTCTCAGATGAAAAATGGGAAATACCGTATTCGGTATTTCCCTGATCTATAATGCAGGAAAAGAGACTTGAACTCTCATGGTATTGCTACCACACGGACCTGAACCG
>CAMULB010000119.1 GCA_947089585.1 uncultured Lachnospiraceae bacterium | reverse complement strand
CATCCAATCTGCCTGAGGATTTGATCCTGGAGCTATTAACGCGCATGTGGAGCTTCGGCGGCGGCCTGTTTGACCATCGGGGGCAGCTGCATCTCAATACGCCGCAGAATGTACAGGCATTAAAAAGTATGCTTGAAACGGCGGAATACAGCTTTCCTTATCCCAATCACCAGCAGACAACCTTTGAACAAATCGGAAATGGCAGCATCGCGATGGCAATTTCCTTTACCGAATACGCCTCTAAGATTCAGAACAGCCTTCATCCCGAATTCCTTTCGAAAATCGGTTACAGCATGCTTCCGGGCGGGATTCCCGCCAATGTGGGCTGGCATCTGTGCGCGCCCAAGCGAACCGCCCATTTAGACGAAATCCGGCAGCTGTTTACCTGGCTCTGTCAGCGTCAGAACAGCTATTATCAGACGATCCTCTGCGGCCAGTCGACCTTGATTTATCCGCATGTCCGCCATGAGCTGTTAAGGCTTTACCCCTGGCTGGATTTAACCGCCCGCGGCCTTTCCTACTGCCGCGACCGCATCTACCCAGTAAGGGGAAAAAAGCGGCTGATTATCCCGGCCGATTTTGAATCCAATCTGCGCATGGCTTTTCAAAAAATGCGCAACAAAGAGCGTTCCATCTGTGATGCTCTAGAGGAATGCCAGGCCAATATTGTCAATCAGTATTTCTGACAGAAATCAAAGAGCTGTCTTGTTAATGATATCTCGATCATCAAAAGACAGCTCTTTTTTATATTTCAATTATTCTATCACAGCGCACGCTGCTTGACCTTCTTTGCACGCCGCTTAAGCTTAAAGCCACCGCCGGTAAACTTCGTGCTCAGAATCAATACAACAATCAGAAGGCCGCCCCAAATCAGGCTGGCATGATAAGGATTCAAATTGGAGAACATATTGACACCGGAGGCAATAATCTGAATCGAAACCACTGCCAGAAGCACGTTGAAAATCTTTCCCATTCCGCCGTCCGGCAGTACGCCTGCCAGCACGAGAATCAGGATCACACGCATAACATAGGAGGTGCCGTAATCTGCTTTCGCTGAATTCATGGTGGAAACCATCAGCATACAGCCATAGCAGCAGATAATGTCAGCCAGTACAAACGTTCCAATAATCATGCCCTTGGTATTGATGGCGGAAAACTTCGCTGCCTTGACATTCGTTCCGATCATGTACAGCTTCTTGCCATAGGTCGTAAACTTTAACAGAAAAGCCGCAATGGCAAATATAATGATAAAGATTAACAGCGGAACCGGCAAAAATCCAAACAGCATCGTATGACCGATCTCGGTATACAGGGAAGGCACACCCGTTACCGCATACCCCTGTGTCAACGCGGTAGACAGTCCCAGCCACACCAGCTGCATGGCAATCGTAGCCATTACCGGCGGAATATTGAGATAGGCGATCAATACACCGTTGATCACGCCGCCCAAGGCTCCAATCAAGGTGACAATCAGCAGACCAACGAGAATAATGCTCATCATCTGGCCGTTAGACATTCCCTCCGTCGTATGCGCCGCCATATAACGAACCGCCATAATCGTGGCAAAATCTCCCAACGCTACGAAGGACATATCAATGTTGCCGCTGATAAAGCAGAACATAACGCCAATCGTCATCAGGCCGTATTCCGGGAACTGCATAACAATTCCTTTCCAGGTACCCACCGTCCAGAGCGTTCCGGCTTTGGTGATGGTAAAGAAGATCAAAAGAATGACCATCAATGCCAGCAGCATTACCGTATAATTATTTTTTGAAGAAAACGCTTTTATCTTTGCGATCATATTGTCCCTCCTCTGCTACTTTCTGCGGCGCATCGCCTGAATTGCGGATACCGTAACACCGATCAGAATTACGAGGCCATTGAAGAAATTCTGCCAGTAGGTGTCAATCCCCATCAGCAGCATACTGTTCGATACGACTGTGATGATCCCAATCGCACAGACGGTTCCGAATACAGAACCCTCTCCGCCAAAGATGCTTGCACCACCCAGAATTACGGCCGGAATAATGGTCATCTCCTTGCCGACCATCGCTTTCGGAATCGACTGACGTGCCATACATACGCGAACCATTCCGATGAACCCGGCAGAAGCTCCTACCACCGTGTAAAGGATGAATTTGATCCGCTTGACATTATAGCCGGCACGTTCCGCAGACACCTCGTTGCCGCCGATTGCATACAGTGCACGCCCGAACATTGTTTTATTCAAAACAAAGGAGGTGGCGATGCACAGCAGTACAAAGGGAATAAACATCGTAGTCATGGTTGAGCGCAGGCCCGCAGAGTTCGTAACCTCAAACAGATAGGACTCTCCAAAGGTACGAAATCCTACCGGCAGCGTGGAGGTAATCTCTTTTAATTCCAGCAGACCCATGGTAATTCCCACAAAAAACGTCTGTGTGCCCAAGGTAATAATCATCGTATTCAGCTTAAAGTTCGCAATGATCCAGCCATTGAACATGCCCAGCACCGCACCAATTATGATCGCTAAAAGAAATCCGATCACCGGATTGGTATTACACCAGCCCTGATTCACACAGATCGTCGTGGATAAGGCATAAGCCAGCGCCGCAACAGCCGGGAAGGAAAGGTCAAATCCACCGGAAACCATCACGACCAGGCAGATCATCGCAAACATGCCATCCACAACCATCGCACGCAAAATCGTTACAACGGTGCTCGATTCAAACAGCTGCCCGCCGGAGGCAATCTGAATCCCGATGCACATAATGATCAAAACCAGAAAAATCCAGAACTCGGTCCTTCCAGTTATTCGCTTTATCGTAGCTTTGTTCATATGTAGTTCCCTCCTTAACGAATAATATCCAAAATGTTATTTTCCGTAATATCATCGCCCGTCATCTCGCCGACAATCCTGCCTTCCTTCATGACAATGACGCGGCTGCAGTTGACCACTACTTCCGACAAGTCATCCGAAATAATAATCACCGCCAGACCCTCATTCGCCAGGTTATGTACCAGAGCATGAATATCCTGCTTCGCACCTACGTCTACACCCACCGTCGGGCCGTTGAGGATCAACACGTCCAAATCATTACTCAGCCATTTGGATAACACGATTTTCTGCTGGTTGCCGCCGGACAGCGTGGAAGCAAATTTGCGGACATCATCCGTCTTGATTGAAAACTTCTCTTTCCAAATATTCGCGTCATTCAGAACATCCTTTTCCCGAATTAAGCCAAGCACATTGGATAACCGTTTTAAGGAGGACAGCGTAATATTATCTGAGATCGACTGCTGCAGACACAAGCCCTCAGTCAGACGATCCTCCGGCACATAGCCGATCTTTAGCTTCTGCGCCTGAATCGGACTGGAAATCTTCACCTGTTGTCCATTCAGAGTAATCGTCCCTTCCTTGGGATGCTCTAAACCGAACAGGCTAAGCGCCAGCTCAGTACGCCCAGAACCGAGCAGACCCGTAATTCCCAAAATCTCCCCTTTATATAACTTGAACGAAACATCCTCGAATTTGCCCTTCAATGTCAGATGATCCGTCTTCAATACCGGCTCCTTGCTGATATTCTTTGGAATAAAGTGGTCGTCCGTCAGCTCACGGCCGGTCATATGATAAGTAAATTTCTGCGGTGTCAGCTCTGCCGTCGGGCCGGCGTATACATTCTCACCGTTCCGCATAATACAGACGTCGTCGGAAATCTCGAAAATCTCCTCTGTCTTATGACTGATAAACATAATGGCAATCCCGCTGTCACGCAGCTGGCGTGCCGTCTTAAACAGCGCGTCTACCTCCTTCTTGGTCAAAGCGGTGGTAGGCTCATCCATGATGATCAGCTTTGCGTCAAACAGCAATGCGCGGCAAATCGCCACCAACTGCTTATCTGCAACGCTTAACTCCCCCATCTTGGCATTCAAATCTATCTGGTAGCCGATTTTTGATAAAGCTTCCTTCGCAGTAGCCTCCCAGCGTTTGCGGTTGACAAGCTTCTTGCCGGCAGTAATTTCAGAGTTAATAGCCAGATTCTCCATAACCGTCAGGTTTGGAAAAATTGACAAATCCTGGTATATTACCTGTATCCCCAATTTTGTAGCCTCTGCAGGTGTAATCTTTGTGATCGGCTTCCCTTCAAACAGTACCTCCCCCTCATCCTTTGTATAAACCCCCGAAATAATCTTTACAAGTGTAGACTTTCCACAGCCATTCTCCCCGGCCAGACACATTACCTTTCCGGGCCTGACCTTAAAATTAACATTCTTTAAAGCATGAACGCCTGCAAATGATTTACAGATACCGCTCATTTCCAGTAAATATTCCGACATCGAGGTTCAGCCTCCTTTACGTTCGTGATTGTATAAGGCAGAGAAGCAATGCTTCTCTGCCCCGTACCATTTACATTGCAACCATTCCGACATGCCGAACTGTTACATGCAATTATTTAGAATCCAAAATCGTCTACATTCTCTGTTGTTACAGCAATCTGACCTTGTCCTACAATCACCTTGCCCTGGATATCAACTGCGTTGTAGCCTTCTTCGCCAAGGTCTGCGCCTGCTGCAATCTCTTCCCCGTTGAACATCTTAACACCAAGATTTAACATAACCTTTGCGGAAATGCCCGGATCCCAAAGCGCTACAGAACCTAAGGTTCCATCCTGCAGATAGTCCTTTACCTCCAGCGGCATCGCTACGGAAATTGCAAATACCTTGCCTGTTAAGCCCAGCTCCTGAATCGCACGGGCAGCACCGGGAGCGTCAAAGGAACCGGTTCCCAGGATTCCCTTCAGGTCAGGATACTTCTGAATCATCTCTTTGGTCAGCTGATAAGCCTTCTCTGCGTCGGAGTCATCCGATACACGCTCATCGGGAACAAGCTCCATGTTCGGATAGGTGGATTTCTGACGCTCTACTGCTGCGTCTGCCCAGTTGTTCTGGGATTCCATCGTCATCGAGCCAACCATGGTGATATACTGGCCTTCCTCGCCCATCTGCGCTGCCAGCTGATCCATCAAAAATCCGCCAAGACCGGTCTCGTCAAATGCCTCTACATCATAGTCGATGTTCTCCATACCGGACGCTTCCGTTGAGATTACGATAATTCCCTTGTCGCGTGCTTCCTTGCAGATTGCTTCGCAGGCCGCCGGGTCATTGGGGGAGAAGCAAAGGATGTCAACCCCCTGGTTCACGAGGTCTGTCATAATCTGAACCTGAGCCGCTGCGTCTACCTCGGTCGGCCCCTTGTAGATTACTTCAATGCCGTTGGTGGAAGCCCACTCTTCTACATTCTTCTGTACATAATCCCACCATGCCTGACCCATAACCTTAGGCACGAATGCGATCGTCGGCGTCTCACCGGAGGGAGCCGCTGCATCACTGTCGCCTGCCTTGTCATCCTCTGCCGGAGCTTCCGCATCATCACCGGCCGGAGCTTCTGCATCGTCGCCTGCCTTATCTTCGGGCGCTTCCTGATTCGTCCCGGAAGTCTCAGAACTCTTTTCATCCCCGCCGCTTCCGCAGCCAGCCAGTAAAGTTGCTACCATGGCGATTGCCATTAAGCTTGCCAATACTTTCTTTTTCATCTTTTACCTCCTACTATAAAATATGATTTTCCGGCGCTCTGTTTTTGCGGAGTGCCCTTACAAACCGGAATGCACTTCATTTGGCTTGATATGTAGAAACATTCCAATTCATATCCTAATAATACCTCATTTAAGTAACATTTTCAACAACATTTTAATCTTTTATTGAAACGTTTCACCGATAGATTGACCATTTCTGATCGAATTTTCCCGCTCTGCTTCGTTAATTTATCCATATTCATCCGACTTTACCAACAAAAATACAAGGCAAACATTTTATTTACAGCAAAGCCACCCATTTTGGCCTAGAACAAAAAAAAATTTTGGTACTTTTGACATTCCGGTTCCAATGTTATGATCTTGTTTATAACGAAAATGTTCAATTTTATTTGGAGGGAGCTTATGAACCATATGCAAACGAGACCCCAAAGCAGCTGGGTCAAATATGCCAGTGTATTTCTGCTGACGTTTTCCTGGATCGTGTATCTGATTCCGTATCTGGCAACTGATTTTTACAGTCAGTTTCTGGAGGCTTACAACCTGACCGACGGACAGCTTGGCACCGTTATTACGTTTTTCGGCCTGACGGCAACCCCCGGTTATTTTGCTGGCGGCTGGATTGCGGATAAGTTTAATTCCAAAAAGCTGGTGGTGCTTTCCTGCATCTCCACCGCCGCCGTGGCCATTGTCATCGCACTGATCCACTCCTACACCTTACTGATCCTGTTATATCTTCTGATGGGCTTTACCTCAGCCGGACTTCATTGGTCAGCCCATTTAAAAATCATCCGTTCACTGGGGGATGACGGAGAGCAGGGAAAGCTCTACGGTGTAGCGGATACCGCTTACGGTATTTTCACCATCTTAATGACGTATGGCGTACTCGCGCTTTTGACCTCGATCCTCAATGCCACCGGCATCGGATTTCGGGGCGCCATTATCATCTACGCCGCGATGTCCATCCTGATTGGAATTGCCGTGGCATGGATCGTACCGTTTGACCCAAATGCCGCCGAAGCAGACGACAATGAAAAGATCACGCTGGCGCTGATCAAGGACGTACTTAAAATGCCGCTGACCTACTACCTGGGACTGTTTACGCTGGGATATTATCTGATCCGCTGCATCGTTCCTTACATCAACCCGCATCTTTCCGCCTCATTCGGCGTATCCGTCACATTTGCAACTGCTTTTGCCATGACGGTGCGAACCGGTGTCAAAATGTTCTCCGGCCCTCTGGGCGGCATCCTGCGGGATAAATTAGGAAAATCCACGCCGGTGGCCTTGCTGGGCGGCGCAGGCGCAATGATCTTTTCTGTGATCCTTGCTTTCCTGCCGGCCGGCTCCTCCTTCGCCCTGCCCGTGATGATCGTAGCTGTAATTATCGTCATTTTCTCTGGAATGACCTCTCCGCTTCTGTATACGCCGGTGTCGGAAGCCAAGATCCCGTTGAAATACTCCGGCACCATTCTCGGAATTGCCTCCGCCATCGGCTACTCAGCCGACATCTGGCTCTATAACCTCTGCGGCGGCTGGCTGGACAAAATGGGGGATTCCGCTTATCGGTACATCTATTTACTGATGGCTTTCGGCGGTCTGATGATGGTTGTTTTTGCCCTGCTTTTAAAGACCTGTTACCAAAAAGCCGCAAAAAATGAATAATTACTGTATCACTCCTGACAAAGCAGGCGTATCTCACAAGGATATGCCTGCTTGATTGAGGATTGGCGTGTTGACAAGCAGGCCTGTTTGATTGCGCATCGGCATATTGACCGGACGCGTTGCGGTTGACGCCTGCCGTGTTCGCCGCCAGCGTACTCCGACAGCCGTCGTCCGCGAAAAGAAATGCTTGCGGGCATTTTACCAAAGGTATATAATACAATTATGAATATCCGAATTAATCGAAATAGTGAAACACCGCTCTATCTGCAGATTCGGGCCGCAATTAAGAACCTGATTGTCTCGCAGGAGCTGACGCCCGGTTATAAGCTGCCGTCTGAGCGAAAGCTGGCCGAAGAGCTGGGCGTCCACCGCAACACGGTCGTCCAGGCTTATGGAGAGCTGACGTCCGAGGGCTATCTGACCGCTTCCCGTCAGGCGCCAAGAGGCTATTTTGTCAAGGTGCCCGAATCTCTTCCCAGCTTCACGAACCGTTTTTTCCCGTTGGAGAAAATGATGCAGTACAGCTTTACGGACAAGGAAAAGCTGTTTTTGGACATTTTTGGGGAATCTAACAAGACGGACTACATTTCCTTCGGCGGCATCGTCATGGACCAGCGTGCCACCACCTTGGAAGAGACCGCAGAGATGGAGCAGATTTTTTCCGGCATCCTCGAACATGCCCGCAGGGACGAAACCGACCGGCTCAAACAGAATATCTGCCAGCTTCTCTCTGAGGAAAATATGTACGTCAGTCCGAAAAATATTCAGCTGGTCTCCGAGACCAATCAAGCGCTGAATTATCTGATGACCTTATATTTACGCGAAGGGGACAGTATTATCTGCGAAGAACCGATCGTGCCCGACAACGCGTCCTTGTTCCGCAATAAGGGGCTGAATCTGGTGATGGTGCCAATGGAAAGCGACGGTATGGACCTGGGGACACTGGAGATTTTGATCCAGAAGCACAAGCCCCGCTTCATCTATACCATGCCCAATTACCACAATCCCACCGGAAGGGTCATGTCTCTGCAAAAGCGACTGCAGCTTTTGGAGATCGCGCAGTGCTACGGCATCCCCATCATTGAGGAGGATTCCCAGCGTGATTTCCGCTATACACAGCGGAAAATTCCCAGCTTGTATGCACTGGACAAATACCGCTCGGTGGTCTATGTCGATTCCTTTACACTCACATTCCCTTACGGAATTAAGACCGGATACATCATCGGGCCTTATGATCTGGTAGAAATGTTAGGACGGCTGATTGTCGTAGACGAGACCTTTGTCAGCAATATGGGACAGTACATGTTAAACGAATACATTGAGCGCGGGTTCTATGCAGGCCATGTCCGGCGTCTGGCGTCTCACTACCGCCGGAAACGGGATCTGCTCTGTCAAGAGCTGGACCGAATTCGTGATCAGGGTCTTTCTTATGAGAAGCCTTCCGGCGGCATTCTTTGTTGGTGTACCTTAAAGGAATCCATCAGCGAACGGCACCTGTTTCAAATTGCGGAAAAAAAGGGCCTTTTGATTATGCCCGGCTTTCTGTTTTATCCCTATGGATATCATGGTGCAGGACATATCCGCATTTGTTTTTCCAAATGCAGCGATGAAAGAGTAAGCGGCTATTTGTTGTATAGAACAAAAGCCGCCCCTTCTTTAGCAGAAAGCCCAGTATATAGTTACATTTCCATTCAGTACAACGACCTTTTCTATAAGGCTATGCACCAGGGCATAAAGCCCATCACCGT
>CAMULB010000118.1 GCA_947089585.1 uncultured Lachnospiraceae bacterium | reverse complement strand
CAGACACCAAAAGAGACAAGCATACTTGAAAGAAATATTTGGCATCAATCCGCTGAATGACAAACGTTTGCGCCAAAGCAAGGAACGGCTTTTAGCCATTCGCATTTATTATGAAGAGATGGAAAGCGGGGCACACGAACAGGAAATCGACGAGATTACCTGGAATGACCTGGAGATGGACGATGTCTTTGTAAGGCTGAACCAGACGAAAAGCTACATCGGAGAGCAGGTGCTCTACCGCAGGCTGCATTGCTGGGAGAAGGACGCGGACTGGACGGCATTTGAGCAGCAGCAGGCGTTTTATCTGAAAAATGAATCCGAACGGCTGCGCATTGAGGAGGCGCTGATGGCCATCGGCAAGCGGGAGGAGGCCTATTATCTGCCCCGTTTTCTCAAGCATGCCGAGATCTGCACGATCGGAGTGACGGCGGTCTACCATATCCTGCAGCTTCTGCTGCTGGCGTTTGTGGCCTTGGCCGTGGCCACGCGCGGCGCATTGGCGCTGCCGGCGGTACTGCTCGCGTTTGTCAATTTGGGCATTTATGTGGTGACAAAAAACAAATACGAGGTATTTTTAGACGCGCTGATGAATCTGAAACAGATGATTGATTTTGACCGCCTGATGGAGCAGCTTCCACAATGGAAGGGGCAGTCGCCGCTGGGAACAGACTTGGGCCTGAAACAGGATTTGGCCAGGCTGCGTTGGATGATCGGCAGTATGCAGTCCAGGCGTTATTCGGCTGCGTCCGGCGATCCGTTTGCCGTATTTCTCGACTATCTGTATGGTGTTACGCTTTATGATCTGTCTCTGTTCAATCACATCACGAAGCTGATTGACAAACGAACGACAGAAATCATGGCGCTGTACGATTTTGCAGGCAGTGTCGATTTCGGCATCGCCATCGCCTCCTTTCGCGCGAGTTTGCCCACATGCTGTCAGCCGGTTTTATGGGATCAGCCGGCGCTGGAAGCGCAAGGGCTGTTTCACCCGTTGGTGGAGGAGCCGGTCGGCAATGATTTTGTGCTTCGGCGCAATGCATTGATTACCGGGGCCAATGCTTCTGGAAAATCGACATTTTTAAAGGCTTTGGCCATCAACGTGCTGCTCGGTCAGGCCGTGCACACCTGTGCCGCCGCCTCGATGCGGATGCAGCGCTGTATGGTTATGACCTCGATGGCTGTGCGGGACAGCACCCTGACGAAGGAAAGCTATTATATGCGGGAGGTATCGTATCTCAAGCGAATGCTGGATACGGTGGAAGCGCAGATTCCGGTGCTGTGCGTGATTGACGAGATTTTAAAAGGAACCAATACCGGGGAGCGGCTGGCAGCCTCGGAAGCGGTGCTGCATTATTTTTCCCAGAAGCACGGATTAGCGGCGGTTGCGACACACGATATGGAGCTGGTGGAACGATTAAGAGAGCGTTACGACTGTTATTATTTTCAAAGTACGATGGAGGACGGGGACATTTCCTTTGATTACTGCATTCACAAGGGAATCGGCGGGGAGAGCAACGCCATCAGCATGTTGGCGCAGATGGGATTTCCGGAGGAAATTCTTACTTACAGCAGAAGGTGTATGCAGCGTGCAAAGTGCTGTGGGGCTGCCCCATTTGACCCATCCGCCGGAACGATGGATCAGGAACGGATCCATGAAAAATAAAGGAACGTATAGACACCGAAGCACATTCATGATATCCTAAATTTGGAAAGAAAGCAGGCTGCGGCCGTGCGTTCTGTTTCTTCTTAAGGAGGCGGGCGCGGGTCGTGGCGCAGCAGAAATGGAGTAAATTATGATCTATCAGAACATATTAGAAGCCATCGGACACACTCCGATCATTCAGTTGAATCGTATGACAGCCCCGGACAGCGCCCGTGTGCTGGTCAAATTTGAAGGATTAAACGTCGGCGGCTCGGTTAAGACCCGCACGGCCTACAGTATGATTGAGAAGGCCGAGCAAGCGGGCATCCTTAAGCCCGATTCGATCATTGTCGAGCCGACCAGCGGCAACCAGGGCATCGGCCTGGCATTGGTCGGGGCCGTTAAAGGCTATGAGACGATCATCATTATGCCGGATTCCGTCAGTGAAGAGCGCAGATTTTTAGTCGAGCACTATGGCGCGCAGGTGATCCTGATCCATGACGCGGGGAATATCGGCGATTGCATCGAGGAGTGTGTGCAGACCGCCGCGCGCATGGCGCGGGAGAATCCACGCGTATTTGTGCCGCAGCAGTTTGAAAATGAAGCCAATCCCATGGTGCACCGCCATCACACCGGGCTTGAGATTTTAGAGCAGGTGGCCGGCCCGATTCACGGCTTTTGCTCAGGAATCGGCACCGGTGGTACAATCACCGGCATCGGCGAGACGCTCAAGGCCTTAAATCCGCAGATGGAGATCTGGGCTGTGGAGCCGGAGCATGCGGCGATTCTTGCCGGTGGAACGGTAGGCACGCATATTCAGATGGGCATTGGCGACGGCGTGGTGCCCAAGGTATTGAATCAGCAGATTTATGACGACATTTACATTGTGACGGATGAGGACGCGCTAAAGACCTCGAAGGATCTGGCGCGCTTGGAGGGACTGATGTGCGGCATTTCCAGCGGCACCAATGTAGCCGCCGCCCTGCAGCTGGCGAAAAAGCTTGGTGCGGGAAAGACCGTGGTGACGATTTTGCCGGATACGGCGGAGCGTTATTTTTCCACGCCCTTATTTCGGACACCGGAGGAGTAGCTTATGAGAATGTACGATTTGATTGAGAAGAAGAAGCAAGGGCTTGCGCTTGCCAAGACAGAGATTGAGCAGATGATTGCGGACTATACGTCCGGCAGGATTCCCGATTATCAGATGTCCGCCATGATGATGGCGATCTGCTTTCAGGGGATGAACGCAGAGGAGACGCTGCATTTGACGCTGGCGATGCGGGACAGCGGCACCGTACTCGATCTGTCTGCCATCTCCGGGATCAAGGTCGATAAGCACAGCACCGGCGGCGTGGGCGATAAGACCTCGCTGGTGTTGGCGCCGATGATCGCAGCGCTGGGGATTCCGGTCGCCAAGATGTCCGGCCGCGGGCTGGGGCATACCGGCGGCACGATCGACAAGCTCGAATGCTTCCCAGGCTTTACGACCGGCTTAAGCAAGGAGCGTTTTATCCAAAATGTCAATCAGATCAAGCTGGCGATCATGGGGCAGACGGCCGATCTGGCGCCCGCCGACAAGAAGCTGTATGCGCTGCGGGATGTGACGGCGACCGTCAATCAGATGTCCCTCATTGCCAGCAGCATTATGAGCAAAAAGCTGGCCGCCGGCGCCGATGCGATTGTATTGGACGTCAAGACCGGAAGCGGCGCGTTTATGCAGCAAGAAGCGGATGCATTTGCCCTGGCGAAGGAGATGGTGCGCATCGGCAACGGGGCCGGGAAGCGCACGCGGGCCGTGATCACCGATATGGATCAGCCGCTGGGCTTCGCCGTAGGCAACGCGCTGGAGGTAAAGGAAGCGATTCTATCCCTCAACGGGCAGGGGCCGAAGGATTTGATGGAGGTAGTGTACGCACTGGGCGCACAGATGGTGCTGCTGGCGCAAAAGGCCGAGACGCGTGAGGAAGCAGAGGCTTTGCTTAAGGAGACGATTGCAAGCGGCGCCGCCTTAAATAAGCTGGCCGAATTTGTCAAAGCGCAGGACGGCGACGCGCACGGGGTATTTCACCCGCAGGAGCTGCCCGGCGCCAATGTGATTTTAGAAGTAAAAAATACGCAAAATGGATACGTCTCTCGTATTTTGGCCGAGGAGATCGGTTTGGCGAGCCTGCTGTTAGGCGGCGGCCGGGAGACGAAGGAGAGCGAAATCGACCTTGGCGTGGGAATCCTGTTAAAGAAAAAGCGCGGCGATCGCGTCGCGGACGGCGAGACGCTGGCTGTCGTCTATGCCAACGAGATGGAACAAGCGATCAAAGCCTATGCAAAGGTGGTCAAGGCCTATGAGATCGGCGCGTATGCAGGCGAGACTTTGATGATCAAGGGCATCGTGGACGAGAATTGCATCTGATCGCGGGAATACCAACGCCACTTTCCTCATATAGTATGATATGGGAAAAGGAAAATTAAAAAAAGTCAAATCAAACCTTGTATCCTCCTTAGAATTGCCGAAGGATATCATGTACGGGGCGGTGATTGTCACCGCCACCGGGAAGTCCGAGGTTCTGATCGAGAACTATAAGGGCATCCTCGAATATACGAATGAAAAGATCCGGCTCCAGACCAAGGGCTGCCAGGTAGAGGTGGCGGGAAGCTGTCTGCTGATCGAATACTATACCAACGATGAAATGAAGATCACAGGCTCTATTCACCGAATCGTATATGACCCATAAGGAGAGAAGATTTGTTTGCCGATAAGCTGAAATTTTTGCAGGGCTATGTCAAGGTCCGGCTGACCGGATATGCGCCGGAACGTTTTTTAAATCTGTGCAGCAACCGGAATATCCTGATCTGGAATTTAGAATATCGCGAGGAACACTATGAATTCTGCATCAGCCTTCCGGGCTTTCGGCAGTTAAAGCCGATTTTACGAAAAACAAAGACAAGACTGTTGATTCTGGAACGCTTCGGCCTTCCTTTTTGGATGCACCGCTACCGCAAGCGCAAGATCTTTTTTTTCGGGATTTTGTTGTGCTCGGTTTCCTTGTATGTCATGTCGCTGTTTATCTGGAATATTCAGGTGGAGGGAAATCTGCACCGGACGGACAGCGCCATCATCAAATTTTTGGAAGAGCACGACATTTACCATGGCATCTTAAAGTCGCGCCTGGACTGTGCGGCGTTGGAGGAGCTGCTGCGGAGTGAATACGACGATGTGATCTGGGCGTCCGCCAAGATTCAGGGAACACGCCTGATCATTGAGATTCAGGAGAATCTGGCCACAAATCAGGAACGTAAGGCAGACATAGACGACGCGCCAAGCGACTTGATCGCGCAGAAGGACGGGGAAATTTACAGTATTTTTACCCGCCGGGGGACGCCTTACGTTGAAAAGGGCACGAAGGTGCAGGCCGGAGACATGCTGGTGGAAGGGAAGCTCCCCATTTACAACGACAGCGGAGAGATTGTCAACTACCAGTATTGTCCTGCGGATGCGGACATTTTGGCTGTGACCGAATATTCCTACGACGAGCGCTTTTCCATGACCTTTGAGGACAAGGTATTTACCGGAAACAGCAAGAAATCCTACCAGCTGGGGCTGTTTGGCAAGCTGCTGCGCCTTCCCTTTGGCAAAAATGCATTTCAGCACTGCGATAAGGTGACGACCGAGCTGCCGCTGAAGCTGGGGGAGAGCTTTTATCTGCCGATTGTCCTTTACACGGAGGAATCGAAGGAGTACGTTCTGGAGAAAAAAAAGTATACCAAACAACAGGCCGAGGCGCTGGCTGAGCATAAATTGGCGGAATTTTGCAAAAAATTAGAACAAAAAGGGGTTCAAATTATAGAAAATAGTGTTATGATAGTAACAGAAGCAAATGTGTGCACCGCCGCAGGAACCATTCGGGTGATTGAGCCGATGGGAAAGCGGCAGGCAACCAGTCAAGGAGAGCTTGCGCCAGAAGCGCCGACGGACGGCGGGACGGCGCTTGAGGAACGAACGGGTCTTAAGACACAACAGGAGGAACAAAGCAGCAATGAGTCTGACTGAGACAACGATTCAGATACCAACCGAGCATATGGCCAATGTATTCGGCCAGTTTGATGCATATATCAAGAAAATAGAACGGGCCTTCCAAGTGACCGCCGTGATGCGCGACGGCAGTATGAAGCTTTTGGGCAGCGAGGGCCAGGTGGCGCGGGCACATCGAACCCTGGATCAGCTGCTGGCCTTATCCCAGCGGGGCAATGCGATTACGGAGCAGAATGTAGACTACGCGATTGCGCTGACCTTTGAGGAGAAGGAGCAGGCCATGACCGAGATCGACCAGGATCTGATCTGCCATACCATCAGCGGAAAACCGATCAAGCCCAAGACGCTGGGACAGAAAGCCTATGTGGACGCCATCCGGGAGCGAATGATTGTATTCGGGATCGGCCCGGCTGGAACCGGCAAGACATATCTGGCAATGGCGATGGCGATTCATGCATTTAAGAACGAAGAAGTGAGCCGGATTATTTTGACGCGCCCGGCGATTGAGGCCGGTGAGAAGCTGGGCTTTCTGCCCGGTGATCTGCAGAGCAAGATCGACCCCTACCTGCGTCCGCTGTACGATGCGCTCTATCAGATCATGGGCGCGGACAGCTTTGCCAAAAATATGGAAAAGGGGCTGATTGAGGTTGCGCCGCTGGCCTATATGCGCGGGCGGACGCTGGACAATGCGTTTATCATTCTGGATGAAGCGCAGAATACGACGCCGGCGCAGATGAAAATGTTTCTCACCAGAATCGGCTTTGGCTCGAAGGTCGTGATCACCGGCGATGCCACGCAAAAGGATTTGGCGCCGGGGGCCGTCTCCGGTCTCGATATAGCCACCCGTGTGTTAAGCCGGGTGGAGGAGATTGCCATCTGCCATCTGACCGGCAGCGACGTGGTTCGTCATCCGCTGGTACAGCGCATTGTGATGGCCTATGAAGCATACGAAAAGCAAAATCAGCCGAACCGCGGCGAGCGGCGGCGCAGGGAACGGGCCATGCTTTCACAGCGGCAGGGAATACGCGACGAAGAGCGGCAGGTAAGAGACAGAAGCAGGAGCGGCAGGTATGGTGTTAGAAAATAAATGGTCATGGAGCCGTTTTGCGATGGTTCTGTTGATGATTCTGGATACAGCTTTGATGACGGCAGCGGTGCTGCTTCGCGGCGACAGCCAGAGCGGAGATTTAGTATTTCTGCTTGTCACCGGCTTTGTCTTTTGTATTTTTATGATTCTTGAGCTGGAATACAACCGGATGGAGCGCGGGCCGTTTGACGAGCAGGCAAATAATTTTTGCAGAATTGCGCTGTTTTACAGCATTAGCTGTCTGATTACGATTCTGATCAGCTTTTTGCCGGATTATGCCCGTCCGGTACTTTTAATCTCGATTCTGATGACCATGTCGGCAACGCCGTTTCTGGGACTTTTGGCCGGCTGCTACAGCTCGGTGCTGTTAGTCTGTACGGCCAACCAGAGCATTCCGCTGTTGTCCTGCTACCTGCTGCTGTGCGTCTGCGGCAGTGTGGTGACACAATATATGAAGAAAAAAATGGATTTATTCTGGAGCAGCTTTTTGTTTGTCACCACGACGGTCGTGCTTGGCGCATCCTTTTTTATTCTTGAAAATGGTGCGCTCAATTGGATGATTGTGCTCTACGGCATTTTATGCGGCTTCATCAGCGCCTCCTTCAGCGCGGTGCTGTTTCGCATGTGGCAGGATCAGATGAAGGAGAGCCGTATGCAGCGGCTGGATCGGATCATTGACGATTCACAGGAACTGGTGCGTGAGATCAAGGCGTTTTCTCAGGCCGATTACGATCATGCCAGGAAGGTATCGAGAATTGCCGGGGAATGTGCGAAAAAGCTGAAATTGGACGAGCATCTGATGGCGGCGGCCGGCTTTTACTACCGCTTGGGCCGGCTGGAGGGAGAGCCCTATGTGGAAAACGGCGTCAAGCTGGCGAAAAAGTATCATTTTCCGCCAGAGCTTGTACAGATTCTGGGAGAGTACAACGGGGAGCTGTATCTGCCTTCGACCAGAGAATCGGCATTGGTACATATCGTGGATCAAGTTGTGACAAAGTTCGATGTATTGGATGCGGACACACTTTCAAGCAGCTGGAACCAGGATATTGTCATCTACCAGACGCTGAACGACAGCTCGGCCAGCGGATTGTATGATCAGTCGGGCCTTAGCATGAATCTGTTTTTACTGGTGCGTGATTTTTTGATTAAGGAGGCAGGATTATATGACGATCACCCTGGAAAATGAAAGCGGCCTTTCGTTTGATTTTCCCGATCAGCGGTTAGCTGAAGAGACGGTGGAGGCCGCTCTTACGGCAGAGGAATTTCCTTATGAGGCCGAAGTAAATATCCTTCTGGTGACAAAAGAAGAGATACAAGCCATCAACCGTCAGACGAGACAAATCGACGCTGTGACGGATGTGCTTTCGTTTCCACTGATGCAGAACCTGACGGCGGGAGCATATGCGCAGCTTGAGGAGGATGCGGACAACTTCAACCCGGATACCGGAGAGGCGCTTTTGGGCGATGTGATTTTGTGCGCCGAGAAGATCAAGGAGCAGGCCGAGGCGTATGGACACAGCCAGAAGCGGGAATTTTGCTTTTTGATTGTCCACAGCATCCTGCATCTTTTGGGATACGACCATATGACTGAGACAGAAGCGGCGGTGATGGAAGCAAGACAGAGGCATATTTTGCAAAATATGCAGATTTTAAGATAAACCAGGAGGAAAATATTTGGAAGTCATCTTCCAGATTCGCCTGGATGACGCAAGCAATGCGTCAGAAGGAGGAAATCATGAAAAAAAAGTTGTTGTTACTGTGTATGGCAATGCTGCTGGCGGTTACGGCTGCGGGGTGCGGCAAGAAGGCAGAGGAGCCGGAACCGCCGAAGGAGGAAGAACCGGCGCCGACACCGGAGCCTGAGCCAGAAGAAGAGCCAGAGGAGGAGGAGCCTGAGCCGGAAAATACCGTGCCCGAAGGGATGGCCAAGAGCTATCTGACCGGCGAGTGGATTGACGAGACGATTGCCGGACATCGTCCCTATGCAATTATGATCGGCAATACCGTCGATGCGCTTCCGCAGTATGGTATTTCCAATGCGGACGTGATCTATGAGGTTCCGGTGGAGGGCTCGATTACGCGTTTGATGGCGATTTTCCAGGATGTATCCGGTCTTGAGAAGATCGGCTCCACCAGAAGCTGCCGCCATTATTTCGTCTATTTTGCCAAAGAATTTGACGCGATTTATGTGCATTATGGACAAGCGATCTATGCGGAGCCGCTGCTTGCGCGCGAGGATATTCACAACATCAACGGTATGGATTCCAGCATTGAGCCGGTGGCCTTTTACCGCGACGACAGCCGCAAGGCGCCGCACAATGTATTCACCAGCGAGGAGAAGCTGGC
>CAMULB010000117.1 GCA_947089585.1 uncultured Lachnospiraceae bacterium | reverse complement strand
CCCCCCCCCCCCCCACCACCAGCTCCCCCCCCGGATTCCCCAAACGCCCCCAAAAAGGAGGTTCCCCCCATGACCAACCAATCCCCAACCGGATTATACGACCCAAGATTTGAACACGATAACTGCGGCATCGGAGCCGTAGTCAATATCAAAGGGCATCGGAGCCACAAAACCGTAGAAAATGCCTTAAAAATTGTTGAGAATTTGAAACACCGCGCCGGAAAGGACGCGGAGGGTAGGACTGGAGACGGCGTAGGAATTCTTTTGCAGATTTCACACGGCTTTTTTTCCAGAGTGATGCAGGCGCAGGGAATCTCGCTTGGCGAAGAGCGGGATTACGGCATAGGGATGTTTTTCTTTCCCCAGGACGAATTGAAGCGCAACCAGGCGAAGAAAATGTTTGAGATCATTGTGCGCAAGGAAGGAATGGAATTCCTTGGCTGGCGCGAGGTGCCGACCGACCCGTCCGCACTGGGCCACAAGGCGGTGGACTGTATGCCCTGCATTCTGCAGGCGTTTGTCAGACGGCCGGCGGAGCTTGCGAAAGGGCTTGCGTTTGACCGCAGGCTGTATGTGGTGCGGCGCGTGTTTGAACAGAGCAATGACGATACGTATGTGGTGTCGCTTTCCAGCCGCACGATTGTCTACAAGGGCATGTTTCTCGTCAACCAGCTGCGGCTGTTTTTTGCCGATCTGCAGAGCGCCGATTACACCTCGGCCATTGCCCTTGTGCATTCCCGCTTCAGCACCAACACCAACCCCAGCTGGGAGCGGGCCCATCCCAATCGCTTTATTGTCCATAACGGCGAGATCAACACGATTCGCGGCAATGCCGATAAGATGCTGGCCAGAGAGGAGACGATGGAGTCCGAGCATTTAAAAGGGGAGCTCTCCAAGGTACTGCCGGTGGTCAACACGGCGGGAAGTGATTCGGCTATGCTGGACAATACGCTGGAATTTCTTGTCATGAGCGGCATGGAGCTGCCCTTGGCGGTAATGATTACGATTCCTGAGCCCTGGGCCAACAATCGGATTATGAGCCAGAAGAAAAAGGATTTTTACCAGTATTATGCGACGATGATGGAGCCCTGGGACGGCCCGGCTTCGATTTTGTTCAGCGACGGCGATATTCTGGGCGCGATTCTCGACCGCAACGGACTGCGTCCCTCCCGCTATTATATTACGACGGACGACGAGCTGATTTTATCCTCCGAGGTGGGCGTGCTGGAGGTAGATCCGACCAAGATTCTGGTCAAGGAACGGCTGCATCCGGGTAAAATGCTGCTGGTGGATACCGTGCAGGGCCGGGTGATCGACGATGATGAGCTGAAAGAATGCTATGCGTCTCGTCGGCCCTATGGTGAATGGCTTGACCGCTATCTTGTCTCCCTGCAAAAGCTGCGGATTCCCAATGAACGGGTGCAGGAATACACAAGGGAGGAACGCTCAAGGATGCAGAAGGCGTTCGGCTATACCTATGAATCCTTGAAGAACGACATTCTTCCGATGGCCAAAAACGGTGCGGAATCCATCGGGGCGATGGGAGCGGATACGCCGCTGCCGGTGCTGAGCGCGGATCATCAGCCGCTGTTCAACTATTTTAAGCAGCTCTTTGCGCAGGTGACGAATCCGCCGATTGATTCGATTCGCGAGGAGGTTGTTACTTCTTCGACCGTTTACGTGGGCGAGGACGGCAATCTGCTGCAGGAGGAGGCCAAGAATTGTCAGGTGTTAAAGGTGGACAATCCCATTCTCACCAACACGGATTTGATGAAGATCAAGCATATGAAGGTGGAGGGCTTTTGCGTGGAGGTCATTCCCATCACCTACTACAAAAATACCAGTCTGGAAAAAGCAATCGACCGCTTATTTGTCGAAGCAGACCGGGCGTACCGCGACGGGGCCAATATCCTGATTTTGTCCGACCGCGGCATCGACGAGAATCATGTGTACATTCCCTCGCTGCTGGCAGTATCCGCCTTGCAGCAGTATTTGATCAAGACGAAAAAGCGCACGCATGTGGCGATCATATTGGAGAGCGGCGAGCCGCGGGAGGTGCATCATTTTGCCGCGCTGCTGGGATACGGCGCCTGTGCGATCAATCCTTATCTGGCGCAGGATTCGATTCGCCAGCTGATTGACGAGCGGATGCTGGACAAGGATTATTATGCGGCGGTGGATGACTACAACCATGCGGTGCTGCACGGCATTGTGAAAATCGCTTCCAAGATGGGAATTTCCACGGTTCAGTCCTACCAGGGATCGAAAATGTTTGAAGCCGTAGGCATTGATGCGGATGTGATCGACCGTTATTTTACCGATACGGTCAGCCGCATCGGCGGAATTACACTGGACGATATTCAGCGGGATGTGGATTTGCTGCACAGTGCGGCATACGATCCGCTGGGGCTGGAGGTGGATTTGACGCTGGACAGCAAGGGACGTCACAAGCTGCGCTCAGGGGCGGAGGAGCATTTGTACAACCCCAGGACGATACATCTGCTGCAGGAATCGGTGCGTCGGGGCGACTATGAGCTGTTCAAAGCGTATACAAGGCTGATCGACACGGAGCAGCAGCCGATGAGCCTGCGGGGCTTGATGGATTTCTGCTATCCGAAAAAGGGGATTCCAATTGAAGAGGTGGAAAGTGTCGATGCGATTGTCACGCGTTTTAAGACCGGCGCTATGTCGTATGGCTCTATTTCCCAGGAGGCTCATGAGACGCTGGCCATCGCCATGAACACGCTGCACGGCAAATCCAATTCTGGTGAGGGCGGCGAAAGCCTGGAACGCCTGACCGTTGGCGCGGACGGGAAAAACCGCTGCTCGGCGATCAAGCAGGTGGCCTCCGGCCGGTTCGGCGTTACCAGCCGTTATCTGGTCAGCGCGCAGGAGATTCAAATCAAGATGGCACAGGGAGCCAAGCCGGGAGAGGGCGGTCATCTGCCCGGCGGCAAGGTCTATCCCTGGGTGGCAAAAACACGGCATTCCACGCCGGGCGTGAGCCTGATTTCGCCGCCGCCGCATCACGATATCTATTCGATTGAGGATCTGGAGCAGCTGATTTACGATTTGAAAAATGCCAATCAAAAGGCGCGGATTTCCGTCAAGCTGGTATCTGAGGCCGGTGTGGGAACCATTGCGGCCGGCGTGGCCAAGGCCGGGGCACAGGTGGTGCTGATCTCAGGCTGCGACGGCGGCACCGGGGCTGCGCCCAGAAGCTCGATTCACAACGCGGGTCTGCCCTGGGAGCTGGGACTGGCGGAGACACATCAGACGCTGATCCGAAACGGGCTGCGCAACAAGGTGCGGATTGAGACGGACGGGAAGCTGATGAGCGGCCGGGATGTGGCGATTGCCGCGCTGCTCGGCGCGGAGGAGTACGGTTTTGCCACGGCGCCGCTGGTGACGCTGGGCTGCGTGATGATGCGGGTCTGCAATCTTGACACCTGTCCGGTGGGGATTGCCACGCAGAATCCCGCGCTGCGCAAGCATTTTTCCGGAAAACCGGAGTACGTGATCAATTTTATGCGATTTATCGCCCAGGAGCTGCGGGAATATATGGCCGCGCTCGGTGTGCGCACAGTCGATGAGCTGGTGGGACGAAGCGATCTGCTCACGGTGCGCCCACAGCTGAGCGAGCGGGCGAAAAAGATTGACTTGAGCCGCATTTTGAACAACCCATATGCGTGCCCCAGGGCCAAAGTCACCTTTGACCCCAAGCAGATCTATGATTTTGCCCTGGAGAATACAAAGGATAAGCGGATTTTGTTAAAGCAGCTGCGCACGGCATTGGAGAACGGTCAGCGGCGGAGCATTGATCTGGAGGTAACAAATACCGACCGTTCCTTTGGTACGATTTTTGGCTCGGAGATCACAAGGAGGTATCAGGATACACTGGCGGAGGATACCTTCATCGTAAAATGCAAGGGCGCAGGCGGCCAGAGCTTCGGCGCATTTATCCCCAACGGCCTGACCCTGGAGCTGGTGGGCGACAGCAACGATTATTTTGGCAAAGGACTTTCCGGCGGCAAGCTGGTGGTCTATCCGCCGGCCGGAGCATCGTTTTGCCAGGATGAGAATATTATTATTGGCAACGTGGCGCTCTACGGGGCGACCAGCGGCAAGGCGTTTATCAACGGAGTGGCCGGCGAGCGGTTTTGTGTCCGCAATTCCGGAGTTCGCGCTGTGGCTGAGGGCGTCGGAGATCACGGGTGCGAATATATGACGGGCGGCTGCGTTGTCATTTTGGGTAAAACGGGCAAAAATTTTGCGGCCGGCATGAGCGGCGGCATCGCCTACGTGCTCGATGAGGAGCAGGATTTTTATACCAGAGTCAATAAGGAAATGGTGTTCACCGAAGCGGTGAGCAGCAAATACGACGTGATCGAGCTGAAGGAAATGATCAAGGAGCATGTGGCGCTGACTAACTCCGTAAAAGGCAAAGCGATTCTGGCTGATTTTGGAGCGTATCTGCCCAAATTCAAAAAGGTCATTCCCTATGACTACAACCGGATGATGATGGCCATCGTGCAGATGGAGGAAAAGGGCCTAAGCTCCGAGCAGGCTCAGATCGAAGCGTTTTATGCCAGCAAGGCGCGGTAAGGGAGGGAGAGAATTATGGGAAAACCAACAGGATTTTTGGATTATCAGCGGCAGGTCAGCCAGGCGCAGGAGCCGAAGGACCGGATACATCATTTTGGAGAATTCCATCTCCCTCTTTCGCGGGAAAAGCAGCAGCTGCAGGGTGCGCGCTGTATGGCCTGCGGCGTTCCCTTTTGCCAGTCCGGCGTCGAGCTGATGGGGATGGTGACGGGCTGTCCGCTGCACAATCTGGTGCCGGAATGGAATGATCTGGTCTATACCGGCAATTGGGAGCAGGCGTATCGCCGTCTGAAAAAGACCAACAACTTTCCGGAATTTACGGCCCGTGTCTGCCCGGCGCTCTGTGAAGCGGCCTGTACCTGCGGTCTGAATGGCGAGCCTGTGACCGTCCGGGAAAATGAATACGGCATCATCGAGTATGCCTATGAGATGGGCTATGCCGCTCCTATGCCGCCGCGGGTGCGTACCGGCAAGCGGGTGGCGGTTGTCGGCTCCGGCCCCAGCGGCTTAGCGGCGGCCGACCAGCTGAACAAGCGCGGCCACAGCGTGACCGTATACGAGCGGTCGGATCGCGTCGGCGGTCTGCTGATGTACGGCATTCCCAATATGAAGCTGGAAAAATCCGTGATCGAGCGCAAGGTGGCGGTGATGGAAGCGGAGGGCGTGGAATTTGTCACCGGGACCAATGTCGGAACTGATCTCAAGGCTGCCCGGCTGTTAAAAGAATATGACCGTGTGATTTTGGCCTGCGGCGCCTCCAACCCCAGAGACATTCAGGTGCCGGGGCGGGAGGCAAAAAATATTCATTTTGCAGTGGAATTTCTGACTTCCACAACCAAAAGCCTGCTGGACTGTGATCTGAAAAACAAGACCTATCTTTCCGCCAAAGGAAAACGGGTGGTGATCATCGGCGGCGGGGATACCGGGAACGACTGCGTGGGCACCTGCATCCGCCATGGCGCCGCAAATGTGGTGCAAATTGAGATCATGCCCAAGCCGCCCCGGACGCGCGCGCCCGAAAATGCCTGGCCGCAATGGCCAAAGGTGTTAAAGACCGATTACGGCCAGGAGGAGGCAATCGCTCTGTTTGGCCAGGATCCAAGGATCTATGAGACGACGGTAGAAGAATTTTTGAAGGATAAAAACGGCAATGTAAAGGGCGTGAAAATCGTCAAGGTAGAGTGGAAGCAGGGCGAGGACGGACGCAGCGTCATGACGCCTGTGGAGGGCAGCCAACAGGTCTTAGAGGCCGATCTGGTCTTGATTGCCGCCGGCTTTCTCGGCTGCGAAAAGGCTACGGCAGACGCGTTTGGCGTATCGCTGAATGAGCGTGCCTGCGCGGCCACGGCGTCCGGCTCCTATCAGACCGGCGCGGAGCATGTGTTTGCCGCCGGCGATATGCGCCGCGGTCAGTCGCTGGTGGTGTGGGCGATCCGCGAGGGACGGGAAGCGGCGCTGGAGGTCGATTTGAGCTTGATGGGCTATACGAATCTGCAGGCCAATTGAGTTATATATATTTCTTTACAAGGTCAAGAAATTTTTCACGGTTTTTCTGGATCCAGGTCTCGTATACGTCCCGGTCTGCGGTGATGGTGCGGCCCAGTTCAACCAGAAATGCAGGAATCTCATCTTCGGCCATCACGCCGAGCTCCTGCCCGAACTGCTCCTGTCCCAGGCAGTCCGATCCTCCCTCGTAGACGGCGAAGGCGGGTTTCGGCCCGTCCGGCGTCTGTTTGACGCCGCCGCGAAAGCCCAGCGCAGCGATTGGATGGGCAGAGCAGGAGGAGGGACAGCCGGAGATGCGGATGGCGGGCAGCACGCCGTCTGCGAATTGTTCTGCTTTTACGGCGTTGAGACAGGCGGACAAAAGCGCCTGCGAATCCCGTGCGCCCACCTGACAGATCGAGGCGCCGATGCAGGCCGTAGACTGTTCAAAGCGTGTCCCTGCGCTGTCGGGCGTTAGTGCAAGGAACGTGCGGGCTTCCTCGGCAGTGCAGTTGATCAGGTACAGTGTTTGATCTGGCGTGATGCGCAGGGCTACATCCTGCATCGGCGCAAGCACCTGCGAAAGCTTTTGCAGCAGGGCGGGCGCGACATTGCCGCCGCAAGGAGCATAGCATACGGCATACAGACCCGGCTGCTTTTGCGCAATCACGCGCGGATGGGAAAAGTGTGTGTCGCTGCCGGTTTTTTCAAGCACGGGAACCGTGACGTCAAGGTCAAGATTTGCGGAGGCTAAGGCGTACTTTAATTTTTCCCGATATGCCTGTACAAAGCCTTCCGCGCCCAGATCCTCTTGCATAAAGCGGGTTCTGGCTCTTCCCCGGTTCTCATAATTTCCATAGGCGGTAAACGTATCAACCATGGCCTGAATATAAGCCAGGAGCTTGTCCGGCCGGGTGTGGGAGGCAACCTTTACGCCCATGCGGGGACTGCGGCCCAACCCGCCGGCGGCGTAGACGTCAAAGGTCTGATCGGCGTTGGCGACAAAGCCAAGATCGCGGAATGTGGCGTGCACCTCGTCGTCGGGGGAGCTGTTAAAGCAGACCTTGAGCTTGCGGGGCAGCTTGACGGTGCCGATCAGACCCAGCAGGTAATCCGCCGCTTCCCTGGCATAGGGGAGCACGTCAAAGGGCTCCCCCTTTTGTACGCCGGAGAGCGGAGAGGCCATCACGTTGCGGGGATAATCTCCGCCGCCGCCGCGTGTGATGATTCCGTGATCAAATGCATCCTCAATCAGGCTTAGCACCTGCGCTTCGGTCAGGTTATGAAACTGCAGGCTTTGACAGGTGGTAAGATGAATCAGGCTGATCTGATATTTTTCGATGCATTGCGAGATCATGGCTAAGGTGTCCTTGGTGATCTCTCCGCCGGTCAGCCGCAGCCTGAGCATACTGGCAGTCCCGCCTCGCTGGGCGTAGCTGCCGAAGCCGCCGGAGAAGCTTTTATACTCCGGTACGGAAATTTCTTTGCGGTAAAATTTTTGCGTCATGTCTCGGAATTCGGCTAAATCTAAGCGGAATGCCGCTATCTGGTCTTTGGTCATAATTGTTTTTCCTTTGAAAGATATTTTGTGAATTGCCGTGCACGGCTCCGTTGATTCCCTGGCGGAAATCTGGGAGCGGCACAACGATGGCTGATTGATTTAGTATGTCGCGGCGGGGCCGGAATATACGGGGTGAAATGAATGGCGTGAAAAAAATGTGGATGGGGCGAAGCTCAGTTCCTTTATTTTTGTTTGAATGGAGTGCGCGCGCGTTTGCTTTCATCTATTGAATTGTAGGTTCGGGTAGGTTATAATCGAGGCAAAAGGATGGTGAAGGTTCTCATGATGGAAGGTTTGAAACGCATACAAAAGGTCGAAGCGCAGATTGCCCCGCTTCCGGCCAGGGACGGGCAAAACAATCAGCAGTTTGAAACAAAGGTAAGAACAGGGAGCGCGCTTGCCGGCATGGCGTCCGGCGTCCGGGGGCTGGAGAAAAGAGAGATCTACCATCAGATTCCACGATATTTGTATGGAACTGTGAAAACAAGAGTTTGCGTGATTTATGGACTTAGGAGGACAGGCAAAACCACCATGCTTCTGCAGGCGATCGCAGACATGTCCGAAGAAAATTTTTCCAAGGCAGCTTATATCAAGCTGCGAACGGGAGATGAAATTGATTCGCTCACACGCGATTTGGATCGGCTGTACCAGGCAGGCTACCGCTATATTTTTTTGGATGAGGTCACATTGATGGAGGATTTTATTGATTCCGCTGCGCTTCTGTCAGACATTTATGTGCCGATGGGGATGCGGATTGTACTTTCCGGTACCGATTCCCTGGGCTTCTGGTTTGCGAGGGACAACGAGCTGTATGACCGGGAAAGGACGTTTCATACCACGTTTATTCCATACCGCGAGTACAGTCGGCTCCTTGGGATCCATAGTATCGACGAGTACATCCGTTATGGCGGCACCTTAAGAGCAGGGGAAACCGAGTTTGAGGATGAGGAGCTTCAGGAGGAAGGCGTGGCTTTTCGCGATGACGAATCAACGCGCAGATATATTGACACGGCGATCTGCAAGAATATTCAGCATTCCCTGGCATATTTTTCGTTCGGGAAATACTTTGGCCATTTGCGGGGGCTGTATGAAGCCGGGGAGCTGACGGGCGCGATTAACCGCATTATCGAGGATCTAAACCACCGGTTTGTGCTTGAGGTGCTGACGAGGCCGTTTGTGTCCCATGATCTAGGCCTTACGGCAAGGAATTTGAAGCGGGAGCGTGATCCAAACAAACGGATGAATCTTCTGAACGCTGTGGATCGGGAAGCAGTAACAAAGAATCTGATGAAAATTCTGGAAATCCAGAACAAAGAGGAACAGAAGATTGGAATTACAACGTCCCATGTCGTGCAGATCAAAAAGTATTTGCAGGCGTTGGATTTGATTGTATCCTGTCCGATTGAGTATGGTATGACGGGGATGGAGCCAGAGGAACGCATTTTGTTTACGCAGCCAGGCATGCGCT
>CAMULB010000116.1 GCA_947089585.1 uncultured Lachnospiraceae bacterium | reverse complement strand
CTTGGCGGCTTTGGAGAGGCCTGCGGCAATTCAATGGAGTTGTTTTACCTTGCCCTTTTGGGAAGCGGTATGCGGGCTATCCGCGCAAAACGCCCGCCGCAGCTCAGCCCGGGGACGGAGCGGCTTCCCACTCCTTTTCTCTCCTCCTACATAATTCCGTGGGTATCTCCAAGGACGCTGCTTGATTTTCCAAAAACGTATGTCGGTTGTGAGGAATGCGACAATGGATATTAAAATCTTCGTTTGCTGCCATCAGCCAGTCGAGGTCCCCCAGCACCCACTTTTAGTTCCGCTCCAAGTAGGTGCGGCATTGGCAGATACACATTTTTCTGGATTCCGGCATGATGATACCGGCGACAATATTTCGTGCAAGAACCGTTCCTATTGTGAGCTGACAGGTCAATATTGGGCCTGGAAAAATGTTGAGGCAGATTACTATGGCTTTTTCCATTATAGGCGTTATCTTTATCCGAAGGTAGGGGCGCGGCGACCTTACATAATTGAACATAGGCCGACACTTCCGCTGTTGGAGCGGTTGGGCTACGACAAGTTTGCGGCGCTGATTCAGAAATATGACCTGATCCTTTCCAAAGGGGAAAATATGTATGTTCCTGTGCAGGAACATTACGCTGATGCACCTTTTCACCATCGGGAGAATTTAGACTTGATAAGGGAAATTTTGAGAGAAGCACATCCAGATTATGAAGAAGCGATGGAAACCTATCTGTCTTCGTCCATCTGCTATTTTGGAAATATTTTTATTATGAGGCGGGAGTTGTTTCGGGATTACTGCACCTGGTTATTTCCAATTTTAGAAGAATTTGATCAGCGAGCGGATATCTCCAATTATTCTGCTCAGGAGCAGAGAGTGGATGGATATTTAGCGGAACGGCTTCTTGGAGTCTATCGGACAGTTCGACAGGACGAATTAAGAATCCAAGAGTTTCCAGGCGTTCATTTTGTTGCCGGCTGGCCGTATGTAAAACGCCGGTTATTAAACGCGCTGCTTCCGCCGGGAAGCAGCCAACGCGCAAAGGCAAAGAGACTGTTCAAATAAAGGAGATCATGCGGACCGATGAGAGATGCCGGTGTTATGGTCAGCGTGATTGTGCTGACCTACAACCACAAAAAGTATATTCGGCAGGCTTTGGACAGCATCCTGGAGCAAAAGACTGCTTTCCCCTACGAAATCCTTGTGGGAGACGATTGTTCCTCAGACGGGACGAGCGAGATCATATCCCGGTACGCGGCGCAATATCCAGGTAAACTGAGCGTTTTTATCCGACCGGAAAATGTAGGCGCAACGAAAAATTTATATGACCTTTTCCAGCGGGCCGGGGGAAAATATATTGCGAGCTGTGAAGGCGATGATTACTGGTGTGATCCGCTGAAGCTGCAAAAACAGATCGATTTTTTAGAAAATCACCCGAAATACAGTGGCTGCACCCATGCCTGTCTGATTGTGGACGAGAATGGAAAGGCGGCTGCAAATCAGCGTCTGCCATGGGTGTGTCTTAAAGAGCACTATACTCTGCGTGACTTTCGTGGTATTTATCTCCCGGGGCAGGCCGCCACGCTGGTGCATCGCAATTTTTTTCTTGATACGGAACATAATTATTCGATTATCCATCAGGCAAGCCCCATGGTTGCTGATCGGACGGTGGTGCTGATTCTTACGATGTCAGGCCCCATCAGAAGGCTGCCAGAAACCATGAGCTGTTACCGTGTGCCGGTAAACGGCGGGGGGGAAAACGTAACGGCAACACTGTTTTCCAATAATGCAGACGTAAACAGAATGCAGTATGACCTGACGCGCAGGCTGGAACGATTTGCGCGGGAAGAGTATAAAATGACCGCAAATTTTGCCGCGTTTAAACTGGAACAAAGGCTTAAGGCCTGGGTAAAAGAATGTTGGAAAAGGCTTGTTGAAAGGAAGGCTTCAAGTGCTGATGATTGTGCGTAGCGGCACAGGAGGCATTCTTATAAATTGATCAATAATCAGCACAGCAGCGCCAACAAGCCTATGACCAGCAATTTGATAATCCCTTGAGAAACAGAGCAGGAAAGAAGGGGAATACTGTGAAAGTTGCTATTATGCAGCCATATTTTTTTCCGTATCTGGGATATTGGCAGCTAATGAATGCAGTAGATAAGTATGTGATATTTGATGACGTGAATTACATAAAACGAGGTTGGATCCATCGCAATAGAATTTTAGTGCATGGACAAGCAGCATATTTCAACCTTCCGAAATTTGGAGGAAGTCAAAATCAACTGATCAATGAAGTCAAAGTAAACAATGACCCAAGGCTTGTGAGAAAAAATCTTAGCAAAATTGAAGCGTCGTACAAAAAAGCTCCGTACTATGCGGATGCTTATCCAATTGTTAGATCTGTCCTAGAATGCGGCAAGGAAAATACTGTGGATTACCTTTTGGAGTCATTTCGGATTGTTGGTGATTATTTAGGCATAAAGACCGAACTGATCATGTCCTCGCATTTGGAAAAGGATTGCAGTCTAAGAGCACAGGAAAAAGTTTTAGCTATTTGCAAAATTTTAGAGGCAACAGAATATTACAACGCTATCGGTGGGAAATCGTTGTATTCATATGAGGACTTTTCTCTACAAGGAATCAAGTTGAAATTTTTAAAGCCTGGGATATCTGAATATGAACAATTTGGTGGTGACTTTGTCTCGTCGCTGTCCATTATCGATGTTATGATGTTTAACTCCAGAAAGACTGTACAGAAAATGTTGAGAGAGTATGAATTGGAGTAAGTGATCGGCACGAAGCTTTTTGAGCCGAAGATTGGTTTGCTAAGCCATAAGGATTTAGCGGTCAAAGTGTTAAGATGAAAGGTGATGCAGCGTGGAACGGGTCCGTGTTTTGGTGTTCCCATCAGGAACAGAAGGTGCATTAGAGATATATAACGCGTTACGGTACAATTTGCATTTTGATGTGTTTGGTGCCTCGGGGAAAAAGAATCATACGGACTACAGCTATCCAAAGGGGCACTATTTTTATGGAGATGAACGGCTTTATATTAATCACCCTGAATTTGCGGATACGCTTGCCACGCTCGTAAAAAAATTTGGCATACAATACATCATTCCTACTTTTGATGATGTAACACTTCGTTTAGTGCAAATACAGCAAAGATTACCGGCGAAAATCGTCACATCGCCCTATGAAACGGTATTGGCAGCAAGCGATAAAAAATTGATGTATCAATCGGTCCAAGGTCTTCCTTTCGCGCCACAGGTTTATTGCACTGTTGATGAAATCGACGCCTATCCGGTCTTTGTAAAGCCGGCGGTCGGCATGGCGTCGCAGAGAGTCTGCCGAATAGATAACAGGGATCAGCTGGTCGCGTTTCTTGCCGATGAAAGCGATGCGGTTATCTGTGAGCATCTTCCAGGGGATGAGGTATCCGTTGACTGTTTTACGGATCGGCATGGTAATCTGCTTTTTGTGGGGCCGCGTCTGCGTGAGCGGATATGGCATGGCATCACGTTGCGCGGAAAAACGCTCCCCTTGACAGATGAGCTGAAGAATATGGCAGCGCAGCTAAATGCAAGGCTTAAGTTCCGCGGGGCGTGGTATTTTCAGGCGAAACAAAATGAAAAGGGGCAATTTAAGTTGCTCGAGTTCTCGACACGTCAGGCCACTAACAGTTCAATGTACGAGAAATTGGGTGTAAATTTTTCGCTACTTTCTCTTTTTGACGCAATGGACATGGATGTTAAAATTTTATTTAACGATTATCCGTTGGAACAAGAGCGGAGGTTGCAAGCGAGCTATCGCTTTCATTGCGAGTATGAAGCCGTCTACATAGATTTGGATGACACACTGATTCTCGATGGAAAAGTTAATACAGGTGCTATGAAGTTTGTTTATCAATGTCTAAATCATCGAAAGAGAGTTTTTCTGTTGACGCGTCACTTCAGTGATTTGGACAATACGCTAAAACAGTACAGAATTTCAAAAGATATATTTGACGATATCATATGGATCAAGGACAATCGATTGAAAGCAGAATACATCACAGAAAAAAACGCAATTTTTATTGATAACTATTTTAAAGAACGGGATTTTGTCAAGCAGCGCCTCGACATTCCAGTATTTGATGTTAACGCGATAGATTGTCTGATTCTTGAAAATTAGATAAAAAAAGAGTAGAGGGATCGCTCAATGCGGGAAAAAATTGTGGGAATTATTTTAAAACAATTATATGGGACAAGCAGCAAAAAGCTGCTGAACCAGGATTGGTATCAGTTCAGAAAAGAAAATGGATATAAAAAGGTTGTGCTGTGGGCCGACGAAAAAAGCTGCGCACCTATGATAAACCGTTTTTGGATCGATTTAATTATCTCGTATGACTTTTCCCGCAAAGAAAATGAAATCCATGGTGTTCCAACTGCATCTGCCGAAATTTTAAGGGATCTCTCTGACCGCAATGCGGTTGTGTTGCTTGCGGGCTCAGTAGATCTTGAAAAAACCGTTCACCGCATGGCCGATATGGGATTTTCCAATTATTTCTCTGCGGATATTATGGATCGGAGAAAAACGATATTCCACCTGGTCAAGAAACTTCGCCAATTAATTTACAATTTGCTTTTGTGGTGTAAGAGTCTAGTAAAGTTCATTTTGGATTTTCCGTATCACTTTTTTCTGGACAAAATAACGCCCCAACATCTCAGATCAGCCTTTTGGGGAAACAGCAGCCATTTAAAGAATGAGGTTGTAAATCATGCTTCATGGAAGGACTTTAAAAGCGAGGCAGCTGAAAAAGACATTGTGATCATTGGGCTTTGTGATGCCTTTTCGGAGATTATGAGGCGCTCTCCGCCCGATTTGTCAATAAAATACGGGATTGATTGGAGCAATACGCAGGAGCGCAGAACGTGGAATCTACGTATTGCGTCGCCTAAGGCTTTGACGGACCTGGCGCATCGAGAAAACGTTGTCTTTCTGATTGCGGCCTGCTACCGCCCGCGTGTTGACATGGCCGTAGATTTATTGAGAGAATACGGAATTCACCGATATTACAATTACGCATCAATGGAATGCCGCAAAATTCGGTGGCGGTGTATACGTCCATTTTATCGTTTTCTCCGATTGCGCAAATATTTGTTGAGCCGAAATGGTTTTTTTCGAAATGACTTGTTGTTTCACATTGACATGCTTTTGCGCCTATTACGGCTTTCCCCAAGATGGAAGAAGTTTGAATCGGTCAAGATGCTAAAGGACAGCCATAAAAGAGAGCGTTGTTTTATTGTTGGAAGCGGCCCCAGTCTTACTGTTGACGATTTAGAAAAGCTGAAAGGCGAGACTACCTTTGGAGCAAACCGGCTGTTTCAAATTTACAGTCAGACAGACTGGCGCGCAACCTACTATTCGATTGTGGATCCCAATGCGATTCATGATTATAAAAAGCTCGGATACCAGCTGGAAGCGAAGAACTGGTGCACAAAGCAAGTTCTCATTTCCGAATCGGTCTATCAGACCGCACCGGAAATGTTTTCCGCACCGAACTGCGTTACAATACCCTTCAGCTTTTTGGACCATGCCCTGTTCGCAAATGATTTTAGGCTCCGATACCGAAAAAACATCGCGTTAGGCGCTTATAATCTCCTGTCGGTTGTAAACTCCTGCATTAACTTTGCCCACTATATGGGTTTCGCGGAGGTTTATTTAATTGGGGTGGATTGTAACTATTCTTTACAAAAGCAATACTTTACCAATGAAAGAAGCTTGCAGGGTGTTAACCTGGAAGAAGCAACGATCATGAATCATTTCATGCAGCAGGGTTTCGCTTTTATGAAAAAAGTCGCAGAGCAGAATCATTTCAAGATTTTTAACGCGACAAGAGGCGGAAACCTGGAGGCCTTTGAACGGGTCAATCTAGATGAAATAGTTTAACAGGATGGGTGAAAGCAAAATGATTGCTAAAATGAAAGTATTCGATTGCACATTAAGAGAAGTGGGTTATCAAACGGGGTGGCATTTTGACAAAAAGGTTGCTCAGGATATTTATCGATTTGCAGAGGCGAGGCATATAGATTATATTGAGCTAGGATTTTTTCATAATGAAGCCGCCGACCCCAACAGGGGTGATTTCCGTTATTGCAGCTTACGGGGCGATGAGATTTTTGATGTCTTTTCTCATGTAAAGAATCGGACGAAGCTATCAGCTATGCGGGATATCCAGAGGCCCTTATCGGAACTGAGACCTAAAGCCGACAGCCCAATTGATACAATTCGTATTCTGACGCGCTCACATGAGACAGACATGAATAAGCTGGAAACATTCGTAGCAGAAGCGCAGAATTTGGGATATGAGGTTTATATTAACTTTACAAGCGCGGGGAATAATTCCCCTGAAATGACAAGACGTTTTGCAGAGTGTGCAAAACGCCTGTGTGTACCAATTATTTATTTCGCTGATACAGAGAGCATCATGACGACAGAGTTTGTAAACTCCACAATTGATATTTGCAGAGAAGTTGGAATTGGAGTGGGAATGCATTTCCATGACAAAAATGGGCGTGCAGATGCGCTTGCTGATTTCGCAATTAAAAAGGGTGTTGACGGAATCGACGTGACACATATCGGCCTTGGCGGGAAATGGCGCGACGGGAACCTGACAATGGAATATTTGATGAAAAAATTCGGAATCGATCTGGGTTTTGAAAACACCGTGGTCCGAAACGAAATCATCGAGCAAGTCATTAAGTACAATCAATTTACAGCTGCGGAGTGAGGAAAAATGGAAAGGATTTCAGCGGTTATCCCAGTCCGGGCAGGGAGCCGCAGATTAAAAAATAAGAATCTTGCGCCTTTTCGGGACAGTACGCTTCTTGAGCATAAAATTGAGGTGTTAAAAAAGGTCCCGGCAATAACCCGGATCGTGGTCACATCTGATTCGGAAGAAATGCTGGCAATTGCCAAAAGTCATGATGTGGATATTCACAGGCGGCCTGCGGAATACTGTGATGAGATATCAAAGCCGTTTGGGGAAACGGTGAAATTAGTTTGCTCCGCGATAGAAGGGGACCATATTCTTTGGGCTCCATGCACATCGCCGCTGGTTTCTCCGAAGCTTTACTCCAAAGCCATCGAAATCTATTTAGAAGCGTTGGAAGATGGGTATGACAGCCTGATTTCAGTGGAGCTTTTTAAACATTTTATGTGGGATGAAAATGGCCCGTTAAACTACGAATTGGGTGAAAAGCAGGTGCCGTCTCAGCAGCTTCCAAATCTCTACGTCGTAACAAATGGGATCCTTCTCGCTCCGCGTGCCAAAACCATCGAATGGAAATATACTTATGGCCGTAATCCTTACAAATTTGAGGTGGACAAGTTTTCGGCTGTAGATATTGATGATGAGTTGGATCTTATCCAGGCAAAAGCTTGGTTAGACAGCAGGGATGCGTTGTGATAGGCATATCGCTCCGCCGCATTTTCATGCGGTGTGAAAGATAAGTATCTATATTTTTGATAAGGGGCTCCGGAAATGGACGGATTTACCAAGGATTTCCTAAATAACAACGACGATAATATCAGCTGTGGAGAAGATATCGCTGTCAGCGTAATTGTTATTACCTACAACCATTCTCAATACATCAAGCAGTGCCTGGACAGTATTTTGATGCAGAAAACAAGTTTCCGCTTCGAGGTCCTGGTAGGAGATGACGCCTCATCAGATGGGACGCAGGATATCCTGCGCGACTATGCGCAGCGTTACCCCGGCATTTTCCAAATGGTATTGCGGGAGGAAAACCTGGGGCCGACGAAAAATGCGTATGATCTCTTTCAACGGGCGCGGGGAAGGTATCTCGCCCACTGCGAAGGCGATGATTACTGGATAGATGAAAACAAGCTTCAGCTGCAATACGAGGTCATGGAGACAAGGCCGGATTTAAGCGCCTGCACGCATTGCGTGGACTGGGTAAACCAGTGGGGGGTAAAAATACAAACAGGTTATAATTATTATGAAGGGAATCGTATTGTAACTTTAGACATGTGGGATGGTATTCAATCATTAGGCCATATTAACAGCTGTTTTCAAAGAAACCCATTTTTAAAAAAGTCGCATGATTACACCGTATTTTGTTCGCACGATGTAATTGGAGACCTTTGCTTGGAACTATTCGCGTTATTATCTGGTGATTTTCTTGTCATCCCCAATAGTATGTCACAATATCGTCGCATTGTCTCTAAAAGTGGAGATAATGCAATTTCCCATATGTACAGCGATCCCAATTATTCAATAAACTTGTTTAATTATTGGAGCTGTCTTGAGGACTATTGTGTTAAAGAGTTCCTCATAACGAAGAAATTTTCTCTTGCAAAAAAGACTTATTTTATTTCGCAAATAGACAGGGTATTACAGTACAGAGAAAGAAGTGATATGGAAGGTCTCCATTACCTGTTCCAACGAGCTGACAGCAAATTGGAGTATGCGGGTATCCTGGTCAAACACGTATGCAAGCGATTTGTTCCAGGGCTGATCTCCCTGCCGAAGCGCTGCTATAAATGGATTCGCAGACGGCTGCACAACGATATTTTGGACGAGCTGAAGATACTGAATCAGAAAGTCACCCGATTGGATATAAAATGCACCAGTGCGGTCAGCAATACAAACCTGCTTCGCGTTTTTCTTCTCCGGCAGGAGCAGATGATGATGGACCTTCTGACCGCGAATGGAATCGAACTGCCGGAAGCCATGCTCGAGGTGCTGGAAATCAGAGAGCGGGAAAAGGAAAAAGCTGACCGAATCAAATTAGAAAAATATACGGCTATAGACCAAGAACACAACAGTCAATTACAGGAAACGCTGGAGAAATATCATTTGCCGCCGGTTCCGGAGACAGGCTGTATGATTGCCGAGGAAGACCGACTGGCTGCAAAATGGAGGGTTTATGAACTTTTGCAATGCTAGGTCCGTTTGAAACTTGCTAACATACCCAAACGGCGGCTCTTTTTCCGCCATGCCCGGCCAATTTTCCTTGGAACACACCAAGTATTCCTGGGTCAAATTGGCTTCGGCCAGCGAAAGAATTTCTCACCGCTGGGCATATTTCCAATTTTCAAACAGCGCCTAGGGCTTGTTTGAAAAATAGGAATGACTGAGCTAAATCAACAAAATAGCGATA
>CAMULB010000115.1 GCA_947089585.1 uncultured Lachnospiraceae bacterium | reverse complement strand
GCTTTTTGTATGCCGCGGACGATGATTCTCAGGGAGTGCAGATTGTTTTTGGCGGCAAGGTCATCGCAGGAACCAGGGCGAAGAAAATCCGTTCCAAAAGCTACAACGCGTTTGAGAGCATTGACTACCCCTATCTGGCAGCAATTCAGGATGCGCGGATTCTGCGCTATATCCCGATGATGCCCGCGCGGGGGAGAGTGCGCTTCTATGAATCTATGAACGAGCGGATTTTCTTGTTAAAGCTGATTCCCGGCAATTCTCCCAAGCTGCTGCGGGCCTTGTTTGAGTCCTGTGACTGTATCATTGTCGAGAGCTTTGGCGTGGGGGGAATTCCGTCCTCCATTGCCGACGAGTTTTACCAGCTGTATCAGGAATTTCCCGATACGGTGGTGATTATGGCCACACAGGTGGCTCATGAAGGCAGTGATATGACGGTCTATGAGGTTGGCAACCGCATCAAAGGGGAATGCGGAATTTTGGAATCTTACGATATGACGCTGGAGGCCGTGATTGCCAAGTCGATGTGGATGCTGGGCGAGGGCAATCTGGAGGGGAAAAGCGTGGAGGAAGCGTTTTATACGCGCGTGAATTATGATCTGATCTTTGAACCGGGGAGGTAGCGTCTGCTGTTTGCGGGCGGCAGCCATTTTATGTATACTTCTCATCAAGCTTTGCATCAAGGATCATTTTTAGGTTGTATTGTGTGGATTTTTGTTGTATGATACAAAAGGAGAAGGAGTTGATTGTTGTGGAATTTCAATTACCGCCCTCCCAGGAGGGGAAAATGCGGATTGTACAGGAGCTTGTTCCCGGAAAACAAGTCACATTGGCGCATATCATTGCCAGTCCGCAGCCAATTGTATATAAGAAGCTGGGATTGGATCCCAGCGTGGATTACAGCCGTTCGGCCATTGGGATTTTGAGTATGAGCCCGGCGGAGATTTCGGTCATTGCCGGAGATCTGGCGGTGAAGAATGCGGATATTGAGCTGGGTTTTATTGACCGTTTCAGCGGTACGCTGATTTTTACCGGCACCGTAGCGGCGGTTGAGGAAGCAATACGGGTGATTCATACATATCTGATGGAGAAATTGGATTTTACGGTCTGTGAGATTACAAGGACTTAAGACATGAAAAAGATGATGCTGGCCGGGCGCAGTGAATGCGGCAAGACAACGCTGCGCCAGGCGCTTAAGGGAGATACCATTCACTACCATAAGACGCAGTACATCAATCATTTTGATGTGATCATTGATACCCCTGGGGAGTACGCGGAGAACGGGACGTTGGGCAGGGCCTTGGCGCTTTATTCCTATGAGGCAGACGTAGTGGCGCTGCTGATTGCCGCGACGGAACCGTATTCGCTGTTTCCGCCCTGCGTGACAGCCGTTTCCTGCCGCCAGGTGATTGGTGTGGTGACACAAATTGACGCACCGGAGGCGGACCCGGAGCGGGCCGGGCGCTGGCTTCGTCTGGCCGGCTGTACGGAGCTGTTTTATGTGAGCTCTTATACGGGAGAGGGAATCTGGCAGCTTTTGGAGTACCTTAGAGAGCCGGGGGATGTATTGCCCTGGGACGACGCAGAGGAAGCAGACCGGCCGCGGAGCGTGCTGTCTACAAAACGCTGACCGCGATGGAAGCGGAAAAGAGCGGATTGTGATCATACAGAAGGTGACGAGGATGAAGACAAACAAATTACGGATCGTTTTAACAATTTTTACGCTATGCATTTGCTGCTTTTTTGGTTCGCCTCTTTTGGTGTATGGGGCGGACGGAACGCTTTCGATTGCGGTATCCGACACCAAGGTAGCGGTTGGAGGAACGTTGACAGTAACGCTCCAGGCGCAGGGGGCCAACGGGGAAGCGGCCACTGCGGACATGGTTTTTACGTATGACACCAGTGTCTTTTCGTTCGTCAACTGTGAGGGGTATTATACAGGAGGAGAAGGAGGCACTGTGAATGCCAGCGGCGGAAGCGTTAATATTACATTGAAGGCTATTTCCTCCGGCAGCGGCAGCCTGAAGGTGTCGGGCAGCAACGGAAAGCTCAAGGACAGCCAGGAAGCGCTGAGCGCGATGGCGGCGGCCGGCGTTCGGATTGAAGCGTCGGGAGAGGCAGACAGCGAAAGCAATGCCAACCAGTCCAGCGATAACAGTCTTTCCTCGATTACCCTGTCTCAAGGGGAATTGTCCCCGGCTTTTTCCTATAATGTAACGGAATATAAGGCGACTGTACCGTATGAAGTGACGGATTTGGAGGTGGAGGCCAAGACCTCCCATCAGAAGGCAGAGGTGGAGGACATCATTGGCAATCATCAGATGGAGGTTGGTGAGAACCGGGTTGCGATTACTGTAAAGGCCGAGAACGGTGCAAGGGTTGTCTACAATATTCTGGTGACGAGGCAGGCGCAGGGAGAGAGCAGCGGGGAAGGCGCCGGCGAGCCGGGAGCGGCCGGCACAGATCCGTCGGGGGAGCAGCCGGCAGGTGACAATGTCAATGGAGGAGACGCAACAGACGCGCAGGGACCGGCTTCGGGTTCGGAAGGCGCGTCGTCGGAGCAGCTGAGCCCGGAGGAATATGAGGGGCGGATTGCGACCTTGCAGGAAAGCATTCTGCAGCTGGAGGAAAAGTATAAGGAACAAAAAGCATTTTCCCGCAAGGCGATTCTTATTCTGGCAGCGGTGACAGTTCTGCTGCTGATTGTCTGCGTCAATCTGCTGTTGTTCCGCCGGCGGAAGCAGAACGATGATTTTGACTGGTCAGACGATGAATTGGAAGAAGAGCCGGAGGAACAGGAGCAAAAACAGCCCCGGTTTGGATTTGGAAAAAACAAGAGGCGGAAGCAAAAGGAAGAGGACGAATTGTGGACGGACGAGGAGGAGCTGATGGAGGATCCCTTTGCGACCAAGGCGGCCAAGGATAAGAAACCGCTTTCCGCCAAGGATAAGAAGGAAGAGCCGGCGTCCAATGCGGGAACCGGCCAGAACATGCAGCAGACGCTTGGCGTGAAGGCCGGTCAGAGCCCACAGCCGTCAATCGGAGCCGGTGTAAAACCGGGCCAGGGGCCGCAGCAGCTGACCGGAGCCAATGGGCGAATGGATCAGGCGCTGCAGCAGCCGGCCAGCGCTGGTGTGAGAGCCAGTCAGAGCCCACAGCCGTCAATCGGAGCCGGCGTGAAGGCGGGCCAGAGCTCACAGCAGCCATCCGCTTTCACGGCGGGTCGGACCTCGCAGCAGAGGACGGGGTTGGGAGCCGGTCCATCGGCGCCGCGCGGGTCTGGACTGGGAAACAGCCAGATGCCGCAGCGAGTGCCCGGCGCAGCAACCGGGCGGATTGGCCAGCCGGTGCCTGGTTCGGAGCATGGCCAGGGGAAGGGCACATCCCTGCGGTCTGAGCAAAAGGCGCGGGAGGAAATTGAGTTTATTGATCTGGATGATTTGTAAAAGAGACACGATCGTTTGCGCCTGTGCAAAGCGTCTGCGGTGAAGCTCGTGGAAATGATCTGGAAAGAATGACAATCAACGTACAAACGTGAATCAATAACACAGATGGAATTGACCTTTAATTCCATCTGTGTTATTATAAGTATAACAAATAAACAGGTGATAGCATGTATATTGAAATCGACTTTAACAGTGAGGAAGCATTTTATATTCAGCTGCGGAATCAGATCATCATTGGCATCGCAAGGAATCAGTATCAAGAAGGAGATTCCCTCCCTTCCGTTCGCCAATTGGCAGACAGCGTCGGAATCAATATGCATACGGTGAACAAGGCCTACAGTGTTTTGAAACAGGAGGGCTTCATCCGTCTGGACCGGAGAAAGGGGGCAGTCATTGCCCTCAATGAGGATAAGCTTCAGGCAATGGAAGAATTACAGAAGAATCTGCAGGTGGTTTTGGCACGGGCCGTATGCAAGGGCGTTTCAGAAGAGGAGGTACACCAGATGGTGAGTCATGTTTTTCTGGAGATGAAGGAGAACGAGGAATTCGGACATGTTTAGGAGGATTTTTTTATATGCAGATGGAATATACGCAAATGGCCAGGCGGGCGTTAGAGCTGGCCGAGAAGTTCTCCCGCGAGATGCAGCATAATTATATTGGAACAGAGCATATTTTAGTCGGGCTGCTGCGGGAACAGACCGGTGTAGCCGCGCATGTGCTGGTCGGAAACGGAATGACAGAGGAGAAGCTGTTGGAGCTGATTCGCGATCTGATCGCACCGGGAGAGGATGTGCTGCTGCTGGAGCGGGACGGCTACAGCCCCAGGGCGCGCCGTGTCTTAGAGGCCGCCTGCCAGGAGGCTGAGCATTCCGAAGCGTCCAAAATCGGAACTGAGCACCTGCTTCTGGCGATCTTAAAGGAGCCGGAGTGTGTGGCCTCAAGACTCTTGAATACGATGGGAGTCAGCGGCAAAAAGGTATATGTGGATACCTTAGCGGCGATGGGGCAGGATTTGGCCGGCATGAAGGAAGCCTTGAGAAACAGCAAGGTGCGTAAGCAGCGCGGCAGTACGACGCCGACACTGGATCAATATTCGCGTGATTTAACGCAAATGGCCCGGATGGGGCAGTTAGACCCGGTCATTGGACGCGAGAAGGAGATTCAGCGTGTGATTCAGATTTTAAGCCGCAGAGGAAAGAACAATCCCTGCCTGATTGGCGAGCCGGGTGTAGGAAAGACGGCAATCGCCGAAGGATTGGCGCAGCAGATTGTCGGGGATCTCGTTCCGGAGACCGTAAAGGACCGGCGTGTGGTAACACTGGATCTGGCCGGAATGGTAGCGGGTTCCAAATATCGGGGAGAATTTGAGGAACGTATTAAGAAGGTGATTCGTGAGGTGATTGAGGCCGGCAATGTGCTGCTGTTCCTCGACGAGCTTCACACGGTCATCGGCGCCGGCGGGGCGGAAGGGGCAATTGACGCCTCGAATATCTTAAAGCCCTCACTGGCCCGCGGGGAGCTGCAGCTGATCGGAGCGACGACCATCGAGGAATACCGCAAGTACATTGAGCGTGATGCGGCGCTGGAGCGCAGATTTCAGCCGGTTACGGTGGAGGAGCCCACCGTAGAGCAGACCGTGGCCATTTTGGCAGGCTTAAAGCCGCAGTACGAGCAGCATCATCAGGTCATCATCGAGGATGGAGCGCTACAGGCAGCCGCAAAGATGGCGGATCGCTATATCAATGATCGTTTTTTGCCGGATAAAGCGATTGATTTGATCGACGAGGCGTCCTCCAGAGTGCGCTTGGCCGGATTTCAGAAGCCTCTTGGCATGAGAGAATTAGAACAGAGTCTAAAGGCGGCCGGGCAGGAGCTGGAGGAGGCGCTGGAGGCGGGAGACTTTGCGCGCGCCTCCGCCGTGAAGCAGAGGAAGCTGGAAGCTGAGACGCAATACAAAAAGGCGGTCAAGAAACAAGAAAAAGCCAAGAAGCCGTTGGTGGTAGATGAAGAGCAGATTGCCGCGGTTGTCTCCAGCTGGACGAAGATTCCGGTGAAGCAGCTGGAGGAAGAGGAGGCGGAGCGTTTAAGAAAGCTGGAGAAGATTTTGCACAAGCGCGTGATTGGCCAGGAAGAAGCCGTAACGGCAGTGTCGAAGGCAGTGCGCCGGGGGCGGGTAGGCTTGAAGGATCCAAATCGTCCCATCGGTTCTTTTCTCTTTTTGGGGCCTACCGGCGTAGGAAAGACCGAGATCTGCAAAGCGTTGGCGGAGGCGGTGTTTGGCGACGAACAGGCGATGATTCGCGTCGATATGTCGGAATATATGGAAAAACACAGCGTGTCAAAGATGATTGGCTCTCCGCCCGGCTATGTCGGATATGAAGAGGGCGGACAGCTGAGCGAAAAGGTGCGGCGCAATCCTTATTCCGTCGTACTGCTCGATGAGATTGAAAAGGCCCATCCGGATGTGTTTCATATTTTGCTGCAGGTGCTGGACGACGGGCACATCACCGACGCCCACGGTCATAAAGTGAATTTCAAAAATACGATTATTATTATGACGTCCAATGCCGGCGCGCAGTCGATCATTGAACCCAAGCGGCTGGGATTTGCTTCTGTGGAGGACAGCAAGCAGGATTATGACCGCATGAAGGGCGGCGTTATGGAAGAGGTACGGCGGATTTTCAAGCCGGAATTTCTCAATCGCATTGATGAGACGATCGTGTTTCATGCGTTGGGCAAGGAGCATATGAAAAAAATCGTTACGCTGATGGTCAAGTCGCTGACGGAGCGCTGTAAGGCCCAGATGGGAATTGAGCTCAATATCAAGGATTCGGTAAAGACCTACATCGCGCAGGAAGCTTACGATCCGAAGTACGGCGCGCGGCCTTTGCGCCGGATGATTCAGACGCGTCTGGAGGATCGGCTGGCAGAGGAGATTTTGGAGGGCCGGGTTCGCCCCGGTCAGCCGGTAGACGTCACGATTCGCAAAAAAGAGATTTGTTTTGTCACAAAATGATAAAATACCCTGGAAAAAAATCGTTGTTTGGGATATAATGTATACTTGTTGGGCTGCTCGTGTCCAATCGGGTATTTGATTGGATCCGAAGGTCTAACCAGGGATATCCAAAAAGCAGGAGGATAATATCATGTCAGTAATTGAGAATTTGATTTGTACACAGCCCGACGGCTCCATCAGCTTTGGCAATCATCAGCTGGCTCAGAAGTCAAAAGCGGATAATTTTGAACACAATGGGGATCTGTATAAGGTCAAGACGTTTCGGGAGATTACAAAGCTGGAGAGAAACGGAATGTTTGTCTACGAATCAGTTCCCGGAACCACCGTGCATCATTTACAGGTTTATGAAAATGAGCTGGCGTTTGAGGTAGAAGGGGCAGAGGACGCGCAGATTACCCTGGAGCTTCAGGAAGAGACGGAGTATGAGATTTTTGTAGCGGACGTCAGCGTGGGCCATATGAAGACGAATCTGGGCGGAAAGCTGAGCCTGAGTGTAGAATTGAGTGAAGAGGCGCCGGTATCGGTGCGCATTGTAAAGCATTCCTGATATGGCGAAAGGAAAAACGATATCCGTCTATTTTTGCCAGAATTGCGGGTATGAGTCGTCCAAATGGATGGGGCAATGTCCGGGGTGCCGCGAATGGAATACCCTGACCGAAGAGCTGGTGAATCAAAAGACGCCTGTTAAGAGCGCGGGGGCTGCTTCGGTTCGGGAGGCGTTGCAGCCGATGAAGCTGTCGCAGATTGCGCTGGGGCAGGAAGAACGCGTATCGACCGGCTATGAGGAGCTTGACCGCGTGCTGGGCGGCGGAATTGTGCCCGGATCTCTTGTACTGGTAGGCGGAGATCCAGGCATTGGAAAATCCACCCTGCTGTTGCAGGTTTGTCGCAATCTCTCAGCCGAGCTCGATTTGCTGTATATTTCCGGTGAAGAGTCGCTTAAGCAGATCAAGCTGCGGGCAGAGCGGATCGGCAGCTTTTCGGATCGCCTGGCGCTGCTGTGCGAGACGAATCTCGATTTGATTGCCGGTGTGTTGGAACGCCAAAAGCCGCAGGTGGTGGTCATTGACTCCATCCAAACCATGTATCGGGAGGACGTATCTTCTGCGCCGGGAAGCGTTTCTCAGGTGCGGGAGGCAACCGGCGTTTTGCTTAAGCTGGCAAAGGAAAAAGGAATTGCCATTTTTATTGTCGGCCATGTGACGAAGGAGGGGGTCGTGGCGGGCCCCAGGGTATTAGAACACATGGTGGACACGGTGCTGTATTTTGAAGGCGATCGTCATGCAGTTTATCGGATCCTGCGGGGCGTAAAGAATCGTTTTGGCTCAACCAACGAGATTGGCGTGTTTGAGATGAGCGACCAGGGACTTCGGGAGGTAAAGAATCCTTCCGAAGTGATGCTAAGCGGCAGGCCAAGGGATGCCAGCGGTTCGGTGGTGGCCTGTTCCTTAGAGGGCACCCGGCCAATGCTGCTGGAGATTCAGGCGTTGGTCTGCAAAAGCAATTTTGGGTTTCCGCGGAGAACTGCAGCGGGAACGGATTTGAATCGGGTCAATCTGCTGATGGCTGTTTTGGAAAAACGTGCGGGACTTTCGATGTCCGCCAGTGACGCCTATATTAACATTGCAGGCGGAATTCGCATGAATGAGCCGGCAATTGACTTAGGGATTGTGCTGGCCTTAGCCTCCAGCTTCCGCAACCGTCCGGTGGGAGAAAAGACGATTTGCTTTGGCGAAGTGGGCCTAAGCGGAGAAGTGCGCGCCGTCAGTATGCCGAGACAGCGGGCAGCAGAGGCCAGAAAGCTGGGCTTTGCGGTCTGTGTGCTTCCGGCTGTCTGTATGGAGGCGGTTCAGGAGATGGAAGGGATTCGCTTTGTCGGCGTATCCAATGTAAAAGAAGCCATGGATCAGATCCTATAAAATATGAAGGAGGAACCTTAGATGGAACTGGAAAAAATCACATCGGCGGTAGATCATACATTGTTGACACAGCAGGCGACTTGGGAAGAGATTCGCCAGATCTGTGATGATGCCGTTGCATATCACACGGCTTCTGTCTGTATTCCGCCTTCCTATGTCAAGCAGGCGTCCGCTTATCTGCAAGGAAAAATTCCGGTCTGTACGGTGATCGGATTTCCAAACGGTTATCAGACGACCGAGGTCAAGGCGTTTGAGACGGAGGATGCAATTGAAAACGGCGCTTCTGAGATTGATATGGTAATTAACATCGGCTGGGTAAAGGATCGGCGATACGATCTGGTGGAGAATGAGATTCGCACCTTAAAAACCGTTTGCGGAGAGCTGGTGTTAAAGGTCATCATTGAAACCTGCCTGCTGACCGGGGAAGAGAAGATCGAATTGTGCCGCGTGGTAACGAAGGCCGGAGCCGATTATATTAAGACCTCTACCGGGTTTTCGACACAGGGCGCTACTTTTGCAGATGTTGCACTATTTGCGGAGCATGTGGGAGAAGCGGTCAAGATCAAAGCAGCCGGCGGAATCACTTCCTTAGAGGATGCAGAGCAATTTTTAGCGCTTGGCGCGTCAAGACTGGGTACCAGCCGGATTGTAAAATTGTTAAAGCAGCAGTAGGTACGCTGAAGTTTGAAGAGAGCCGCTTGTTTTTGAGCGGCTCTTTCTTACTAGAAAGCAAGTTTCAGGCACACGCTGGAACCTTCTTCATATCCAGTCTCACCGATCAATAAAAAAAGTAAAAAAAGTT
>CAMULB010000114.1 GCA_947089585.1 uncultured Lachnospiraceae bacterium | reverse complement strand
TAAAAAATCTCCGCTTCTCGTGCGCGTCAAATGCTCCATACAGCCTCCGCAGCCAAGCATCTGGCCAATGTCGTGACAGAGTGTGCGAATGTACGTGCCCTTTGAGCAAATCACCTCCATCGTCACCGTCGGCAAGGCGATTGCCTCAATCGCAATCGCAAAAATCTCTACGCTGCGGGGCTCGCGCGCAACCTCCTTGCCGGCTCTCGCCAGCTCATAGAGCCGTTTGCCCTGTACCTTCACGGCCGAATACATCGGCGGGAGCTGGCTGTAGGGGCCGACAAAGCGCAAAATGGCAGCGCGCACCTGTTCCTCCGTTGCCTCCACCGGCCGCTCCTTTCGCACCGCACCGGAGAGATCCTGTGTATCCGTCTCCAAGCCCAGACGCAGGATACAGCGATATCCTTTTTCCTTTTCCGTCAAAAGACCGCAGACCTTCGTCGCCTTGCCGAGGCAGACCGGCAGCACACCGACCGCATCGGGATCGAGCGTTCCCGTGTGGCCGATTTTTTTTTGCCCGAAAATCCCCCGCAGCTTCGCCACCACATCGTGAGACGTATAGCCCGCTTCTTTGTATACATTGATGATGCCATTTTTCATAATTGCTGTTCTACTTCCTGACAGATTTTTTCAATCAGCACTTCGAGATCCTCACAGAGCTCCGCCCCCGCCGCCATCACATGACCGCCGCCGCCGAGCCTTGCCGCCAGGCTGGCCACATTCACCTTTCCGTTCGAGCGCAGGCTTGCTTTATAGCAGCCCGGCTTTGTCTCATAGAGAAACAGCGCCGCCTCCACGCCTTTTGTCACCCGCAGCTGGTTGACAATCCCGTCCAAATGCTTGGGCAATACCTCAAAGCGTTCCAGATCCGCTTGGGATGCAACTCCGACAATCAGTGCGCCGTCCAGGTAAAGCCGGCTGTCCATCAGCACCTTTCCCATGATCCGATTCTGATTGTAGGTCTTGGTAAAAAACGTCTCGTCTACAATCCTGGTAAAAGGAATGCCCATATCCATCAGCTTACCGGCGATATTCATCGTCCTTGAGGTAGTAGAATTGTACTGGAAGACACCGGTGTCATGGACAATTCCCACATAAATACATTCCGCGATCTCCCTGGTCAGCTTCTCCTCCTCCAAAAGGCCGAAAACCAGCTCACAGGTGGAGCCTGCTTTCGGCACAACATAATTCTCGTCGGCAAAGCTGTCATTGCTGATATGATGGTCAATGCAAATGGTTCGCCCGGCATTTTGAAAATATTGGATCCCGCCGCCCAGCCGACCGGCATCCCCGCAGTCCAGTACGATGCACAGATCATACTGTCTGGCCGCGCCGTCGGGCGGCAGAATCTGGTCTGCGCCCTTTAGGAACCGGAAAATATTGGGTATCGGTTCTAAATGAACCTCCGGAACAATCTGCGGATACCAGGACGTAATATAATTCCAAACCGCCAGACAGGCACCGATACAGTCGCCGTCCGGGCGGACATGTCCTACAATCGCCACTGTTTTGACTCCTTCAAGCTGCGGTGCTAATGCTTCCATCCTGTCTGCCTCCTTGTATCTGATTCGTTGCAGCTGTAGTAAAATCCTGCCGCACTTACTTTAATTCGTCAATCCGCTTCGCCATGGTAACTCCGTATTCAATCGACTCGTCGAGAATAAAGCGAATCTGCGGCGTATTGCGCAGATTGAGGCCGCCGGCCAGCTTCATACGAATATAGCCTTCCGCACTCTTTAATCCCGCCAGCGTATTGCTTTTGGCCGCCTCATCCCCAAAGACGCTGATGTAAGCTTTACAGCTTTTCAAATCCGGCGCCACCTCCACCGCCGTCACCGAGGTCATCGGGGCGATCCGGGGATCCTTGATCTCTCCCCGGATGATATTGCTCAATTCCCGCTGCACCTCGCCGTTGATCCTGGTGTTCTTGATGCTGTTTTTTCTCATATTCTACCCTCAGACTTTCTAGCGCGGAACCTCGACCATCGTATATGCTTCGACCAGGTCAAGCTCCTGAATCTCGTTAAAGCCTTCAAATACAAGGCCGCATTCATAGCCTGCCCGCACTTCCTTCACATCATCCTTAAACCGCTTTAAAGATGCAAGGTTTCCTTCAAAGATCTGCTCGCCCTCACGGGAAATACGCACCTTGCAGCCGCGCTGGAATACGCCGTCCAACACATAGGAGCCGGCGATGTTGCCGATACCGGAGGCCTTGAAGATCTGACGCACCTCGCCGTGACCCAGTACCTTTTCCTCAAAAATCGGGTCGAGCATGCCCTTCATTGCCGCCTGCACATCTTCGATCGCGTTATAAATGACTTTATACAGTCTAAGGTCTACGCCCTCCCGTTCCGCACTGGCCTTCGCCTGAGCGTCCGGGCGGACGTTAAAGCCGATGATAATGGCATTGGAGGCGGAGGCGAGGCTGACGTCGGATTCGTTGATGGCGCCTACGCCGCCGTGAATGATCTTGACCACAACCTCCTCGTTGGAGAGCTTCAGCAGGCTCTGCTTCACGGCCTCCACAGAACCCTGTACATCCGCCTTAACGATGATGCCGAGCTCCTTGACATTGCCGGACTGAATCTGCGAGAACAAATCATCCAGCGACATCTTCGACTTGGTATCCTCCAATAGCTTTTCCCTTCCTTGGGAAATAAATGTATCGGCAAAGCTCTTGGCTTCTTTTTCTGTCTCGGTGGAGACAAATACCTCGCCGGCATTGGGCACGTTGTTCAGACCCAGGATCTCAACCGGCGTGGAAGGCCCTGCTTCCTTAACTCTTCTGCCCTGGTCGTCGATCATCGCACGTACCTTGCCAGAGCAGCTGCCGGCTGCAATCGGCTGGCCAACCTTCAAGGTTCCTTTTTGTACCAGGACTGTAGCCACGGTACCTCTTCCCTTATCCAGCTGGGCTTCAATCACCAGACCGCGGGCCAGGCGCTTCGGATTGGCTTTCAATTCCATCACCTCTGCAGTCAGAAGAATCATTTCCAGCAGATTGTCAATTCCCTCATGGGTATGGGCAGAAACCGGCACAAAAATCGTGCTTCCGCCCCAATCCTCAGGAATCAGCTCATATTCTGACAGCTCCTGTTTGACACGCTCTATATTGGCGCTGGGCTTATCAACCTTGTTGATGGCAACGATAATCTCTACGCCTGCCGCCTTGGCATGGCTGATCGCTTCCACGGTCTGCGGCATCACGCCGTCGTCGGCCGCTACCACCAAAATTGCGATATCGGTCGAATTGGCTCCCCGCATTCGCATGGCCGTAAATGCCTCGTGGCCGGGTGTGTCCAAAAAGGTGATCTTTTCGCCGTTGCATGTCACCATATACGCCCCGATGTGCTGGGTAATGCCGCCGGCCTCCCGGTCGATGACATGCGTGTTGCGGATCGCGTCAAGCAGCGATGTTTTTCCGTGATCTACGTGTCCCATCACACAGACAACCGGCGGACGCTTCACCATCTTGCTCTCGTCCTCTGCCTCTTCCTTCAACAGTTCCTCGATCACATCCACTTTCTCTTCCAGCTCGCAGATGCAGTTGTATTCCAGCGCAATCTCTTCCGCTTTCTCAAATTCAATTTCCTGATTGACTGTCACCATAGTGCCCTGCATAAACAGCTTTTTGACAATCGCGGATGCCTGAACCTTCATCTTATCAGCCAGCTCTTTGATCGTGACCGATTCCGGCAGAATGATCGTCTTGATCACTTCTTCCTTTTCTACCGGCGCCGGTGCCGGCTGCGGACGCTTCTTCTTGCCGCCGTTTTTCTCCAGGTTGGTGAAGCGCTCCTGCTTCTTCGGCCCGGAATTGCGCTCTCTGCCCGGCTTCTGGCTGCCGCCTCCTCCTCTGCGGTTGTCTCTCGACTCCTTGCGCAGCTCCTCCGTCACCGGTGCGTTCTGATTCATCTTATTGATTTCTTGTTCAAAGCGGTTCCGCGGTTCCTTCGCACGATTGTTGCCACTTCTCTGGCCGTTGCGATCGCCTTGCGCGCGACCGCTATTCGCACGGCTATTTTGCGGATTCCGGTTGTTCGTTCTTTCATTGCGGTTTCCTCTGTCATTGCCAAAACGATTTTGTGCGGGACGATCGGAGCGTTCCGGGCGGGCGCCGCCGGCACGGTCACTGCGAACATTCCCGCCGCTGCGTTCCCCACGTTCCATGCGGGAGCCGCTGCCGGTGCGTTCTGTGCGAACGCCGTTGTCTCTGCGGTCAGAACGGGAGCTGCCGCCGGCACGGTCGCTGCGGACATTCCCACCGCTGCGTTCCCCACGTTCCATGCGGGAACCGCTGCCGGCACGGTCGCTGCGGACATTCCCGCCGCTGCGCTCTGAACGTTCCTGCTGCGGCGCTTTCTCCTGCTGACTCTTCTCAGCCTGGTTTGATACGCGGCCGGCTTCAACCGTTCTTGTGCCTGCCTGAGCTGTACCGCGGACATTTTCCGTTCTGCCTGCCTCGCTGCGGCTTTGTTCTGTTCCTTTCCCTGTCTCTGTCAGCACACGGCCCTGCAGCGTACCGCTTCCTGACTCCATTCCCCGCTTGCTCTCATCGACAGTCATTCGCCCTGTTTCTGCCGGCTTCTGCCCCAGCTCCTGAAGCTTCAGATCTGCCTGTGGCTTTTGTACTGCCTCCGGCTTGGGCGCGGCCGGCTTCTCAACGCCGAGGATTTTATCAAATTTTGCTTTTACGGCTTCTGCCCGTTCTGAAGCTGAGCGGGCCGGAATCTGATGACGCTTCTGGCTCGCATTCTGGTTTGGATTTGCATTCTGTCCCTGATTCTGCGAACGTCCGCCAGTTCGGTCGCCGCGCCCGCCCTGACGCTGTCCCTTTCCTCTGCGTCCGCCCATCTTACTGTTTTGGGGATTGAATACCGCCGTGATACTGGATTTCTTTTTGGGGCGTTCCTCTGTCTTTGGCGCTCCCTTTGCTTCTGATTTTCCTTCGTCCTTTGTTGCTGCTTCTGCTTGTGCCTCTGGCTTTCCTTCTGACTTCATCTCTGGCTTTCCTTCCGGTTTTCCTTCTGTTTTTTTATCCTTCATATTCTCTGCATTTCCTTCCGGCTTCGGCTCCGGCTTTCCCTCCTGTTTTGGTTTCGGCCTGCTCGCTGCCGGCTCCATTCTTCCCTCCGGCTTCGGCTTTGGTTCTCCCTCCGATTTCGGGGCAGCGGCTTTGGTAAATCTCGTCTTTACCAAGTCGATCACATCACCCTCCACGGAACTTTGGGCAGATTTTACTTCTATTTTCTTTTCCGTCAAAAATGCAACGACATCCTTTGACGGGACACCTAATTCTTTTGCCAGTGCATGTATTCTGATTTTCGCCATATATTTACTACCTCCATCATTCCGTTTTTTCCAATAGTTTCAGTTTCGACTCCAAAGACTTGGAAAATCCTTCATCCGTCACTGCCAAAGAAGCCCGAAATTGTTTGCCAATACAGTGCCCCAACGACTCTTTCCCGGCATAAACGTACATGGGAACCCGGTAAAATGTGCACATGTTTTGGAACATCTTCTTTGTATTGTCGGAAGCGTCCTCTGCTACAATTACCAAATATGCCTTCCGGGATTTTACCGCCTTCTCCGTAGAAAACTCCCCGCTTGCAATTTTTCCGGCTTTTGCAGCCAATCCCAGCATAGACAAGATTCGATCTGATTTCAACGATTTTCCATCTCCTTTATCAAGGTATCTATGATTTCTTTCGGTACGGCGGTTTTTAAGGAACGTTCCAGGCCGCGGTTTTTATCAGCCGCTTTCAAGCATTCCAAGCTGGAGCAAACATATGCTCCCCTGCCGTTTTTTTTCCCGGTAGTATCCAATTGTATGTCGTTCTCTGCCGTTTTAATGATGCGGATCATCTCTTTTTTGGACTTCATCTCCCGGCAGCCAACGCATTGACGCATGGGAATCTTTTTATTCATCTTCCTGTCCTTCCTGGAAAGGCTCCATCTGCGCATTCAGCGAATCGAACCGGACGGTGTCGTCTGTTTCGCGCTCGTCAAATGCTTCCCCATCCGCAAGCTCCGCTTCGCCGTCCGCAAATGCATCCTCGTAGCCGCGCTCTGCTTCGTCCTCTTCAAATGCCGCTTCATACCCGGCATCGTCCGCGCCATACTCCTCTTCGTCATAATCTTCATAGTCGTTCTCATAATCCATGAAGTCTCCGGCTTCTCTGGCCTGGGTCTCGCTCTTAATATCAATCTTAAATCCGGTCAGCCGGGCGGCTAGACGCGCATTTTGTCCTTCCTTGCCAATCGCCAGCGACAGCTGGTAATCCGGCACCACCACCTTGGCTGATTTTTCCTCTGCATCGGCGATGACGGAAATAACCTTGGCCGGGCTTAGGGCGTTCTCAATCAGCATGGCCGGATTCTCGTTCCAATTGATGATATCAATCTTTTCTCCCCGCAGCTCGTTGACGATCGCATTGACTCTGGCGCCGTTTAGGCCGACGCAGGCGCCCACCGGATCCACATCCGGATCGTTGCTGAAGACAGCAATTTTCGTCCGGCTTCCGGCCTCCCTGGAGATGCTTTTGATCTCGACAATGCCGTCCTTGACCTCGGTCACTTCCGATTCAAACAATCGCTTTACCAGCTCAGGATGCGTCCGCGATACCAAAACCTTCGGCCCTTTCGAGGTGGATTTTACTTCCAGGATATAGACCTTAATGCGCTCGGTGGGGCGGAATACCTCGCCCTTTACCTGCTCGTTTTCACTTAAAATCGCGTCCACCTTGCCCAGATTGATACTGATGTTGCGCCCCATGTTGCGCTGTACAATTCCGGTGACAACATCCTTCTCTTTGCCGTAGTATTGATTGAACAATACCTTGCGCTCTTCTTCCCGGATCTTCTGCAAAATCACATTCTTGGCATTCTGTGTGGCGATGCGTCCGAATTCCTTGGACTTGACCTCGATATTGACGATATCTCCCAGCTCATACTTAGAATCAATCATCCGGGCGTTGGCCAAGCTGATCTCCAGCGCATTGTCCTCAACCTCTTCCACCACCGTTTTCTCCTGATAGACATGAAATTCGCAGGTCTGCGGATTGATGTTCACCTTGACGTTGTCTGATTTTCCAAAATGATTCTTACATGCGGTAATCAAAGAATTCTCAATGGCCTCAAGCAGGGTATCCTTGCTGATATCCTTCTCTTTTTCTAATATATTCAACGCTTCCAATAACTCATTATTCATTTTTATTTATCCTCCTTATATTCCGTCGGTTATTTTACGCGAATGTTTAAAAATCAAATGCCAGACGGATCAATGCGATCTGCGGCTTTGCAAAGGTCAATTCTGTCTCATCCTCTAATTCAATTGTTACCGTATCTTCATCATATGCTTTCAAAATTCCATAAAACTCTTTTTTTCGGTTCACAGCCTGATAGGTACGAATTTCAAGCTCCTTGCCCATACTGCGCGCATAGTCCTTCTCCTTTTTCAGCGGGCGCCCCAAACCCGGAGAGCTGACCTCAAAAATATAAGATTCTTCTATATAGTCCTGTTCATCGAGCAGGTCGCTCATTCGACGGCTGACCGCCTCGCAGTCATCGACGGTAATGCCCCCCTCCTTGTCGATGTACGCCCGCAGATAAAAGCTGCCGCCTTCCTTTACATATTCTACATCTACCAGCTCAAAGCTCAGTTCTTCCAAAATGGGCAGCAGCAATTCCTCCGTGCGCTGCTCATATTGTTCTCTTTTGGTCATTGTAACACCTTCTTCCTGTCTCTACATAAAATTGAGAGTGGACGTGGCCCACTCTCAAGTCTAATCTATTCTGTTATCCTCTATAGCATAGCACTCTTAGGAAAATTTTGCAAGAGGTTTCCCAAAATTCTTTGTTTACTTTTTGCAGGGTCTGTTTTTTCCTGCTCCTCTACCGCGCAATAAAGGTTCCTTTTAGAGTGGTGTAGGCTCTCTCCCCGGCAGCCCGCACCTTCACGATCTCATATTTGTATCGCTTGCCCCTGGTCAGCCTGGAGGAAAGGCGCACTTCACATTCGTCGTCATCCCACTTGACATACGAGCTGCTGGTGGAATACTTCTTTCCGTTCTCATCCTCAATGATGACGTAGCTGCTGCTCTTGAAGTAAACATCCTTGTTGAATTTGATTTCAACCTTATAGGTCTCCCTCATATCATAATCATCATCATCATCGTAATCATCATAGTCGTAATCGTCATCATCGTAATCTTCTTCGTATTCTACTTCCTTCACCTGAAGTGCATTGGTGCGCTTTGGCACCTTGGCCTTGACGCTGATTGTCTCATAGGAGGAAGCGCCTCTTGCCTTCACACCAGAAATCTTGATGGTGTAGGTCTTGCCGTATTTCATGTCCTTGATATAGACCTCGCATTCGTCGTCATCCTTCTCAATCAAATAGCCCTTGTAGGATTTTCCGCTCTGATCCTTGACAGAAGTCACTTTTGCGCTGCGCTTCCAGCTTACCTTAGAAACAAATTTGATATCAATCTTGGCCTGATATCCATAATCAAAATCGTAGTCGTCATCGTGATCGTCATCCAGCACTACCTTGGAGACCTGAACCTTCGCGTTTTTCTTTGCAGCAGGAATCTTCACCTTCAGCGTCAGCTTGCGGTATCCGTTCGTTCCCCGTTTCTTGATTCCGTCAATCACAATCGTGTAGGTACGCCCGGTCTTCAAATCCTCGATCGCAACCTCGCAGTCGTCACTGTCGCGGTCATGCAGATAGCCTTCATAAGACTTGCCGGTGTTGTCCTTGATACTGCGGACATCGGCGGAGCGTTTCCAGCTGACGCGCTGGCCAAATTTTACATCAATCTCCGATACGCCGTACTGATCTGCGCTTTCATAGGAAACATTCCGCACCTGGATCTTATTTCCCGACCCTGAGGTCTTGGCCGAATAGGAAACCCATGTTTCCTTAGCCTGAACAGTGGCGGGCAGCATCGCGGCCATCATACCTGCCAAAAGCACGACTGCCACCAGAACACTCCATTTTTTCTTTCTCATACTTCATTCCTCCGTTTCAGAAGATCTTGTTGCCCTTTACGGCTCTATTTTAACATAAATGCAGCACATGCGCAAGACAAAATGCATTCCTGACGCTGTCTGCGCCAACGCTGTTTTATCAGCGCTTTCCTGCTCTGCCCTCCTGCTTTCGCACGCACGACAAACGCATGAGTAAATAAAATGTGAACAAACTGCTCCATTATCCGTTAT
>CAMULB010000113.1 GCA_947089585.1 uncultured Lachnospiraceae bacterium | reverse complement strand
AAAAGAAGTTGACACTAAAAATCGAATCATCCATTTTGCCAACGGAGAAACTTGCCTGATGTCCACACGCATGATGAAAGGGCTTTAAAGAAATTTCCTCGCACAAGCCCTTATGCTGTTAGCCGTTCGATCTATTTTAGAGAGTTTTCTTCGTGATACCGCCCCATGTGGGAGAACGGGGGAATTTTCTAAAGCTTGCACAGGCAAAATAGGATAGGTGAACCAGCAGCATGAATGATCAGATACAGAAGTGGTTCGTCTGTAAACAGGGTAGATTCCAATATTCAGACCGAGTGATGTTCGTCGTGTCCAATGGAGCATTTTATATCGTTATTTCTTGTTACATCTCAAAAAATATTCCCCCTTTTTCCAGAAATTTATCGTTTTAAAGCCATATTCCCCTATTCTATAATAGAATTACATCAATCAGTAAAAGGCTCCAAGAATGGCGCGCTGCGGGGCATTTTCTGTCGTATGAATTCCGAAAAAGGGGGATCAACAAATGTGTAAGAAAATTGTATCACTGCTTCTTGTAACGGCAATGGTTCTGGGACTTTCCGCCTGTGCGGGAGGCGAGGACAAGAAGCAATCAAGCGGAGCCGGTAAAAATGCAGCTGGAGAAGAGCAGAATACAGCCGGAGAAGAGCAGAACGCAGCCGGTGGAGAGGCCAGCGCCGAGGTGCTGCATCTATGGCACTACTGGGACAGCGAGGTGCAGCAGGGGCTGCTGCAGGAGATGGTGGACAATTATCAGAAGGACACCGGCGGCCCGAAGATTGAGATTTCCTATATTCCGTACAGCGAATATATCCAGAAGATTCTGGTGACTGCCGCGGGCGGCGATCTGCCGGAGCTGTTTATCTATGACGGCAATTCCACGGCAACATTGGCGGAAGCAGGCGTTTTGGCCGACATCACCGAGAAGGTAGAGGAAAGCGGCGTGATGAAAACGACGCTGCCGGGCGTGGTGGCGGAGCATGAGGTCGGCGGACGGATGTATGGATTTCCGGTCTATGCAAACTGTCTGGCTCTGTTTTACCGCACCGATCTGATCGAGACGCCGCCGACGACCTGGACGGAATTGTATGAGACAGCCAAATCGGTGGCCGGCCCGGATCTGTACGGGTTTGCGATGGCGGGCGGCGCCGGGGAGGATGCGGTCTTTCAGTATCTGCCGTTTGTCTGGTCTGCAGGCGCAGATCTGGATGATCTTGCAGCGAAAGGAGCCGTGGAGCCGCTCGCACTCTTTGCCAAAATGATTGACGAGGGGATTATGAGCAAGGACACGGTCAATCACAGCCAGGAGGACGCGGAGATCCTCTTTGAGACCGGCCGGACTGCGATGATGATCAACGGCCCCTGGAATGTGCCGCCGATTCAGGAAAATGCACCTGAGCTGAAATGGGATGTGGCGATGATTCCGCGGGCGGATGAAGGCGAGTTTGCTTCCATTCTCGGCGGGGAAAGCTTCGGCATCGGCAACAATACCAATGTTGATGCGATCTGGGACTTTGTGGAATATATGATGGAGCCAGACCGCTATGCCGAATTTTTGAAGGGCTTAGGACAGCTGCCGGCGGATACGGTGCTGTCTGAGGATGCTTACTATCAGGAGGATCCGATCAATCAAGTCTTTATTGAACAGCTCAAGAGTGCAAAGCCCCGTGCCTATGGGCCGCAGTATAATGAGATGTCCAAGGCGATTCAGCGGGCCATCAGCGCGGCGATGACGGGCGAGCAGACGGCGCAGGAGGCATTGGAAGAGGCCAAAGAGGTGGTGACGCCGCTGTACAACGCATTTTTCAAGTAGGGAAAAGAGCCTTGCGCAGCACCGTAGTCTTTCACAGAGCGATGCTGTGCCTGGCCTGGCTGCTGCAAAAAATGCCTTCATTGAGGAGATCAATATGCAAAAAAAAGGACGAAAATGGAAAGAACGCTTCGTCAATTATTCTTTTGTCGCGCCGGCAGTGGTATTTATCGCGCTGTTTATGCTCTATCCGGTCTGGTATACGATTGAGATGAGCTTCAAGGACGTTGTGCTGAAAAATTTTCTTGACAGCTCACAGCAAAGCTTTGCCGGCCTGCAGAATTATAAGTTGATTTTTGGAGATAAATATTTTTGGAATTCTCTTGACCATACTTGGATTTTTGTACTTTTTTCCCTGGTGTTCCAGTTTGCCTTAGGGTTTTCCTTTGCACTGTTTTTTAACAAAAAATTTCCCGGCAACCGGTGGATGCGGGCGATTCTGCTGATTGCCTGGATGAATCCGGCAATTATTACCGGGGCGGTGTTCAAGTGGCTGATGGCAACCGATGTAGGAATCTTTAATTTTCTGCTCGTGCATCTTGGCATTGTCGCCGAGCCGGTCAATTTCCTTGCCAGCTCGCAGACGGCGTTGGGAAGCGTGATCTTTGGCAATATCTGGGTCGGCGTTCCGTTTAACATGATTCTGCTGCTGTCGGGGCTGCAGGGAATTGACGGCGACCTCTACGAGTCGGCGGTGATCGACGGAGCCAGTCCCTTTGCCCGCTTCCGCTATATTACGCTGCCGATGCTGCTGCCGACCATTCGGGTGCTGCTGCTGTTGGGCTTTATCTATACCTTTAAGGTATTTGACATTATTTATGCGATGACAGGCGGAGGGCCGGCGAATGCGTCGCAGATTCTGCCCTATTATTCCTATGAAATGGCCTTTAAGACCTTTAAATTCAGCCAGGGCGCGGCGGCCAGCTGCGTTTCCTTTGCCATTGTGGCGGTTTTGGCGGCGTTCTATATCTATTTTTCTAAAAAGGAGGAGGCGGCGTAATGGGAAAATGGAAGCGGCGGTATGGCCAATCTGTACGTTGTATCATCGGGCTTTTGATCGTGGTGATTTTTCTCTTTCCGATCTACTGGATGATTGTCTCTTCGTTCAAGAGCAGCGGAGAGATCTTTTCCTCCTCGCCCAGCCTGGTGCCGAAAAGTTTGTATCTCGACCATTATGCTGCGCTTTTTCGCAATGCAGATTTTTTGGTCTACATCAAAAACAGCCTGATCATCGGCATTTTTTCCATGGCGGGGGCGATCCTGTTGTCGGCGCCGCTGTCCTATGCGTTGGCGCGCAAACGGATGCGCGGTCTGGGAGTGATTCTGTTTGTCCTCATCATCATTCAGATGGTGCCGGGCAATTCGATGGCGCTGCCGTTGTATGCGATGTTTTCCCGCTGGCATATCACCAACAGCTATCTTGGCGTTGTGCTGGCAAATATCACTTCCTCGCTGCCCTTTATTGCACTGGTGCTGCGCACCTCGTTTTTGGGAATTCCGGCGGTACTGGAGGATGCGGCCAAAATCGACGGCTGTTCGGCCTGGGGGACATTTTTGAAAATTATTCTGCCGCTGACGAGGCCGGCGCTGGTGACTTGCGCGGCCTTTGGCTTTATTTTTGCCTGGGGTGAATTTATTTTCGCGCTGGTGCTGCTGCCGGAAAAATCCTACTGGCCGATTACGATGGGTATGCGTACCTTTATCGGGCAGCACGGAACGGATTGGGGCGGTCTGATGGCGACGGCGACACTCTCCTCGCTGCCGGTAATTTTAATTTTTATTTTTACCCAGAGACATATTGTCGGTGGAATTACGGCCGGTTCTGTGAAAGGTTGAGAAAAAGGTACGCATCGGTTGCTCTGCAAGGCAGCCAAGAAACAGTATGCAGGTCTGCGAAGCAGCCAGAGAAAAGGCACGGTGCGGGGATAGGAGCGTTACATGAAACAGAGAGCAGGAAAAAGACATGGAATCGGCTGGTTTGTCGATCTGCCGTTAAACGGAAAGCTGGCGGTGATCTTTGCCGGCGGAATCATTCTTCCCTTTCTTCTGATCAGTATGCTGGTGTTTGGCGTTGTCTATCGCGGCGCAGTCGGCAGCGAACGGCAGCGCCGCGGCATGAATCTGGAGCATGTGGCTGACAGCGTGGATGCGCTGCTGCGCGAGTATGAAACGGCGGCAGAGCAGATCTACAATTATGAAACGTTTCTCAAGGATGCGGCGGCAGCGCCCAGGATCAGTGCAGATACGCTGAATCTGGATCGCGAGGTCAATATGATGCTCTCGGATCTTCGGAAAAGCCGCGAGTTTCTGGCAGGAGTGTCGTTTGTGTTTGCGGACGGAACCTTTGTCAGCCAGACCTCAGGATATGGGCGATATGAACAGACGGTGCGGGAGATCGAAGCGAGTATGGATGACCTGCAGGGACAGATGCAGGGCCAGTATCCGGTGCGTGTTTGGCAGGCCAGCGGTATTGGCAAAAAAGAAAAAGGGGACAAAGCGTCCTATTTTTCCGGCAGAAAAATCATTCGCAATATTTATGACAGAAATGAGCTGGTGGGGCTGGCGGTGATGCACATTTCCGCGTTGGCGTTAGAGGAGCGCGTGGCCTTAGCAGCTGAACAAGGACAGGGACTGGTCGCTGTGCTGGACGCAGACAATCAGCTGCTGTTTCACAGTGAATCTCCTGCGCCGCTGCTTACATTGCTGAATGAGCGGCCGCAGGAGCTCGCTGCCTCGCCGGGTCAGCTGAAGGAGTGCAAAGGATATTACTATATTTGTAAGGAATCCGCCTACAGCGGCTGGCGTTTTGTCAATTTCGTGCCAAAGGGAGAGGTGGATCGGCAGTCGGCGGCATTTTTGTTTTATTTTATCGTGATTATCGGGCTGTTTGTCTCCTTTGCGGTTGTATTTCTGCTATTGGTACGCCGTTTTATGACCGGGCCGATTCGGCGGCTGATTGTCGTGATGGATGAGATTGATGATCTCGACAAGATTCCCATGCAGCTTGCGGTCAGTCAAAGGGATGAAATCGGGCAGCTGTATCAGAGCTATAACCGGCTGAATCAACGGATTGACAGTCTGGTGCTGCAATTGACAGATACGTTAAAGCAGGATCGCGAAAAAGAGGTTCGGCTGCTGCACAGTCAGCTCAATCCGCACTTTATTTATAATACACTGGAGAGCATCAGCTGGGTCGCTTATGAAAAAGAGGTGCCTGAGGTGTCAAAGGTGGTCGCTGGGCTGTCGGAAATTTTAAAATATTCGATCAAATATTCGGATGAAAACGTTACCTTTGCGGACGAATTGAAGATGGTGAAGCATTACATTGAAATTCAGCATTTTCGCTTTGAAGATCGCTTTCGTGTATTTTATGAGATTGAGGAGGCGCTGCTGACCTGCAAGGCCGTCAAATTTATTTTTCAGCCCTTTGTCGAAAATGCTCTGCTGCATGGATTTCGCCATCAAAAGGAGAATTGCCGCATTGTGATTCGTCTGTTTGCCGCGGGTGAAAATGCCGCGGTGGAAGTCGAGGACAATGGCTGTGGCATGGAGGAGGTGCTGGTGCATCAGACGCTTCGGATGGATCCCGACGGCATCGGCATTGGCAATCTCAACAAGTCGCTTCGGTTACGATTTGGGGAGCAGTACCAGATTCAGATTGACAGTGCGCCGGGAGCAGGAACCAAAATTCACCTGGAGATTCCGAAAATGAAGGGAGTTACGGATGTTGCGAATCGCAGTGATTGACGATGAACCGAAAATCCGCCGGGGCATTGCCGGAATGCTTAGAAACTGCCTCAAAGGACGGGCCGTGATTGAGAGCTTTTCTTCCGCCGGCGATCTGGTACGGGCGGCGAGGAAGGAGGAGCTGCATCTTCTGATTACGGATATTCGGATGCCGGATTTGGATGGATTGGAGTTGGGAAATTATCTCAAGCTATTTTATCCCAAGCTGAAAATTATCCTCATCAGCGGATACCGGGATTTTGAATATGCTCAGGCTGCAATCCGCCTTCAGGTGTGCGACTATCTGCTCAAGCCTGTGAATCCGCAAAGGCTGCAGGAGCTTGTGCTGCAGCAAATGAAGCTGCTCGAAGAGGAGGCGTCGCAGACAGAAAAAGCATGGAAAACGTCCGGCGGGGCGCTGCCAGATTCCAATCAGATCATTCGGGAGATGCTTTACGGCGGTGATCCGATGCATCCGGTTCTTGCAGGAGCGGTGGACGAGCAGACGACCTATTATCTGGTGCTGGCTGAGGGAGTGACTGACGTGGATGCAGAGCTGTTGGCAAACAAAGCCTGGGCAAGCGGGCGGATGGATGGAAGCAAGCGCTTTTTTCTGACGGAGCATGCACAGCTCGATCAAACCTTGCTTCTGCAATTCAACGGACAGGAAACGGTGCAAAATATCGGCATCAGCGGCCCATGCTGCGGAGCGGAGCGGCTGCATCAGTCCTATTTACAGGCGTTATCCGCCTTGAAGCAAGAAATATATGCGGAACGGCCGGGGATTTGGCGTTTTCAGAGCAGCGGGATCTGGCAGTTTGACGGGGAAAAGAAAGCGATGTACCTTCTCAACTGCATTTATGCGGGAGCGGATCTCGCAGAGGAACTGGCAGCGCTGCGGGAAGAGATTCGATCGGCGCGGCCGGTGTTTTTGATGTATGAAAAAAATATTAAGCGGATGCTGGATACGATCATTCGGATGCTGGAGGAGCATGACGGGATGTCGGAAGCGTGTATTCAATTAAAAAAAGTGGAAGAGCAAATCGGCGATTCTCATTCGCTGAACGAAACCTTTCGCGACATAGAAACAGCCCTACAGGCGGTTTCTGCTAATCGAAAAGAAATTCAAAGGATGCGCATGGAGCAGAATTTACATCGGGCGATTGATTATATCAAGGCCCATTACTGTGAGGATTTAACATTGGAAGAGGTGGCTTCCCAGGCGGATATGAACCCTACGTATTTTAGCACCTGCTTTAAAAAATATATGGGCGTCGGATTTATCCATTATATGATGGAGCTGCGCATGCATCGGGCGAGAAAGCTTTTGAAAGAGGAGGATAAAAAGATTTGCGAGATTGCCCGCATGCTGGGGTTCGGCGATACCCGATATTTTGCAAAAATTTTTAAGCGGTATGCAGGTGTAACGCCCAGCGAGTACCGGAATATTGCCGGGATGCTGTATGAAGGGCGCAAATGAAGGCGGCAGCTGCAATACAGAGACTGTTTCAGACAGAACGAGACAATCCAAGGCGCGTGGGGGCGTGGGAGCGATATGTGAGAGAAAGGAGAGCTTATGGCAATGATAACTTGGCAGCAGAATCGTTTGATCCGGCAGTTTGATCGGGAAATTCTCTGGATCGAGGCTTGGGGGAAGAATGCGCTGCGGATTCGGGCGACAAAAAATGCCACGATGGATGAGGAAGCCTGGGCCCTTTTAGAACCGGGGCAGGAAAAAGCGGAGCTGCTAGTGGATGGCCATTGTGTGACCGGAGCAGGGGCGCATGACGAGGTGGTTGCCGGTGCTTCCTCTGTCGCGATCCGAAATGGAAGCATTACGGCTCTGTTGTCGGCGGACGGCAGGCTTGTATTTCAAAATCAGGACGGAAAGGTTCTGCTGGAGGAATATCTGCGTACAGAGGAAGCGCTGGGAGAGTCGAGAAGCCTGCTGAAAATTGAGGCCAGAGAGATCAAAATGGGGCGGGGCGAGGATTGTGCCCTGACGATGCGCTTTGAGTCGAATCCCAAGGAGCGTCTGTACGGCATGGGGCAGTATCAGCAGGAGGTGTTGAATTTAAAGGGCAGCATTTTGGAGCTGGCACAGCGCAATTCCCAGGCCAGCGTGCCCTTTGTCTGCTCGGATCAGGGATATGGATTTTTGTGGAACAATCCGGCCATCGGTCAGGTGAGCTTTGGCACCAATCGGACGGAGTGGCATGCCCAATCGACGAAACAGCTGGATTACTGGATTACTGCAGGCGATACGCCGGGAGAAATCTTAGAACAATATCTGCAAGTGACCGGCTTGCCGCCGATGATGCCAGAATACGCGCTTGGTTTCTGGCAGAGCAAGCTGCGTTACCAGACTCAGGAGGAGCTTCTTTGCGTGGCCAGGGAGTATCACCGAAGAAGGATTCCTCTCTCTGTGCTGGTCATTGATTATTTTCACTGGCCTAATCAGGGAACCTGGAGATTTGACAAAACGTATTGGCCCGATCCGCAGGCGATGGTGCAGGAGCTAAAGGAGCTTGGCATTGAGCTGATGGTTTCTGTCTGGCCCACGGTGGATGCGGACTGTGAAAATTATTCCGAGATGCTGGAGCAGGGGCTGCTTGTCGCTGCCGACCGGGGCCTGCGCACGCAGATGAATTTTCTTGGAAATGAGACGTTCTATGATGCGACTAATCCGCGCGCGAGAGAATATGTATGGAATAAGGTAAAGGAACATTATTACGATCTGGGAATCCGCACGTTTTGGCTGGATGTGGCGGAACCGGAATACTCAGTCTATGATTTTGAGCTCTATCGTTATCAAAAGGGGAGCAATTTGCAGGTGGGCAATATTTACCCGCTGATGTACGCAAAAGGATTTTATGACGGAATGCGCCAGGCCGGGGACAATCAGCCGCTGAATCTGGTTCGCTGTGCCTGGGCCGGAAGCCAGCGATTTGGCACGCTGGTATGGAGCGGAGACATTCATTCCAGCTTTCGTTCTCTGAGAAGCCAGGTTGCGGCGGGACTGAATATGGCGATGGCCGGCATCCCCTGGTGGACGACCGATATTGGCGGCTTCAATGATGGGGCGACCGAGGATCCGCATTTTCGGGAGCTGCTAATCCGCTGGTTCCAGTATGGGACCTTTTGTCCGGTGATGCGTCTGCATGGCTACCGGCTGCCGTATCAGGAGCCGATGTCTAAGGAGGTCGGCGGCGGGATGTGCGATACCGGCGCGCCCAACGAGGTCTGGAGCTTTGGCAAACAAGCCTATGAGATTCTGGTACGCTACATACAGATTCGGGAGAGACTGCGCCCTTACATCCGCGAGCAGATGAAGCTGGCGCATGAACAGGGGATCCCACCGATGCGCCCGCTGTTTTATGATTTTCCGTCGGAGGAACATGCGTGGCAGACCGAGGACGCGTATCTGTTTGGCGCCCATCTTTTAATTGCGCCGATTCTGCATGAAAAAGCCGTACAGCGGATGGTCTATCTGCCGGGTGACAAAAGCTGGATTGAGGTGGAAACGGGACGCGTCTATGAGGGCGGCCAATGGGTGCTCGCGGATGCGCCGATTGAGGCGATTCCGGTGTTTACAGATCAAAAGGAGCTGGTGGAATGCTTTCGGGGGTAAAGGGGGATGCACAATCACGGCGACGAAGGAAAGATACTGGAAGAAAGGGAGATGTAATGAATCATAGAACTTCAT
>CAMULB010000112.1 GCA_947089585.1 uncultured Lachnospiraceae bacterium | reverse complement strand
GGATCAATATATAACCGAGATCGACAAATCCGTAGAGGAGAAGAGCAAGGAGATTCTTACGGTATAAGTCAAAGCGTAGGATCCGCAGCAGGAGTAGTTTGCGCAGGGGATGCTTACGATATAAGAGGAGAGTCAGGGACATAGCGTATTCGCCGTGTCCCATTTCCATTCGTATCGGACAAATGTTTGGAAGCGGAAGTTTTTAATTGGAGCGGATCAACGTTTGGAGGCGGCGGTTTTCATTTAGAGCGGACAAACGGCGCGGGATGCGGTTTGCCCTGACAGCGGGGAATACGCAAAAGAGCAAATGAGGAGGTAGGGCGATGAAGGTTCCATCACATGTGGCGATTATTTTGGACGGAAACGGACGATGGGCAAAGAAGCGGGGGATGCCGCGGAATTACGGCCATACTCAGGGGGCGAAGAACGTAGAGGTGATCTGCGAGGAAGCCTGGAATATGGGAATCAAATATTTGACTGTATTTGCCTTTTCAACCGAGAACTGGAATCGGCCGAAAAAAGAAGTCGATGCTTTGATGAAGCTTTTGCGCAATTATATGAAAAACTGTGTCAAGACGGCGCACAAGAATCATATGCGGGTTCGTGTGATCGGGGATAAGTCGAGACTGGCCGAGGATATTCAGCGCAGCATTGAGGAGCTGGAGCAAGAGACGAAGGACAATGACGGGCTCAATTTTCAGATTGCAATCAATTACGGAAGCAGAGATGAAATGCTCCGGGGGATGCGGCGGATGCTTGCGGATGTGAAGGCAGGGACGCTTGAAGCGGATGAATTGAATGAAGCGCGCTTCTCTGCCTATCTCGACACCGGCGAAATTCCCGATCCCGATTTATTGATTCGTACCAGTGGAGAGCAGCGGATCTCCAATTATCTTTTGTGGCAGCTTGCTTACAGCGAACTTTATTTTTGTGAGGTTCCCTGGCCTGATTTTTCAAAAAAGGAATTAGAAAAAGCCATCGAGGACTATAATAAAAGAGAGAGACGATACGGGGGCGTTAAGGAGGAATAGCAGTGTTTAAAACACGTTTGCTCAGCGGAATTGTACTGATCGTTCTGCTGTTGGCGCTGGGGATTGCCGGAGGAGATGTGCTGCTGGCTGCTTTGGCAGTAGTTTCTACGGTGGGGATGTATGAGTTATACCGTGTGTTTCATCTGGAAAAGAGTATTTTGAGCCTGGCGGGATATGCGGCGGTGCTGGTGTATTATTTGGGGTTAAAATTGTCCATTCGCAGTGCGGGAACAGAAGTGTTTTTGCTCTCTATGGTACTGCTGATCATTCTGATGTCTTTTTACGTATTTTCTTACCCCCAATATCAGACAAATCAGGTGATGGCCGTTTTTTTTGGTGTGTTTTATGTGGCAGTGATGCTGTCCTGTATTTATCTGACGCGGATGCTGCCGCGGGGGCAGTATCTGGTCTGGCTGATCTTTCTTAGCTCCTGGGGCTGCGATACCTGTGCCTACTGTGTGGGCGTGTTGATTGGCAAGCATAAGATGGCTCCGGTTTTGAGCCCGAAGAAATCGGTCGAGGGAGCGGTCGGCGGCGTGGTGGGTGCAGTGCTTTTGACGCTTCTCTACGGCCTGGCGTTTCAGGACAGGATGAACAGCTCGAACGTGTATCTCGCGTTTATGGCATTGATCAGCGGCGTTGGCGCTCTGGTGTCGATGATCGGGGATTTGGCGGCGTCTGCGATCAAACGGAATTATCAGATCAAGGATTATGGTACGCTGATTCCGGGACATGGCGGGATCCTTGATCGGTTTGACAGTGTGATTTTTACGGCGCCGATCATTTATTTTTTGGCGCGTTATTTGATTTGATCCAGGAACCGTTGCATTACGGAGGCGTTGGCTGTTGTGTGCATCCAGCGCGGGAACAGCGACGGGCTTTGGCAAAATCGGAGGAGAATGTATGAAACGGATTGCAATTTTAGGCTCTACCGGTTCGATCGGAACTCAGACCTTGGAGATTGTAAGAGAGCAGAAGGATCTAAAGGTTACGGCGCTGTGTGCAGGGAGAAACAGTGCGCTTTTAGAACAGCAGATACGGGAATTTCGCCCCAAGCTGGCTGTGCTGTGGGAGGAAGCGGACGCGAAGGAGCTGCGGCTGCGCACCGCGGATTTGCCGGTTGAGATTTTATCCGGTATGGAAGGGCTGTTGACGGCAGCTGTGAGGGAGGATTATGAGATTCTGGTGGCCGCGATGGTGGGAATGCTCGGCCTGCGTCCGACGATGGCCGCAATTGAGGCGGGAAAGACCATTGCGCTGGCGAATAAGGAGACGCTGGTGACAGCCGGGCATTTGATCATGCCGCTGGTGGCCGAAAAGCGGGGGACGCTTCTTCCGGTAGACAGTGAGCACAGCGCCATTTTCCAATCCCTGCAGGGAGCGAAGGAGAATCGAATTGCAAAGATTTTGCTGACCGCGTCCGGCGGGCCGTTTCGCGGCAAGAAGCGGGAGCAGCTCTCCGAAGTTCGGGTGGAGGATGCTTTAAAGCATCCCAACTGGAGTATGGGAAAAAAGATTACAATTGATTCGGCGACGATGGTCAATAAGGGCTTAGAGGTGATAGAAGCAAAATGGCTGTTTCAGGTAGCGCCAGAGCAGATTGAGGTGATTGTACATCCGCAGAGCGTGATTCATTCCATGGTGGAATATGAGGATGGGGCGATTTTGGCACAGCTGGGCACGCCGGATATGCGCTTGCCGATTCAGTATGCGTTATATTATCCAAAACGCAGGCCTCTGTCTGGAGAGCGGCTGGATTTTCACCGGCTGGCGTCGCTTACCTTTGAGCAGCCAGATTGTAAGACCTTTCCGGGACTGGACTTGGCCTATCAGGCCATTGGGCGCGGCGGAAATCTGCCGACGATTTACAACGCGGCCAATGAAAAGGCGGTGGCGTTATTTTTACAGCATAAGATCGCGTTTCTGCAGATCCCGGAGCTGATTCAGGCGTGTATGGAAGCGTGCTGCTTTGTGGAAGCGCCCAGTCTGGAACAGATTTTGCAGACGGAGCAGGAAGTATATCAATGGATAGAGAGCAGGTGGTAATTTGAAATTTGTAATTGCAATTGTTATTTTTAGTATTATTATCTTGTTTCATGAGCTGGGCCATTTTCTCCTGGCAAAAAAGAACGGCATCCGGGTCAATGAATTCAGCCTGGGTCTGGGGCCGACCATCTTCGGCATTACCAAGGGGGAGACAAAGTATTCGATCAAGCTGCTGCCCTTTGGCGGCGCCTGTATGATGGAAGGGGAGGATGCAGACAGCGACGATGAACGCTCCTTCCAGAAGAAATCCGTCTGGGCGAGAATCAGCGTGGTGGCCGCAGGGCCGGTGTTCAACTTTATCATGGCTTTCATTTTTGCTCTGATCCTGATTCTCTGTGTCGGCTATGATAAGCCGGTCGTTTATGATGTGATGGAGGGCTACCCGGCAGAGGAAGCCGGCATGGAAGCCGGAGATACCATTATTTCGATGAACGGAAAACGAATGCATTTTTACCGCGAGGTAAGTCTGTATTCGTACTTCCATCCCGGAAAATCCATTGATCTGGTCTATGAGCGGGACGGCAAGCGATACGAGACAACGCTCAATCCGCTCTACCAGGAGGAGGAAGGCCGCTATCTGATCGGCTTTTACGGCAGCGGCGTGCGGGAGAAGGGCAATTTCCTGGAGAGCTTAAAATACAGTGTCTTTGAGCTCAAATATTGGATTAATACAACGATTGACAGCCTGCGGATGCTGGTCAGCGGCCGGGTCAGCGCCAATGAAGTCTCCGGCCCGGTGGGAATCGTCAAGACCATCGGCGACACCTACGACGAGAGCAAGACCGAAGGATACTACATGGTCTTTTTAAACATGCTCAATATTGCGATTCTGCTCTCTGCCAACCTCGGCGTAATGAACCTTCTGCCACTTCCCGCGCTGGACGGCGGACGATTGATTTTCCTGATCATTGAAGCCATCCGCCGCAAACGCATCGACCCAGATAAGGAAGGAATGGTGCACTTTGTGGGCCTCGTCCTCCTCATGCTTCTCATGGTCTTCGTAATGGTCAATGACATTCGCAAGCTATGAGCAGTGCGAAAAAGCACATCGCATTTCATTGGGAACTAGTTCACAAAAGAAAAGCGATGTGCTTATTTATAGTACGACAGCCCCCCAATCACTAAGAAAGGAGCCCCAAAAACTCATGAACAGACATAAGACCAAACCAATTCAAATCGGTGCCTGCACCATCGGCGGCCAGTCCCCGATCCTCATTCAGTCCATGACCAACACCCGAACCGAGGACGTCGCCGCTACGGTTGCTCAGATTCAGCGTCTGACCGCCGCTGGCTGCGAGATCATCCGCTGTGCCGTTCCCACGCCAGAGGCTGCCGCCGCGTTGGCCGAGATCAAACGCCAGATTACGATCCCGCTGGTTGCCGATATCCATTTTGATTACCGCCTCGCAATCGCAGCCATAGAATCCGGGGCGGATAAGATTCGCATCAATCCCGGCAACATCGGAAGTGAAGCGCGGGTGAGGGCTGTGGTAGATGCGGCCAGAGAGCGAAAGATCCCGATTCGTGTCGGCGTCAACAGCGGCTCCTTAGAGCGGGAGCTGGTGGAAAAATACCACGGCGTGACAGCGGAGGGCATGGTTGAGAGCGCACTCGCACAAGTGCGGCGAATCGAAGCGCTCGGCTATGACAATCTGGTAATCAGTATCAAATGCTCCGATGTGATGATGTGTGTCAAAGCGCATGAGCAGATTGCGGACAAGACGCCTTACCCGCTTCATGTAGGCATTACCGAATCTGGAACGCTGACCAGCGGCAATCTCAAGTCGGCCATCGGCCTGGGCCTGATTCTAAGCCAGGGTATCGGCGATACGATCCGCGTTTCTCTGACCGGAGACCCCGTAGAAGAGATTCGCTCCGCCAAGATCATTCTCAAGACGCTGGGGCTTCGCAGCGGCGGAATTGAGGTGATTTCCTGCCCCACCTGTGGAAGAACCAGCATCGACCTGATTCATTTAGCCAATCAGGTGGAGCTGTTGGTGGCCAATGATCCGCTCGACTTAAAAGTCGCAGTCATGGGCTGTGTCGTCAACGGGCCGGGAGAAGCCAGAGAAGCAGACCTCGGTATTGCCGGCGGGAACGGCGAGGGACTGATTTTCAAGCATGGGGAGATTGTGAAAAAGGTAAAGGAAGAGGAGCTGCTGTCAGCGCTTCGCTACGAATTGGATCATTGGGAGTGAATCAGATGCAGAAACCGTTTTTTGAAGTATTTCCCACGCTTCAGGTGGAGCCGGAGCTGAAAAGCCTGCTGGAGGAGGTACAGGTGACGAAGGCGTCCTCCAACCGGGCCCGTGATCGTCTGCGGATCTATGTTTCCAGTCAAAGACTGATTTCCAAGAAGAAAATTTTTGCCCTGGAACGCGCCATTCAAGACCAGCTGTTTCCGAAAAATCATCTGGAGGTAAAAATAATCGAAAAATTCATTCTCTCCGGCCAATATAATCCGCAGAAGCTGATGGATGTCTACAAGGACAGTGTGCTGGAAGAACTCAAAGCGTACAGCCTGCTGGAATACAATCTGCTGCGGCGGGCAAGGATGGAATTTCCCCAGAGTCATGTCTTAAAGCTTGTGCTGGAGGAATCGGTGATTGCCGCCCAGAAATCAGAGGAGGTCGTGCGGATTCTGGAAAAAATCGTCTGCGAACGCTGCGGCCTTGATTTGACGGTGCAGCTGGAATATGAGCCGGCCAAGGAGAGCAAGTACCGGAGAAACAGCGAGCTTAGGATTGCCAACGAGATTCGCCGCATTGTCGCCAATTCCGGGCGGGTCAAAGAGGAGCAGGAAGCGGCCAGTCAAGGAGCCGGGGATGGTGACGGCGGGGAGGGGACTTCCAATGCCGCCAATTTCGATGCTGTTCCAAATGGGAAAAGCGGGCAGGATTCCAGTGATTCCGCGACTGCCCAGGGAAAAGACAGTCAAGGCGGGACGAATACGGACGCTGCCAGTCATGGGGGACAGAACCAGAATTCGCCGGGGCGCGTCCGAAAAACAGGAAATCAGACCGCCAAAAATCGTGGTTTTCGCAAGGAGCTGCCGGGAATCAAGCGCTCCGACAACCCAGACGTCGTGTTTGGCCGGGATTTTGACGATCAGGCAGTGCCGATTGAACAGATTGCAGGCGAGATGGGCGAGGTGGTCATTCGGGGGAAGATTTTAAGTCTGGATTCACGGGCGATTCGCAACGAAAAGACAATCGTCATGTTTTCCGTCACGGATTTTTCCGATACGATCATGATCAAAATGTTTACTAAGAACGAAAATGTCCCGGAGCTTTTAAAGGAAATCAAGGTAGGGGCGTTTCTCAAGCTCAAGGGCATTACCACGATTGACCGCTTTGACGGAGAGCTGACGATCGGCTCGGTTTCCGGAATCAAAAAAATTCCTGATTTTACGACGGCACGGATGGATAACAGTCCCGTCAAGCGAGTGGAGCTTCACTGTCATACGAAGATGAGCGATATGGATGGTGTTTCCGAAGTCAAGGATCTGATCAAACGGGCGATTTCCTGGGGGCATAGAGCGATTGCCGTTACCGATCACGGAGATGTGCAGTCCTTTCCCGACGCCAATCACGCGCTGCCAAAGGACAGTGACTTCAAGGTGCTCTATGGAATGGAAGCCTATCTGGTCGATGATTTGAAGCAGATTGTAGAGCGGCCGGCGCATCAAAGCCTCGATGATACGTATGTTGTGTTCGATCTGGAGACAACCGGGTTCTCGCCGGTCAACAACCGAATCATTGAGATTGGCGCCGTAAAGGTGACGGGAGGAAGGATCAGCGATCGCTTTTCGACGTTCGTCAATCCCGATGTGCCGATTCCGTTTGAGATTGAGAAGCTGACCGGCATCCGCGACGAGCTGGTGATGGATGCACCGCGGATTGAAGAAGCGCTGCCGAAGTTTATGGAATTCTGCCGCGGCGCGGTGATGGTAGCCCACAATGCAGGCTTTGACATGAGCTTTATCAGTAAAAACTGCGCGCGTCAGGAGCTGGACTGCGGCTTTACAGTGGTGGATACGGTGGCTTTGGCGCGCGTGCTTTTGCCGTCCTTAAATCGGTTTAAGCTGGATACGGTGGCCAAGGCATTACATATTTCACTGGAAAATCACCATCGGGCGGTGGATGACGCAGCCTGTACAGCAGAGATTTTTGTTAAATTTGTCGAGCAGTTAAAAGACAAGGGGATCGACAATCTGGATGCGGTCAATCAGCTGGGAAGCCTTTCCAAGGAGCATATCAAGAAGCTGCCCAGCCACCATGCGATCCTTTTGGCAGCCAACGACGTCGGCCGCATCAATCTCTACCGTCTGGTGTCCATGTCCCACCTTGACTATTTTCACCGTCAGCCGCGGATTCCCAAAAGCGAATTTGTCAAATACCGCGAGGGACTGATCCTGGGCTCGGCCTGTGAAGCGGGAGAGCTGTATCAGGCAATTTTACGGGGCAGCTCCGAGGAAGAAATTGCCCGGCTGGTCCGTTTTTACGATTATCTGGAGATTCAGCCGCTGGGCAACAATGCGTTTATGCTTAAGGGAGAGCGGGCGTCGGTTTCCTCCGAGGAAGAGCTTCGCGATATCAACCGCAAAATTGTCGCCTTGGGAGAGCAGTTTCATAAGCCGGTGGTGGCGACTTGCGACGTGCACTTCCTCGATCCTGAGGACGAGGTTTACCGCCGGATTATTATGGCCGGCAAGGGCTTTAAGGATGCGGACGATCAGGCGCCCCTCTATCTGCATACGACAGAGGAGATGTTGGAGGAATTTCAGTATCTGGGCAGCGAAAAGGCGGAGGAGATCGTGATCACCAATCCCAATAAGATTGCCGACATGTGCGAGCCGATCGCGCCGGTGCGGCCGGACAAATGCCCGCCGGTGATTGAAGCCTCGGATACGACGCTGCGCAGTATCTGCTACAACCGCGCGCATGAGATTTACGGCGAAGAGCTGCCGCAAATCGTGGTGGAGCGTCTGGAACGAGAGCTGAATTCAATTATCTCCAACGGCTTTGCCGTGATGTATATCATCGCTCAGAAGCTGGTGTGGAAATCGAACGAGGACGGCTATCTGGTCGGCTCCCGCGGCTCTGTCGGTTCCTCGTTTGTCGCCACAATGGCCGGAATTACCGAGGTCAATCCGCTGTCGCCCCATTATTACTGTAAAAAATGCCACTACAGCGATTTTGACTCCGAGGAGGTGCGCGCTTATGCCGGCCGCGCCGGGTGTGATATGCCGGATCGCAATTGTCCAAGGTGCGGGGAACCGCTGGAAAAGGAAGGATTTGATATTCCCTTTGAGACCTTTTTGGGCTTTAAGGGCAATAAAGAGCCGGATATTGACTTGAATTTTTCCGGCGAATATCAGAGCAAGGCCCACAAATATACGGAAGTAATTTTCGGCGAGGGTCAGACCTTTCGCGCCGGCACAATCGGGACGCTGGCCGATAAGACGGCCTTTGGCTATGTGAAAAATTATTATGAGGAGCGGGGCGTGCGCAAGCGAAATTGTGAGATTTCCCGCATTGTCGAAGGCTGTGTGGGCGTGCGCCGTACCACCGGTCAGCATCCCGGAGGAATTATCGTGCTGCCGCTGGGGGAAGAGATCTATTCCTTTACTCCGGTGCAGCATCCGGCCAATGACGTGAATACGGACATTGTAACGACCCATTTTGACTACCATTCCATTGACCATAACCTGTTAAAGCTCGATATACTCGGACACGATGATCCGACGATGATTCGGATGCTGGAGGATTTGACCGGCATTGATGCAAAAAAAATACCGCTCGATGACCCGGATGTGATGTCCTTATTTCAGAACACGAAAGCGCTTGGCATCGAGCCGGAGGACATCGACGGCTGTACGCGTGGCTCGCTCGGCATCCCGGAATTCGGCACCGATTTTGTCATTCAGATGCTGGTGGACACCAATCCGCAGTCCTTTTCCGATTTGGTGCGAATTTCCGGCCTTTCCCACGGCACGGACGTATGGCTGGGCAATGCCCAGGCTCTGATTCAGGAGGGAAAAGCGACGATTTCCACAGCCATCTGTACGCGGGATGATATCATGACCTATCTGATCGGCATGGGGATGGACAGCGAAGAGTCGTTTACGATTATGGAGAGCGTCAGAAAGGGAAAAGGCTTTAAACCGGAATGGGAGAATGATATGCTGGCGGCAAACGTGCCGGACTGGTATATCTGG
>CAMULB010000111.1 GCA_947089585.1 uncultured Lachnospiraceae bacterium | reverse complement strand
CAGATCGGGAAATTCCATCCAGTAGGATTCATCTTCCTTGTGGAAGATGGCAGGATATACCAATAACATAATAAAACCTCCTTTTGCATTATACATATATTTCAATATGGAACTTCCTTACAGTACTTGTAGTAATTTGTGGCTGGTTTGTCAAGGAGTCAAAAAGTACTAATAAGGAGAATCCATATGATCAAATGAAGAAAAACATATTAATTATGCAATGGTGTCAAATAGCGATTTTTATTTCTCCGATGATTCAGAAGGTGAACGTTTATCTATGTCATTGGTAGGAGTGTTATTAAGTATAGAATCTAGAATATTGCTTAGATTCTCTATGAACTCAATATGATGACGCTCTCTCTGCTCCATGGATTCTATATGTTGCTGCTGGTTCTGTTGAAGAAGTTCTGCATGTTGTTTCTTTCGCAATTCCGTAGAAGAGTAGCTGGAATATATACCATGGACTAAAGTAATGATAGCCAATAATAAACCAATGACAGTGGCATATGTATCAAAATCCGCTTTTCTAATACGAACAATTTGTTCTGGATTTGGCTTTGAAAGCTCTATTGAATCATCAATGTCAGAGACTAAATTTGCAAGAGGTTCTGATAAGTCAATATAGCCATTGACGTCTGATTCATATGATATATTGATATTTTCTATATTAGAAAAGAAAGAAGCGAAAAAGCTATTTCTTGTTTGTATAGAATTTGCCATCATTTGAACGGATGTGTGTAACGGTTGAGACGGGATATTAATATTTTGGATTGCTAAAGATATATTGTGAGTAAGGTTTGTAAAACTCTCACTTTTTATAATGGAATGGGGGACAGAATGAAAAGATTTAATAATCTGTTCTTCCAGACCATAAAAAGGACTAAGGATTTCAATAAGTTCAAATTTTTCATAAAAAATTCTTGAAAGCAGGAGCAGCTGCTTCAAGAACAGGAGCTGAAGAGAGTATAGATTCCTGTATCGTAATTGAATTAGCTACATTTTATAATGTTTGGGTCAAATTTGCAATGTTTTGCAGTGCTTGAACGGAATTAATAATATTTTGTTGAGCTTGAATTTAAAACTGATATTTGTGAATAGAAGGTATTATTAAATTTGTTGTGATCCATCAGTTTCCCCTTTCAATAAATTTTAGTTCGTATATTGCATTATTTTACAATAGTCAAGTAATTAATTACAGATATTTTGAAATGTTTGTTATTTCTCAATAAACAAACAGGAAAAGAGAAGTAAAATAGGAAAGATGTACAACCAGCCATTCATATGATGAAACAGGAGGCGGTGAAATGAAAGTAAATATCGTATTTGTAAAAATGGAAGGTGAAAAGCGAATCGAGATCCCATACGAGGAGATGGGAGAAGAGGAGCGGGCCGATCAGGCCCGGAAACTCAAAAAGAAGTTTCTGGAAGGGTTTGGCTACACCATAAAAGAGTCAACCGCCTAAATGGCGGTGCAGAGGACAAGCCTGTAAGAATAGCCAGACGGATATTATGGTAAGAGATACATAATGAAGAGGGAAAAATGGCAGCAAGAGGCGATAGACAAGCCCAAGCAGAAAACTTGTTCATCAACGGATGAGATGGTTAAGCATTTTTGTAACACTTAAAAGGAAAAACTTTCACACATCCTCTGCTCATCTTGCGCCGCCGTTTGCTTTCTTGCCTCGCGCTGTTTTTGTGCTTGAAATGTTTCACCAGGAAATAAAACGTGTGTAATATTTTATCTGGGAAAAAAGATATAAGATACGTAAAAACAATCAGGATGACCCAATGGGGCTCAAAATACCTCGGCGATCAGGGATACTCTACCATCGAAATCCTCCGATACTACTACGGAAACAGTATGTACATCAATGAGGCAGAGGAAATTTCCGGCATTCCTGCTTCCTGGCCGCGGGAAAACCTGCAGATCGGTTCCAGCGGCGATAAAGTGCGGCAGATTCAGGAGCAGCTGGCCCGAATTGCCCAGGTATACGCGTCGATTCCGTCCATTACGCCGGATGGAATTTATGGCGCAGCTACCAAACGGGCGGTAGAACGCTTCCAATCCACGTTCGGACTGCCGGTGACAGGCGTGATTGACTACACAACCTGGTATAAGATTTCGGAGATCTATGTGGCAGTAACCAGAATTGCAGAGCTCTATTAAATGAAAACAGCTGCGGGAGTGCTCCTGCAGCTGAAATATTTTAAAATGCATTGTCTGAAATTCTTCTTCTGCTGTCCTGCGCAGATTTCTTTAGCGGAACCCGTCGGATCAACAGCGTGGCGACTGCCGTAATCAGTGCGCTGAGGATCAGCAGCAGATAGAAGTTGATGCTTCTGGTGATGCACATGGATGCCGTCAGGTAGGCTCCCGGAAAAATGACGGAAAAAACCGTTTTGTACATCAGCTCGGTGATTCCCTGTGCGCCGGGCAGCGGAAGCATATCCACGCCGATGTATACAGTGGCCTGGATGATGATGACCGTCAGCATAGAGTGGCCGGATAAGCCCATCCCCTTGTAGATCAGCCAGGTTAAAAAAAACACGGAAAAACGCTGGACAAAAGTAAAGGCAGTTACCACCGCAATATGCTTTTTGTGCTGTAAAAAGAAGACAACGGCCTCATGATAGCTGTCTGCCATATCAAACAGCTTTTTGGTGCGCGTCTCTGAGGACTTTAAAATGTGCAGCTTGATCAAAAGCTTTTCTCCGGCCAAGACAAGATTGTGGAAGCATCTGGGGCTGACCATGATAAAGAGCAGCGCCGCTACCAGTGCTGTATTGAGAAACAAACCAAGAAAATAAAGGTATATATAATTTTCCAGGTAAAAGCGCAAGGAGGGGTACCAAAAAATCAGTACGCCAATGCCGATTAAAACCAGCACCAGTTTATAGATCAGAGCGACCGTCATCAGTATCACGGTGCTGTCCGCGATCCGCAGCCCCGCTTTTTTCATATGATAGAGCTGCATCGGCTGTCCACCGGTGGCGGAAGGAGTAATACCTGAGAAAAAGAAACCGATGAATGCGTATTTGATACAGGATAAAAGGGAGGCGCGGCATTTCAAAGCCCGGAACAGATACCAAAATACCAATCCCTCCGCGGATACGAAGAAAATTCCGGTCAGAATGGCGAGAACCAGATAGACCGGCTGCAATTTACGAATTGTCTGCCATACATAATTCATGTCATTTCCGTGAAAAATAGTATAAAAAGTGAGCAGCATCAAGGCCAGAAACAGTAAAATGCTCAAAATATTTTTACGATTCATATAAGGTCTCCCATTCCGTTGGTTTATAGGTACTATGATAACTCAAATGCAGAAAAGTTGCAAGAGAACCTTCATAGATAATTTTTGTTTGCGGCAGCTCGTAAAAGTCCCGCGGCGTGACGAGTGAAAAATGCTTGTCAAACAGCGGCAGTCCGTGTTCCTCTAAGAGTTTGGCGACAAAGGAGGAGCAGGTAAAATGGCGTTTTTGGTAAAAAGGCACCTGCATCAATAAAAAGGGCAGTCCGAGGACACAATAGTGGTAGCGGAACCGGCTGCGGTAACATTCCTTCAGCCGGGCCGAAATAGCCGCTTTCTGTTCAAAAGTGCATTCTAAACTTAAAATTTTGTATCTGGCGGTGGGAAAGGCTCGATGGATCGCAGACAAATGCTCGCGCTCAAAGCCGGCAATCAGCGGAATAAAAGGATTTCTGCGTCCAACGCTGTAGGCCTGATCCAGATTCCGGTCCAGGCCGATGGCCACATGAATGTAGGGAATCTTGATCGTCTTTCGGATGATTGAGGCAAAAAGTCCGGGGGTGTCAACTAAAGCCAGATATATTTTTTCCATAACGTACTCCTTAAAAAACAAATTGATTAGTTAAACTGATAGATGCGCTTGGCTGTGCGGTAGCCGCACAAGGTCAGGGCATCGCCGACTTTTCCGGGAAGATAGGTCAAGCCGCTTAAAGTTCTGTATTTTAAATGGTGATATAATTTTTTGTTGTGTGTTTTCATATACAGCCAGAGGCTTTCACGCTTCTGCTGTGCTTCCTGATTGCCGATCAACAACAGATGGATACAGGAAATGGTCATCATAATTGAAATATTCCGCATCAAGTAGCGCGCCAGCTTCGGTTCGCGTACCGACAGCTGCTGCAAATCGGTGCAGATCGCCACCAGCTTGGTCACGCGGATTTGCTGGTCAATGCGGCTCATCAGTACCTTTTCGTTGACGGACTGGTCGTCTCGTCCGAGAAAATAGTGGTATAAATCAAGATTTAAATAACACAAGGTTCGCACATAAGGGAGCGGCTGATTGGCAAACAGGTTATCGACATAGAAAGTATGTCTAGGCAAGCGGATGCCTGACTGCCGCAAAATATCGGTGCGGTACCACAGGGCGTGCATGACCAGGTACTGCGAGGGACGGAAGGAACGGATCTCGTTCCAGCTGCAGATCCTTCCCTGTCGAAATACGTTGCGGTAGGACATGCGCTTGACCGTATTTTCATAGAAATGATCGTACAGATAATTGGCGATGATCAAATCCGGTTCTGTCTTTAACTCCTCCCAGCATTGTATCTGCGCGAGTAATGCTGTCAGGGCAAATTCATCCAGCCAGTCATCGGAATCGACCACTTTGAAATAACGTCCGGTGGCTGCGTCAAGCCCGGCGTTGACGCCTGCGCCGTGCCCTCCGTTCTCCTGGTGAATTACCTTGACGATATCGGGATATTTGCGCGCGTAGCAATCGGCAATCTCACCGGTGCGATCGGTAGAGCCGTCATTGACGATGATGATTTCCACCATATCTTTGCCGACCAATAATGTATCAATGCAGCGTTCCATATAATCTGCCGAATTATAGCAGGGAACGGTAAAGGTAATGTATTTCATAGCCAGGCTCCTTTCGCTTGTAACTTGCTCCATATGCTATAACGATTGCAGGGCAAGAAATGTTTCATTTTTTTGAAAAAAATTTTGGTAAATTCTACAAGAGAATTGTCATTTTATGCTTCTATCATAGCAACAGAATCTGAAATTTTTCTGCAAGGATCTCTTAAGATTTATTAAGAATTGGCTTACAAAATCGAAAGGAAGAGGGGAGTGACGTCAGGAGAACCTAAAATAAAGGCTTAATAGAAGCTGACTTACGCTCCATTTTTTTGCATACAATCTGTTTTTGGACTATATACTGTAATAATGATCCGTACAGGAGTAAATTTGTGCAGAAAAAAATAAAAGTATCATTGGGTGTAAAGCTGGTACTGCTGTTTCTTGCAGCATTTTTCGCCGGGAGAGGCATTGGTATGGCAGTAGAGGCTGTCGGCGAAAAAAGCAAAGAAAAGGAAGCGGCCGAGACCTCCTCCATCGTCCGTCAGGCCGCCGGCAGCTGGGGCTTAAGCTTTCAGGAGGACGGAAAGCCGCCGGTCGCAGATGTGTCCGCACAGGAGCTGGCCAAATACAACGCATATTATATGGAAGAAACAGAGGAGAAAGTGCTGTATCTGACCTTTGATGCCGGCTATGAGAACGGCAATACGCCGGCCATCTTGGATGCTCTGAAAAAACACAATGCGCCGGCCGCCTTTTTCATTGTCGGCCACTATTTACAGAGCAGCCCGGATTTGGTGAAGCGAATGATCGACGAGGGACATATTGTAGGCAATCACAGCTTTCACCATCCGGATATGTCGCAGATGACGAAGGAGCAGTTTCAGCAGGAGCTGGGAGAGCTAGAGCAATTGTATCAGCAGACCTTTAGTCAGGAGATGGAAAAATATTATCGTCCGCCGCAGGGGAAATTCAGTGAAAATAATTTAAAGCTTGCCCAGGAATTAGGTTATAAAACCTGCTTTTGGAGCCTGGCCTACGTAGACTGGAATGTGGATCAGCAGCCGTCCCATGAGGACGCAATGGATAAGCTGACCCGCCGGGTTCATCCAGGGGCGATCGTGCTGTTGCATTCTACCTCAAAGACGAATGGAGAGATTCTCGATTCGCTTTTAACCAAATGGGAGGAGATGGGCTATACCTTTCGGTCGCTGTCCGAATTACCGTAAAATTTTTGCAAATACCGGCTTGTTTCAGCGGATGATTTGTGCTACGATAAGATTATGCAAAATATATCATGCACAGTAAAGGAGCATATCATGGAACAAGCGATGAATTACATTCCAAACGGCGGTCAGACTTATTTGCCGTTTCAGGACAATACGAATGTAGAATTTCTTCCCTATGAGAAGCCGGCAAAGCCGGACCCGCCTCTGCCTCAATTGACCTTAAGCCAGAAATTTGTCGATCTCGGCTTTGTGCTGCCTTCACAGAAGCAGCATTTTATACCGGGCGTGACAGCCGAGATGATGGACTGGTTCTGGGCCAATATGGAAAAATGTTATTATCTGTGGGCGCCCGGCTCGCACAAGCGCTTCAGCTGGGTGCGCGAACCCTGGAAATACGGAATGATGCAGTCGGCCCATATCATTTCCGAGGTCGTGGAGCCGCATCTGCCGGTGTTCGGCGGCAATGGCGTACAGATTACCCGTCTGTCCCTGGAGGATCATTTTCCCTTTACCACCTGCCTTGCACATGTGATCTGTGAAGGTGTATTCAACGGCAAGGGCGAATGGGTGGACGCGACGATACATATGTGGGAGGATACCGCAGGCGGACTTAATCATATTACGGCGACGGTACAGAATACCAAGATCACGGCGCCGCCGGATTTTATTCTGGAGATGCTGCAGGAAGATCCTGATTTAAAAATCGTTCCCAATTTTGCGACGGAGCATGAGGATTACGAAGCCTCGCAATGGCCCGTGTTTCTGCCCGGTCTCTATCATTTGTGGAAAAATCATCCCGATCCCACGCAGAATGTACGGTGCTGTCTGGAAGCGGCGCCGGATGAAGCGGGCGTTTATCATTATCTGCATCCGCATCAGCCGATTTCTTATGCACGCGGGTAAGCGGGGCTCGCATGACTTGCTTTGCCAACGCAGTGCACTCCTGCCGATTGCTTTATGGACGCGGGTAAGCGGTCACTGACTGCTGCGCACACAGCATACAAGAGGACGCAATTTGCGGCATGGTTCGGTCGGATGCGTTTTTGATCAATCCGCATGCCTGCTTGCGGTCAGATCCGAAAAATTTCATACTGGTATGGTGAAAAATAACAAAACTGGATATATTCATATATCCAGTTTTGTTTTATAGTATCAGCATGAAACGAACGGGAGAAAGAAAAGGAGCGTAAAGACGGCGTTTGCTTTTTCCCGGAGGAGAAAGCTGTGTAGGAGGAGAAGATGAATAAGGAATCTACAGTAAAGAGGAGCGTGCAGCAGGTGTTTGAGGCATCGCATGTAAAATTTGTCACGGTGACGGCTCTGGCGATTGCCCTGACCTATGTGTTTACTGCTTTTGTCAACATTCGGCTGCCGATTGCGGCCAACGGCGGACTGATTCATTTGGGGAATGTACCGTTGTTTTTATTTGCCCTGATCTGCGGAAGAAAGACGGGCGCATGGGCCGGCGGCGTGGGCATGGCGCTGTTTGATCTTTTGTCCGGCTGGACGGTGTGGGCGCCGTTTACTCTGGTGATCGCGGGGCTGATGGGCTATTGCGTGGGACTGATTGGTGAGAAAAAGAACCGCTATGGTTTCTATGCCGCGGCCATGCTTCTGGCTCTGGCAATCAAGCTGGGCGGATATTACGTGGCGGAGGGATTGATTTACGGCAACTGGGTGGTGCCGATTGCCTCCATTCCGGGCAACGTGGTACAGGTGGCAGCCGCAATGCTGATCGTTCTGGCGGTGATTGTTCCGCTGAAAAAAGCAGCCGGTAAAATTTTGTTTGATTGACAAGAAGGAGGATAAAACGTGAATACAACGATGACGGCAAATCCGGGCGGGTATAAGGTGATGACGCCGGGGCCGACGCAGGTCGCCCAATCTGTACGCCTGGCGCGGAGTCTGGAGTGCACAAACCCCGATCTGGATGAAGCCTTTTATGATTTTTACAAGGAAACATGTGAGAAAATCAGCCGTATGCTGCACAGCCAAAATGAGACGCTGATCCTGGACGGGGAGGGGATTTTGGGGCTGGAGGCTGCCTGCGCGTCGCTTACCGAGCCGGGAGATGCGGTGCTGGTATTGGATAATGGGATTTTTGGAAAGGGCTTTGCAGATTTTGTATCCATGTACGGCGGAGTACCGACCTTGTATACTGTGGATGACAAAAATCCGATTGACGCCGGGAGGCTGGAGGAGTATCTCAAGGAGCATCATGCGTTTAAATATGCGACGCTGGTGCACTGCGATACCCCCAGCGGAATGCTGAATCCGATTGAGAGTTTGTGCCCCTTGTTAAAAAAATACAACATTCTTACCGTGGTTGATTCCGTGTCCGCAATGTTCGGCGAAGCGGTGCGGGCGGATGAATTTGCAATTGATGTCCTTTGCGGCGGTTCACAGAAAGCGCTTTCCGCTCCGCCGGGCTTGACCTTTGTCACGGTCAGCCGCGAAGCCAAGGAGGCGATGAATCAGAGAAAGACGCCGATTGCTTCCTTTTATGCCAATATTCGCGCATTTTTCGGATATTATGAGAAAAAGTGGTTTCCCTATACGATGCCGATCAGCGATATTTACGGACTGCGGGCCGCGCTGGATGAAGTTGAGGGAGATGCGGATTGGCTGCACCGCCATCAGCGCATTGCAGCCGCTTGCCGTCAGGCGATTTTGTCAGCCGGACTTTTCCTGCATATACAGAGCGGATTTTCCAACACCGTGACCGTGTTCGATGTGCCGAAGGAGACGACCGCTGCGGCAATTTTGCAGAAGATGAGAGCGGAGCATCGGATCCTGCTGGCCGGGGCTTTTGACGCGCTGGAGGGTCAGGTGATCCGCATTGGCCATATGGGAAGCAACTGCAATGAAGAGGATATGACGGCGACGATGAGAGCCTTAGAGCAGACCTTACGTCAGCTTGGCGTGCCCCTGAAAGCATCCCTGGCAGCGGAATTTGAGCGGAATTTAGAGAATGCTTGAGTTGTCCGCTGCGCTGCGCGACGAGTAATCCGCTTTTTGCATAAATACATGCTGCTGAAAGTTTTTTTCTGATGAATGGAAGGGTTTTGTACATATTGCTATGCAAAATGCGTATTTGACTTTTGTAAATTATGCATTTATAATAAAGCCAACACAATAAATCCTACATATCGGATGGAAAATTCACAGGAGGATGACAATGAAAATAGTTGGTGTATCTTTAGGAACCAGAAACGGCAGCAACGATGCAATGTGTAAGGAAGCGCTGATTGCAGCGCAGGAAGCGGGAGCGAAGGTTTCCTTTATTCATCTTCATGACTGGGAGATTCAGTACTGTACCGGATGCGTTGCCTGTTCA
>CAMULB010000110.1 GCA_947089585.1 uncultured Lachnospiraceae bacterium | reverse complement strand
TGAGGTACTTGTCGAAGAAAAGCAGGAGGATGGCAGCTATCAGAAGCGCCTGAACCTGGAAAGCTATGCCGGAGAACGGATGCGGATCTATTTGGTTGCCAGAGCCGATCCAGACCGTCCGAATTACGTGGACAGTATTGCCGGCGTGACCAGCGAGATTCAGATTCCGAAGCGGATCGAAAAACCAAAGGTAAGCTGGAGTAAGGAGTGGGTCTATGACCGGACGCAGCCGGTTACGAGCGAAGCGTTTACCGGCGGTCTTGACACAGAGACGGGCAGTCTGACCATTCATGTGAAGCCGGAGCCGGACAGCATACCGCCAGGAGACAGCGGCTATCTGCTGAAGGCCTATCTGTTTGATACCGAAGAGGCGGCCGAGGCGGCGCGCGAGGCAATAGAGGCAGGGCAGGAGCCAGAGCAGCTTCTGACGGCTTATCCGTCTTTGGATGCGGATGGCATGGTTCGGCCGGTACAGATGGAGGTCAATGCAGACGGCAGCTACAGTCATACGATGGCAGGCTTATCGACGCAGTATGCAGGAAAATGGATTTTGTGTTATACGAGGATTTCCTCCGGCAGCGGACAGATCAGCTCCGCCTGGACAGACAATTCCGAATTGTGGCGGCTGCCCTATGTAAAGCTGTTGTCGCCGCAGATGACGGTTGGCAATCAGGAACGGACGGTTTCGGTGCTCTCAGGCGCCAACCCAGATTTATTGCAGCCAGAGGAATGGACGGCCAATCACATCACGCTTCAATTTGCCGGCGTAGAGGGGGCGGACAGCTATGAATTACTGCTGACGCCGAAAGGAGAGGCCCAGCCGCAGTCGCTGCGCATTCTGGAGGATCCTGAAAACGGCAGTGTTCGTGTGTATTTACGCACAACGGATGAAAACGGAACAGAAGTCTGGCAGCCAGTAGAAGGAGCTCCTGCAGGAGAGGAAGCTGTACAGGTGTTTGAACTGGTGCAGTATCAGTTGGAATTAAAGAGCGTCTACACGGCGGCGGAGATTCCGTATACGTACCAAATAACGCTCAACGCCCGCTTGGAAGTGGCTTGGGATCAGGAACGCGGATTTTCCTATACGCTGCTTTTGCCGGATGTGCAGCAGCTGACAACGGCCAACGGGACGACCGTGACCGATCCGGGGCTTACGATGACCGAGTTTGCCGCCGCCTGCAGTGAGCGCAAGGAGAATTTGGAGGGAAGCGGCAGCGAGGGCTATGTGCGTTCGGATCCCTGCGAGCTGTCTTTGGGACAGCGCAGCAGCCAATGAAAAGGAGAACCGTGAATGAAAGAGGAAAAAAAGGAGGTGCAAGTCCCCGTAAAACAGACAAAACAAGGCTCCTCGATGGTGATCGTGGTCTGTGTGGCAGCATTTTTTCTGGCCTTTGCGCTGGCAATGGTCTACACGGCCGGCATGCTTTTGTCGAGAGCCAACCGCCGCCTGGAGCAGGAGCGCAGCTACCAGCTGGCGCAGAGCTTTGCCAGGGTGCTGGATGAAGAGCTGAAGCGGTACGACAGCACTTCATCGGCGCCGGCGGACAGCTTTTACCGTTATGTCTATCAATTTCTGGAAGGGATGTATGGGGAATACGACCCGGAGCACCCGGATGAAACGGTATTCCACTACACGGCCGCCAATCCGGCGGGGCTGCCGCAGGATTACGGCAGCGTTCAGGTAGCGCTCTATAAGGAAATCAAAACAGATGCGGAAGAGACGATGAGCGGAACGCTGCCCGGCAACGCCAATCCGACGGCGGTCTTAGCGGACGGACTGCTGCGCTATAGCTTCACGGTCGAAGTAACGGCCAGGCGGAACAACGACTCATTTTGCTACCGGACGGAGTACCATCAAAAGGCTGTCTATGCGGTCACATTTCGCCACAAGGGCCGGGTCATTGCCTGGAACGAAGCAGATCAGAAATGGCATCAAACCAGTGTGGACGGGCCGGAGTATACGGACTGGACGGGCGAGGAAATTACGTATGAGTATGATCCGACCAGCATTCAGGAGTGTTTTTTTGAAAATGCGTATCCGCCGGCGCAGACCATTTCCGGGAAAGGGGGGAGCAGGAATGCGTAATGGGCAGAAAAAATCAGGAGAAACCTTAGTGGAAATTCTGGTCAGTATCTTTTTGTTTCTGATGTTGGCGTCCGTGATGCAGGCGGCGATGGTCTTTTGCGGCAATGCATGGCAGAAGAGCAAGGAGCTGCGCCAGACCAATCAGGAAATATGCCGCAATCTGCGCATCACCCCCTATACGTCCAGCCATCAGACGGAGCTGTTTGAGTTTTATGCTTTTTCCCCGGAGGACGGAGCGGGCACGGGAGGAACGGTTCTGTTCCGCGTGCGGGCGGAGCTGGGAAGGAAGCAGGTCGAGTATACAAAGGACGGCGTGATTTTAGTCTGCCCCTTTTATCTGTTCGGCAAGGTGAGCGGAGGTGGAGGCCCTTGAAGAAAAGAAATAGAAATCGGGCCGGGACAACGCTGGTGGAAACGATTGTTGCGATGCTGTTGTTTTCGATTCTGATGACGATGGTACTGCAAATTTTAAGTCCGGCAGCGAAAATGTTTGTCCGCATCCAGAAGCTTCAGTTTGCCCAGGGAATCGTAGACAATACGATTCAGCAGCTGCAGAGTCTGGTGCGGGAGGCAACCGGTTATGTCAAGCTTTATACGGACGGCGTTCATTTGGCTGACCAGCCGGGGGCTGACAGCGGCCGGGCGCTGGAGTTTGTCAATGAGTACGACTATATTGTCGTACTGTCCACGGACGGCTGTCCCGATACCGATCTCTGCCGGGGAGAGCTGTCGCTCGGCAGCGTAGCCGGCGCAGATCTTGGAAGCGGCCGACTGCTGACGCGCTATTACAGCCGGGAGACGCCGGAGCATTATTTTTTTCAAAAGGATACGCAGCCTGTAGCACGGGCCGTCAGCAATGTGTTTCCCGACGGCTATTACATGGGGAATTATCTGGAGGTGATTTTTTCCTATCCGCCGGGCCAGGCCGCTGACCAGCCGATTTCGTACCTGGAGATCGAGGTCAATCTGTATGAGGATGAAGCGAGGACGCGTCTGGCGGCCGGGGAGCGCGCGGTGGTCGATTTGCAGTATCTGGTGACGCGCAAGGATGCGGTTACGGCCGAGACGAAGAGCTTAGCGCCGTAAAACCGGGTGAAGCAGCCGGGGCTGGCTCTGGTCAGAATGTGTCATAAGGAATATAGATGCAGCCCTTTGGCGGCATTTATAGATAAATTTGCAGCTGCATTTTAGAAACTATTGGCAAATCCATGACAGCGAAAGCGCATGGAAATCAGAAAAAAGGAGAAAAAACTATGTTAAAAAGAATGAAACAGAACAAGAAAAAGGGTTTTACCCTGGTGGAATTAATTGTTGTACTGGTGATCTTAGCGATTCTTGCTGCGCTGCTGATTCCGGCCCTGACAGGATATATCAATAAGGCCAGAGAGAAGCAGATCATTGCCGAGACAAGACAGGCGGTGATGGCGGCGCAGACGTTGGTGGATGAGGCGTATACGAAGAAGGCGGTAGGAACGCAAGTATCAGTAGGGAATACTACTAGTGATGATGTTAAGTATGAAGATATAAAAACGTTGGCAGAAGTATCAGGTGAAGTATCAGATGTGACATTGAGTACAGCGGTAGGAGAAGAGAGTAAAATCGCAACGCTTTCCTATACGGCTCATGGAAAAATCTGTAAATATACAGAAGCAAATGAAGATCAATATAAGGTAGATCCGGCACCATAAGCTGACGTACCATAAATAACAGTAACAACCTCTCAATGTTAGATATAACTTTCTCTTCCTTTATTTTATTCGGAGGACAGCAGCCTGGGTTGGATCATTTTCATCTGGCCTGGCGCTGTCAGACAGGTCATACACGCCGGAAGCAGGAGATTCTTTCGCTTTCCATATTCAAACACCACAAACAGGATGAACAATTATAATACCCATGAAACAATAAAGTCCTGCTCCGGCGTTTGACATCAGATGATTTCAGAAAATTTTGGCGTCAATGCTCATAGGAAGGAGCTTGACATACGACAAAAAGGAGATATTGCATGGCAGCGGTAATGGAGTTTGTACTCTGGCTGTTCCGTTTTGTGATGGGAGCCAGCGTCTTTAGTTTTTTAAATGTGGTCATAGTAAGGCTGCCGAAAGAGGAGACGGTCATTGCGGGCCGCAGCCATTGTCCGCGCTGCGGAAGGATTTTGAAGCCGAAGGAATTGATTCCCTGCGTCAGCTTTCTCGTTTTAAGGGGAAAATGCCTGGGCTGCGGGCAAAAGATATCCTTGCGCTATTTTGTCAACGAGCTGTTGGGCGGCGCGGCGTTTGTGGGCTGCGGCCTGATTTATGGCTGCGGAAGCCTGGGGCTTTTGTCCTTAAGGGGATGGCTGGCGTTTGCCTATCTGGGAATTCTGCTGGTTGTGGCGTGGATGGATTGGGACACTCGGATCATTTATGATCGTTTTCATATAGGAATTTTTTTACTGGGAATTTTGGCGCTGTGGCTGTTTCCAGAGCATATGATCTTAGAGCGGCTGATCGGGGCGGCGGCGGTGTCGCTGCCGATGCTGCTGTTATCGCTTTTGGTGGAAGGAGCGTTCGGCGGCGGAGATATCAAGCTGATGGCGGCAAGCGGCTGGCTGTTGGGCGTTCGCTCGATTCTGTTTGCGATGTTCGCGGGCGTTGTGCTGGGTGCCGTCTACTGCATTGGAATGATGCTGCGAAAAAAGTTAAGCCGTAAGGATCAATTTGCCTTTGGCCCGTTTCTGGCGGCCGGACTTTGTCTGGCGCTTTTTTGGGGAGATGCGCTGATGGCGTGGTATCTGTCATTTTTATAAGCTAAGACAGGTCGGGCAGGAAAAAGGAGGAGAAGGCCGGATGGCACAATATCGCTATACAGCAAAAAATATGGATGGAAAAACGCTGCGGGGCACGATGGAAGCATCGGGGGAAAGCGCACTTTTTCAGCAGCTGCGGGAGCAGGGGCTGTTTCTGATTGAAGCAAAGGATACGACGGGTGAAAAAAAGCGTCGTAAGCTTTCCTCCAAGCAGCTGCAGGAGTTTTGCAAGGAGCTTTCGGCGCTGCTGATGGCAGGCGTAACGATTGTCCGCGCTTTGGAGATCATCACCGGCGAGGAGGGGATTTCCGGCAGTGCAAGAGCTGTTTACCAGGAGATTCTGACGGAGCTGAAAAAAGGCGTCAGCCTCTCAGAGGCGATGGAGCAGCAGGAATGCTTTCCGCAACTGATGCTGGGGATGGTTCGCTCCGGGGAGGGAAACGGCAACATCGACCGGGTGATGGAGCGTCTCTCTCTTCATTATGAAAAAGAAAATCGGCTTCATCATCAGGTGCGGGCGGCGCTGACCTATCCGATCATTCTGCTGGTGATGTGCGCGGCGGTGGTGGTGCTGATTGTCACCTTTATTTTGCCTCAGTTTGAGGAGCTGTTTTCAGAAATGGAATCGCTGCCGGCGGTTACGGAGAGCCTGATGGCTTTTTCTGATTTTCTGGTGCAGAAATGGTATCTTCTGCCGGTGCTGGTGCTGGTGCTGGTGCTCGTTGTATTGGTGCGGACCATTCTGAAAATTCCCGCTGTGCGTTTGCAGGTGGATACGTGGAAGGTGCATCTGCCGATCGCGGGAAAGCTAAACAAGGTGATTTATACGGCCCGTTTTTCACGTACCTTGAGCAGCTTATATTCCAGTGGTATGCCGATTGTGGGAGCGTTACTGACAGCCAAAGAGACGATCGGCAATGTCTATGTGGCCAATCAGCTGGAGCAGGTAGCTTCGATGGTGCGCAGCGGTGTACCGCTTTCCCAGGCGCTGCGGGAGGTGGACGGATTTTTGAACAAGCTATCGGGAACGATTTTTGTCGGAGAAGAAAGCGGGCGGCTGGATGATATGCTGGATTCCATTGCCGTGACGATGGAGACAGAGGCGGAGGAAGCCACCAAGCGGCTGATGACAATGTTAGAGCCGATTCTGATTTGTCTGATGGCATTGATCGTCGGCTATATCATTGTGGCGGTGATGCTGCCGATTTATCAGTCTTATGAGGCAATTGAAAGGTCGTAGCTGTCGGATCAGAAGGAGGAGGAAAATGAGTCAGACCGTCATTGTATTGAAAGAGGACTGTGTTTTGGCTGCCGTGGGAAAGGAAGGCAAAAAGCCAATGATCAGCCGTGTAAAAAAGATACCGCTGCAGGGGCAGGACGATGCGTTTGAGCGGTGGCATCAGGCGTTGCTTTGGCTGAAACGGGAATGGAACATCGACCAGGTGCGGCTGGTTCTGCCGGCCGGAATGTGCTCGGCGCGTGTATTGACCGTTCCGTCCGGCAGCGGCAAGCAGTTTTCCAGGCTTGCAAAACGGGAGGTTGCCGAACGGTTCCGCAATGAGATTGCCGATTACACCGTGATCTATGAGGAGAAAAAGGCGCAGGCGGATCTCTGCGCAGGCGGGGTGGAACAGGAGACGCTGGAGCGCTTTGTGGAAATGTGCCAGAAGCTTGAGATTTCCGTCAAATCGGTTACGGTGCCGATGGAAGGGTATCTTAGGGTATTGAGGCAGATGGACAGCTATTGGAAGCAGACCGCGATTTTTCTTTTTTTCGAGGAAGGCAGCATGACTAGTCTGCTCTGTCAGAACGGACGTTATCTGTATTCCTCACGCAGCCGGCTGTTCAGTGAAGCGGGAACGTTGGATTTTGGCACGGAAATTGTGCGCAGCATTTCAGGAATTTTACAGTTTTATTCCGGTACGAAACGAGAACAGCCGATCACTAATGTCTATTATGCAGGCTGCCCGGAATCCGATTTTGAGGTCAGCAATGAAGGAATTGAAGCGCTGAAGCTGCATGTATTTCCGATGGAGCCCGACCTGCAGTCCGCCATGCCGGGGCGAGAGGCAGATGTGGACTGGTTAGACTGCATCGGCGCTCTGATGCGCAGAAATAAAAAGGAAAAACGGATTGATTTGCTTTCTGCCAATGAAGCGTGGAATAAAAAGGAAGGAAAATCACAGGGGATTGTCAAGCATCTTTTGTGGCCGGCTCTGATGCTGGCGCTGTGTCTGTTGGCCGCCGGGGTCGTGGGCGTGATGAATTTGCTTGTCAGCCGAAGCATGCACGAGAAGGAGCGGTGGCTGGAAAGCTCAGACATTCAGGAGAAATATGCGTATGTGCAGGCGCTGGATGCAGAGCTTTTGCGCCTGCGTGGCGCACTTACCTCTGTGGAGCAGATGGAGCAGAATCTGATGACGTATCCGGAATTTTCCAGCCGTGTGCTGCAGCAGATTCAAGCGGTGGGCGGCGGTCAAATGCGGCTTTTGGTGACGGATTTTGACGCGGCAAGCGGCGTTCTGATTTTTGACGCCAGCAACAGGGAGATCATTGATGTTCCATCGTATATTTTGCAGTTACAGGAAACGGGGCTGTTTGAGGCAGTCAATTATACCGGATATGCGCTGGAAGAGGAGTGGTATACCTTGTCCTTGAGCTGTGTGATGAAGGGGAACCACGCGGCGCAAACGGAAATGTTGGGAGGGACGCAATGAAGCTGGAATTGACAAAACGGGATCTCAAGCTGATTAAGCTGGCGCTCTGTGTGTTGATTGTATTTTTGATGGCGCGCTTTTTGATTCTTCCGGGCATCGGGCAGTATCGCGCGCATTTAGAGGAAAACCGCAGACTTGATGAGGAGAAGAAAAAAATTGAACGGGCAATTGATGAAATTTCCTTGCTGGAACAGGCCATACCCAAGCATTTGCAGGAGCTGGAACGGGTCTCAGAGCCGTATTATGCGCGGATGGAAAATCGGCAGGTCGATGAGGTCCTGACCGGACTTGCCGTACAGTGCGGGTTGTTTCCGGTCTCCCTGTCGATTACAGAGGCGGCGCCGATGATTCCGCAGCCATATCTCGAAAGCGGAGCAGAAGACGGAGCGAAAGACGAGGGAGCGGACGGAGCAGAAAATGAAGTGGAAGACGGAACAGAACATGGAGTAGAAGACGGAGCAGAAGACGGAACAGAACATGGAGCAGAGGATGGGGCAGAAGGCGCTGATGGGCAGACGTCCTATCTGCTGGCCGGAGAAGCGACCTTTTTGCTGCGGGGAAGTGAGGCACAGGTGCTGCAGTTTCTTGACCAGATCGAAAAAAATTACCCCTCGATTCAGATCCGCGCCATGCATCGCGGTCAGCGGGCGTATTTGAATGAAGCGTTGGACGTCATTGAGCAGCCGGATGTAAGCTTAACGATGGCGATCTATATGTGCGATTGGGACGCGGTGACAGAAAGAGAGCAGCGGTAAAGGCCCAGGGCGGCCAGAAGGCGTTCAAGGGGAGGAAAGTCAAGTGAAAACAAATCTTAGAATCGGAGAAATTTTAGAGGAACGGGGATATGTCAACGCGCGCCAGATGGAGGAGGCGTTGGCGTATCAGAAGGAACACCGCGATAAGCGCGTGGGCCAGATTTTGATTGAGCTTAATTTTGTTACCGAGCAGCAGGTATTGGAAGCGCTGGCCAGCAGACTGGGTCTGGAAATTGTGGATGTATCCTTGCAGCAGGTGGATTTGGAAGCGGTGGCAATGGTCGATAAGGAGCTGGCAGAGCGAAACCTCTTTCTCCCGATCAGCGTGAAAAACCGCAATATGGTGCTGGTGACGAATGATCCGCTGAATTATTTTGCCCTGGAGGAGGTTCGCCAGCAGACCGGATGCTTTTTGCAGATCCGATTGTCCCAGGAAGAGCCGCTTCGGCAGGCAATTTCTTATTATTTTGCAGAAGTGGGGGCCAGGCAGGCGGCGACCGAGGCCAATGCCGGGATGGGAGAGGACAGCTTTGACGACCTGGATTTGACTGCGCTGGAAAATGTGGAGGAAGAGGCGCCGATTATTAATCTGCTCAACAGTCTCGTAGAGCGGGCGATCAAGAGCGACGCCAGCGATATTCATATTGAACCGTTTGAACGTCAGACCAAGGTGCGGATGCGGATTGACGGTGTGATTTTAGAATATATTTCGCTGAAACGAAATGTACATCAGCCGTTGATTGCACGGATTAAAATTATGGCGAATCTTGATATCGCGGAAAAACGTATTCCTCAGGACGGCCATTTTCGCGTGCGCGCCGAGAGCGGCTATGTGAATATCCGCGTCTCCTTAATGCCGACGATTTTTGGCGAAAAAGCCGTGCTGCGTCTTTTGACCTCGTCCACTGAGCTCGATGATTCGGATCAGTTCGGCATGGGGGTGGAGAGCTATCAGCGGTTTCTGCCGCTCCTGAATCGGCCCAACGGGATTATCTATTTTACCGGGCCTACGGGAAGCGGCAAGTCCACGACGCTGTACATGATTCTGGAATATCTTTCCCGGCGGATGCTGAATATTTCCACGATTGAGGATCCGGTGGAAAAAAATGTGGCGGATATCAATCAGACGCAGGTTAATCCCACAGCGGGACTGACCTTTGAAGCCGGACTGCGGGCGCTGCTGCGCCAGGATCCGGACGTGATCATGGTTGGCGAGACGCGCGACGGTGAGACGGCGGAGATCTCAGTACGTGCG
>CAMULB010000109.1 GCA_947089585.1 uncultured Lachnospiraceae bacterium | reverse complement strand
CTACTCCCACTCCTCATTCAGCCAATTCCGTAGCAGCGAAGCGGCCGCTTCCGGATTCTCATCTACAAACTTCTCAATTAATACCCGAATCTCTGACTTCTCGGTAAAACCAATATCCTCCAATTCGTCTGATTCCGCCTCCTTGGTTGATTCTAACAAAGCCTCAACCGAAAGCTCCGGTTCGATCTCCGGTTCCGGCTCCTGCGATTCCCTGCGGGTACTGCGGAATACCACAAATCCCAGCATCAGCATAATCAGAGCCGCCAGGGCAATCGGCAGATAATCCATAAAATCCCGGCCTTCATCTTTGGCATACTCAAAGAAGGGCACCTCATATGCTACAATCGAAATATTCTCTGCCGGAATTCCCGTAGCTCTGGCCACCATCGTCACCAGATCCGGGTCAACCTCCATCTTCGTGTTCTCCCCGTTTGCCGCTTCAAACTCCGCAAAGCTCTGTCCATCTAATTCGCCGTTCTCACGCATCCTGCGCTCGTTATAAATACGGTATTTGGAGGCGACTACCGCAATCGAAGAGGTCTCGTAATTGGGACGTCCCGCACTGGTACTCTCATTGGTCGTCCGTTTGCTGTTTTGATATGTAATCTGATCATCCGTAGTCTCAGAGCTGCCAACCGCTCCGTCCTCGATCATATAGCCCGTATTATCATTGGCATCTGTTCCCGGCACACCGCCGTTTCCTCCAGTCGTATTCTGTGCGAAATGATTCTCCTGCGTCGGAAGTCCCTTATCCTCCTGACCTCTGGCCGGATAAATCTCTTCGTCTACCACACTGGATTCCTTATATTCGATATCCAGATTCGGCACAACCGAAACGCTGCTGTAGGCGCTTGTCTCCATAATGGCCTTGCGCACCTCATTGGCCACCTGTGCCTCTGCCTTGCTCTTAATCTCTAAATTATTGTTGGCGCTGCCCACACTGGTGCTTCCGTCACCACCTGCAAACAACGTATTGCCTCTGGAATCAAGAATCGTAATATTATCGGTCGTCTCATTGCCAAGCGCCGTGGCAATCGCTCTTCCCAATCCCTGCGCTACGTTATCATCTATCTCACTGTTCAAATCAAGAACCACCCAAGCATAGCTCGGTTCGCTTCTTGCAATCAGCGTACCGTTATCCTGAGGAACATTCAAGGTTACACGGGCATCGTCAATGGCCGCTAAAGACTCCAGCTTCTCCTCCAGATCATTCTGCATATAGAGCTGATACTTCTTACTCTTATCCGCCTCAGTCGCACTGAAGCCTCCTTCAAATACGTTATTTAAATTCTGCCATTCATATCCATAGGAAGTAATATTATTCTCTCCCAGCAGGATCACCGCCTTGGCTTCATCCTGTGAACGCACCGAAAATACCAATCCGTCGTTGGTGACGTCATATAAAATATCATTATCTACAAGCAGCTTCTGCACATCGGAAGCTTCTTTTGTATTCTCACATTCTTTTAACACGACCATCTTTGGTGTGGAAAGGACTACCCCCAAAATCACCAGGCCGACTACAACCACTGCAAGAATGCTGCACAACAGGGCTTTCTGCTTCGTATTATATTTTTTCCACCATTCCAGCGCCCTTGCCGGAATCTGTTTTAATCTGTCTGCCATTGATCATCTCCACCCATAATCACATCTGAATATTCATAATCTCTTTGTATGCTTCAATTACTTTATCTCGAACTGCCACGGTATATTGAAGCGCAATATTGGCTTTCTCCTGGGCAATCCGAAGATCATGGGTATTCGTAGCGTAGCCTAAGGCAAACTGAATCTCTGCTTCCTCAGCATAATTCTGCAATGTATTCGTCTCATCCAGCATATTCATGGCGGACTGAAGTACATGATCGAATCCCGTTTTTTCGTTCTTATATCCTGAATCATTCTGTACGGTATCCTGCAAATATTGTGAGGATACTCCGGTTATGGACGACAAATCCATGCAGCAACACTCCCTTTCACTCTATTACATCAATAACAGTTCAAACTACGCTGAACTGTTATCTTCTAAACTACTTGCCAATCTCTAGGCCCTTCATTGCCATAGCCTTTGTAGACTCAAACGCAGTCGCGTTGGCCTCATAGGAGCGGCTGGCATCAATCATATTTGTCATCTCCGTCACGATATTCACATTTGGATAAGACACATACCCATTCTCATCCGCATCAGGATGCGCCGGGTCATATTTCATAATAAAATCAGACTCTGTATCCTCCTTTAAGGAAAATACCTTCACACCATTTCCTAAATATGATTCTCTGGTATTGCTTAACACCTTGCTGAAAGGCGTCACCTGCTTCTCAGCAAAGCTCACAACCTTCCTGCGGTATGGTTCTCCGTCATCTGCTCTGGTGGTATTGACATTGGCCACATTCTCTGAGATCACATCCATACGGAAGCGCTGAGCCGTCATACCAGAAGCATTGATATTAAAAGACTGAAACAATGACATACTTACCGCTCCTTTCTATTACTTGATTACACTCTTGATTCTCGTAAATTCTTCATTCATGCTGTCCACCAGACCATTATACTTCAGCTGTGTAGAAGCAAGCTGGATGTATTCCTGCTCCGGGTCCACATTATTGTCATCAATCCGATACGAATATTGAGCAGAATCCGTATAAATCTGCGCATTCAGATGATTCATATGTAAATCGCGTACCTTCTGGTCGAGGGATGTATATTTCCCCTTGCCTAATTCACGTTCGAGAACGCCTTCAAAGTCTACATCCTGTCGCTTGTACCCCGGCGTATCCTGGTTCGCAATGTTGTTGCTAATTGCTGTCTGGCGCAGCCAGCTGGCGTCCGCCGCCTTATCCAGAATATTGACATAGCTATATAAATTAGAACTGATCATACAATTCACCCCTTTTTTTCTGAAAATAAAAAAACTCACACAGTTACATTATAGGTCATCTATAAAAAAATGCAAGTACTTTTCAACTTTTTTACACGATATTGCTCTTTTTTGTCATAATATGTATCAGCTTTAACACAAGCACCAGAGCCTTCCTGCGGACAGGCATCACATTCCAATTTTATCCATGCTTTGCATCCTGCCTGCGAATCTTATCTAATTCTTCAAATACCACATCATTGAGTACCTTGATGTAAGTGCCTTTCATTCCAGACGAACGGGACTCAATTACACCTGCGCTTTCAAATTTGCGCAAGGCATTGACAATCACAGAGCGCGTTATGCCGACTCTATCCGCAATCTTGCTCGCCACCAGAATGCCCTCCTTGCCGTCCATCTCATCAAAAATATGGATGATTGCCTCCAGCTCTGAAAACGACAGCGTACTGATCGCCGACTTGACAATCTGAATCTTTCTTGACTCCTCTTCATTCTCCTCGTTGACCGAGCGCATCATCTCAAGGCCGACCACCGTCGTTCCGTATTCGCTCAAAATAATGTCGTCAATATGATACTGTGCTTCCATCCGATAGACAAACAAAGTTCCCAGCCGTTCTCCTGCAATATCAATCGGCGTGATGATTGCGCGGTAGCTCATCACCTCCGGTGAAGTAAAACCGAGTGTCTCCAGGTTTACATTTTCCTTGGTGGACAAAATGCCAAGCAGGCGTTCATTCAAAGCCGTATCAATAAAGCCGCCCACTTCCTCGGCAATCAGCTCGGTGATCTCCTCCGTCGCTTCATGTCTGCTCGCTCCCAGCACCTTGCCCTTCTTGCTGATCACCAGCACATTGGAATCCAAAATACCCGTCAGCACTTCACAGATATCGTTAAAAACCACTTTCGATGAGTTGTTGTTATGGAGCAGCTTATTAATTTTTCTGGTCTTATCTAATAACTGAACGCTCATTTTGTACCTCCCAATTTTTTTCACTCGTTTATCCTTTTATGATTCTATCATATTCAAGTAGCTCATTCAATATTTTTTCAAAATTTTCGCGAAATTTTCTCTTTTTTTCCAAAAATTGTATCTTATTCAGCGTTCCGTCTCCTTCTTTTTCTCCGTCACATATCCGCATTGTTCCGATGCACAGACCAGCTTATGACCTTTTTCCAGCATGTAACCGCCGCATTGCGGGCATTTTTGATCGGAAGGCTTCTGCCAGGACATAAAATCACAGTCTGGATTATCCTCGCAGCCATAGTATTTCCGTCCCTTTTTCGTTTTCTTTAATACCACCTCTTTGCCGCACTTCGGACAGGCAACGCCAATTTTTTCCAGGTAGGGCTTGGTGTTTTTGCAGTCCGGAAAACCAGGGCACGCCAAAAAACGCCCGTGAGGACCGTATTTGATTACCATGTTGCGGCCGCAGACCTCGCAGAGCACGTCGGTAGCTTCATCCTCAATCTTAATTTTCTCCAGCTCCTTTTCTGCAATCTGCACCGCCTGCTCCAGATCTGGATAGAAATTGCGCACAATTGTCTTCCAGCCAACGCTCCCTTCCTCTACCTTGTCAAGCAAAAGCTCCATATTGGCCGTAAACGCATCATCGACAATGGTCGGAAACGCTTCTTTCATAATGGCGTTGACCACCTCGCCCAGCTCTGTTACATAGAGATTCTTGTTCTCCTTCGTCACATAGCGGCGGGCCAGAATGGTCGTGATCGTAGGCGCATACGTACTGGGCCGTCCAATGCCAAGCTCTTCGAGCGCCTTCACCAGAGAAGCCTCTGTATAATGTGCCGGCGGCTGTGTAAAATGCTGCTTCTCTTCCAGCTCCTTCACTGTCAACTCGGTATCTTTGCCAATGGATTTGAGCAGCACATTGTTCTCGCCCTTCTCATCCTCGTCGCTGGTATATACCGACATAAAGCCGTCGAATACCACCTTGGAGGTAGAGACACTGAACCGGTACTCCCCCGCTCCGATCTTGACAGAGGTCGTCTCATAGCGAGCCGGACTCATGCGGCTGGCCACAAACCGATTCCAGATCAGCTGATAGAGGCGAAACTGATCGCGGCTTAAGGAATCCTTTACCAGCACCGGAGTCCGCGCAAGATCGGTCGGACGAATCGCTTCGTGCGCATCCTGAATCTTAGTCGCTCCCTTTTTCGCCTGTTCCGTAACCGAAACATAAGCTTCGCCATAGTGCTCCTTGATATATTCTCTGGCCAACTGATCCGCCTCTTCCGAAATCCGCACGGAATCGGTTCGCAAATAAGTGATCAAACCGACGGTGCCCTGCCCTTTGATGTCCACGCCCTCATAGAGCTGCTGCGCTAAGCGCATCGTTTTCTGCGTGGAGAAATTCAGCGCCTTCGACGCCTCCTGCTGCAGCGTGCTGGTGATAAAAGGCAGTGGAGATTTCTTGCTGCGTTCGCCCTTTTTCACATCCAAAACCTGATAGGGGACGTCTTTTAATTCTTTCAGAATCCCGTCCATCTCCTCCCGGCTGCGGATGGTTCGCTTGCCCGACTGATCGCCGTAAAACTTGGCCGCCAAAAGTTTCCGCTCGCCTGGAATTGCCAGCTTTGCCTCCAGGCTCCAGTATTCCTCCGGTATAAAGGCATTGATCTCCTCTTCCCGGTCACAGATGATGCGCAGCGCCACCGACTGCACTCTGCCGGCGCTTAACCCCCGCTTGACCTTCGCCCAGAGCAAGGGACTGATGCGGTATCCCACCATGCGGTCTAACATGCGGCGCGCCTGCTGGGCGTTGACCAGATCCATATCAATCTCACGCGCCTGCTTGAGCGAATTCTTGACCGCATTTTTTGTAATCTCATTAAAGCTGATGCGGTGCATTTTATCCTCTTCCAGCTTCAGCGCTTTGGACAGATGCCAAGAGATCGCCTCTCCCTCCCGGTCCGGGTCCGTTGCCAGATAGACCTTATCCGCTTTCTTGGCTTCCTTGCGCAGCTTGGCGAGAATATCCCCCTTCCCGCGAATTGTAATATATTTGGGTTCATAATCATTGGATGCGTCAAAGCCCAGCTGACTCTTCGGCATATCGCGCACATGACCGTTGGAAGCTGCCACTTCATAATTTTTCCCCAAAAATTTCTGGATCGTTTTGACTTTCGCGGGTGATTCTACGATTACAAGATATTTCGCCATTTGTACATACTCCTTACTGATTCCCAAATATTTAATTATCAAGTTTATATGCTGATTTTGATATAATAATTCTGATAGATTTCCTGAATACACCCCCGCTTCCTGAGACGAAGGAGCAGCTCTGCCGTCTGCGGCAAGCATAGGCCCGTCTCCTCCACAATGAAATTGAAATGCTTGGGGGTGGAATCGAGAACACTATACACCAACCTCTCATTTTTTTCAAGGGGAATTTCTATTTTTCTTCCTTCGGCCAAATTCTCTCCCTGCAAAATTCCCTGTTCCTGCAGGAATTCCTGCACGGAACAAAAAACATCAGCCCCCTGAGACAGCAGCCAATTGGTTCCCCGGCTCAAGCTGTCGCTGATTCTCCCCGGAACCGCGTAGACCGCTTTGCCCTGCTCCAGACTTAGATCCGCCGTGATCAAAGAGCCGCTGCGCTCCCTCGCTTCGACCACAATCACACCGTCCGACAACCCGCTCAAGATCCGGTTGCGCATCGGAAAGTGGTATTTTTTCGGGGCGCAGCCCGGCGGAAATTCTGAAACCAGGCTGCCCGCTCGCGCAAGCTTCTGATACAAAAGGCGATTTGCAGCCGGATAACAGATATCCACACCGCAGCCCAACACGGCGACCGGAATACCGACTTCCGCTAGGCCATCGCCCGTCAATCCGCCGCCAGGCCCGGCTTCGGCAGTCATCGTTCCCGGCGCCCTCTCATCAAGCGTTCTCCCGGCAGTCATCGCTTCCAGCGCCCCCGCATGAGCCGCCGCGTCAATGCCGGCGGCCAGCCCGCTGACGACGTCAACGCCCGCCCTGGTCAGCTGACGGCCAATCTCCTTTGCCACGGCAGCTCCATAAGACGAACAGGCTCTGGCGCCAACGACCGCAAAGCACTTTCGCTCCTCCGACAACGGCCTTCCTTTTACATACAGGCAATAAGGCGGATTGTAAATATGGGTCAGACGTTTGGGATACTCCGCATCCTGATAAGCAATCAAACGAATGCCCGACTGGCAAAAGCGGTCATATTCCCGTTCCCATTCTGTATCCTTTCGCGCCGCCAGCAAAATTTCCTTCGTCCTTTGCGCGACCTTGGGATGCTGCTTTAGGCGGTTCTCTTTCATTGTAAAAATTGTCTCTTCATCCGCAAAAATCTCCAAAAGGCGCAGCTTTTCTTTGGAGGAAAGATGCGGAATCCGGGAAAACCAATGCACATATTTGATCGCATTCTCCACGCTCATACCCCGCTCCGATAAGCCGCTTCATCCATGCTCCGATACAGCAAGGCCTCGGTCATATGACGCTCCAAAATCTCCTCGCACGCGTCCAAATCAGCGATGGTTCTGGCCACGCGAATCAGCCGGTGATACGCTCTGGCGCTCAGATCCAGTTCCTCATAAGCCTCGGCCAGGCATTTTCTCGCCCCCTCGCTCATGGGGCAAAAACGCCGCAAAAACTCTGCACGCATGCGGCTGTTGCAAGAAATCTTAAAGCCGGCAAAACGCTTTCGTTGTATTTCATGCGCCCGGATCACCCGCTGCCGGATCTGCTCGGAGCTTTCATTTTCGCTATGACTTAAAAGATCCGCCATTGTTACCTTCGGCACTTCGATCGTCAAATCCACCCGGTCAAGCAGCGGACGGCTGATTTTCCCCAAATGCTGTCGAATCTGGCGCGGCGTACAGGTACATTTTTCCCGATCCGGAAAATTCCCACATCCACAGGCGTTCATTGCAGCCACCAGCACAAACTCCGCCGGATAACAGTACGTTCCAGCCTGGCGTACCAGCCGAATCTGCCGTTCCTCCAACGGCTGACGCAGCTGCTCCAGCAACGGCCGCTCAAATTCTGTCAGCTCATCCAAAAATAAAATCCCCTTGTGAGCCAAACTGATTTCTCCAGGTCTGGGAATTCGTCCGCCTCCTAAGAGCGCCATTTTCGTTACAGAATTATGCGGACTACGAAACGGACGCCGATACAATTGCTTTTTTCGTTCTGCAAACAAACCGCTGACGCTGTAAATTCCTGCCAGCTCCAGCATCTCTTCCTCGTTCAGCGGCGGTAGAATGGAAGCAATCGCCTGCGCCGCCAATGTCTTTCCGGCTCCCGGCGGCCCTACCATCAGAAGATTATGCATGCCAGACGCTGCAATCTCGCAGGCCCGACGCAGCGTATACTGCCCGCTAATCTGCGAAAAATCTACGCCTGCGCTTAAATCTGACGCTGTTTCTTCTATATTAATAGTCGTAAATTCCGGCAGCGTTTGACCATTCAGATGCTTGATGACCGATGACAAATCTGCCGCCGGATAAACGGCGAGCTCCTTGACAAATGCCGCCTCTCTGGCATTTTCCACCGGCAGAACAAACGCTCGGATTCCTGCCTGCCGGGCAGCCAAAGCCATCGGCAGTACGCCTCGGACTGGGCGAAGCGCTCCGTTCAAGGTAATTTCACCGACAAACAACGTATGACCGGGCTTTTGCGGTGGAACGATGCCATGCGCACAGAGCACGGCCAAAGCGATCGGCAGATCAAAGCCTGCGCCGCTTTTTCTCACATCCGCCGGACAGAGATTGACCGTAATCCGCTTTGGCGGAAGCAAATATCCGGCGTTGCGAATGGCCGCGCGAATCCGCTCCTTTGCTTCCCGCACCTCAGAGGATAATACGCCTACCATCTCAAAGGACGGCATGCCATTACTGACATCCGCCTCCACCTGAATTATCATGCTGGCGATTCCGTGGACGGATGCAGTTGATATCATACTGTACAATTTTCTTCCTGTTCTTCTTCGTACTTTCGGGAAATCGTGTTTGCGATAAGATAGATGTGATTAGTTTACCATATTGACCGAAAAATGCAAGGGATTTATCTCTATTTTTTTGTATTTGAAGGATGATTTTTGCCTGCTGCAGCTGAACAAAAAAATGAGACCGTTCCAGTCCAAGTGCGCCTGTTTCCGTCCCATTTTTAAATCTTACCACATTTTTGCAGCTCATTTTTCAGATCTTACGTCTGCTCAATCTTCTCCCTCAGCTTCCCCAACGCCTTTTTTTCAATCCGTGAGACATACTCTCCTGTCAAGTTAGGGCTAAAAAATTCTTCAATTTTTTATCAAAACTTCCTTTCCTTCAAAGGCAAAACCATATTTCCGAATACGGTCACAAGGGAATCCCCTGCTCTCCAAATCTGCCTGATACCGTTGTTCCTCAATCTGTTTCAGCGCAGCATCTGCAGTGTCCTCCAGAGATTTCTCTTCGCCAGAATCCTTGACTTTAAATTCTATGATTACGGCATTGTCCGTTCTGTTCTTCGGCTCCATTATCACGTCATACCTTCCCAGGCCACTCTCTCGGTTGGAGGTAATGATGTAGCGGTCTGCCAATTCCACGGCAAGGCCCAGTACAAAGCCGTGGTAGAACCTCTCCGGCTGAGTCTCCATAGAGGGGTTTCTTCCACTGTCAAAATAGCTGAATGTGGCCAAGGCCACGCGATTCATGTAGGCGTTCATGGATTTTACATCGTCCTGTAACAATGCCTTGACAAACCCGTTGTAGACTGTCCCAGCACTAGAGAACCATTTTCTAATCATCTTTTGGAACATGATCTGCACTTCTTTATTTGTCAGAGCAAGTTCATACAAATCTCCTCCTGTCTCC
>CAMULB010000108.1 GCA_947089585.1 uncultured Lachnospiraceae bacterium | reverse complement strand
TAATGCTTCATGATCCTCAAAGGGCCGGTCTACTTTGTAAAAAGTACAGTTGCAGGTTATTTCGGTCGGACCGTACAGATTTACATACAATACCTCCGGCAAATAGCTTCTCCAATAATTTAAGATCTTGTTCGGCATTACCTCACCGGAAAACATAACGGTTTTCAGATACTGTGGCACTGTCTTGGAGAATACATTCAAATTCTCTATAATGCGTAGTGCAGATGTTGCCCAAATTACACTATTAATCTGATTCTGATTCAAATATTCGATTAATTTTGCTGGCATGGAAAACATCACCTTCGGTAGTACATGCATGGTTCCGCCATTTTTGATCGTTGAATAGATATCCTTTACTGAAACATCAAAATCGAAAGGAGCCTGATTTCCCAATATTATATTGTCATCAAATTCAAATTCACTCTGGAATTGATCAATCAAATCCATGACTGAGCGATGTCCTACTAAAACACCTTTTGGAACGCCAGTAGAGCCGGAGGTAAAAATTGCATACAAAGGATCTGTGTCAATTTTCTGTTCAAAAATATGATTTAAAGTATCTTCACTAGCTTCGATGGACTTTAATTCTTCCAGATCTAAAATCAATCCATCATAGCTTAGATGTTCCAGTGCTCTTTTTGTTTTTTCGGAAACGATCACGGCTGCTGGATTTAAGGTATGAAAGATTAATTCAATTCGTTTGGCAGGCATTTGAGTGTCTACTGGAACATAAAAGTTTCCACTATAAATAACGCCAAAAAAACCAATTAAGCTTTCAATGTCTCGTTCAATAAAGACTACAATCGGCATATTCTGTCCAATCTTATCATTGCATGCAAGGCCTGTTCCGACGGATTTTGCCATCGTTTGAAATTCTCGATAAGAGATCTTATTTTTTCCATCTGCAAATATGGTTTTATCCGGGAATTTCTGTGTCGAATTTTCCAGATATTCCAACACGCTTCTTTGCATTATTTTTACCGCCTTTCTGCTTTGGAAAGCTTTTCCACCCCTTTTTCCCAATATATTCTAGAAGTTGTACTTTCCTTTGTCAAGTGTTTTGTCATTTATTGTTATTATTAACATATAAGTTTTGACTTACACATGGTTTTATGGACTTATTTCTACCGATCCTCATATTTTGGCAGCTTAAACCAAAATTCTACGCCGGTAGGAAGATTTTCCAGGCCGTAAGTTCCATTGTGCATAGTGACAATACTCTGAACGATATAAAGACCAAGGCCTGCATGGGAAAAGCCGTTTTCTTCCCGACGAGGTTCCCGCTTGTTTCTGTAATAGCCGTTCCAGATGTGTTCCAAATCCTCCTTTGGAATCTGTCGGCCTTCGTTATAGACGCTGACACGGATGGAGGTTTTCTGCTTTTTTAAGGTGATACGGATATTTCCGCCGATCGCTGTGTGTTCCAGTGCATTTGTCATGTAATTGTCTACGCACTGTTCAATGTATTCCCGATCACCCAGAACAAAGCAGTTTTCTGATAGAAAGGTTTCCAGATAGATTTTTTTCTTTTTTACCATTCCTTCGTATTTGAGGATAATATAGTCCATAGCTTCGCGAAGATCGACCTTTTTTTGAATCATTCGTTCCAGTTGATGTTCGATCACGGAACTATCCAGCAAGCGGCTGACCATATCAGACATTTTCGCTACCTCTTCTTGAATGGATGCAACATAATATTCTTTGTCCTCTACCGTATAGCCCAGCATTTCTGCCTGGCTGGCAATTACGGCTAAGGGGGTTTTTAATTCATGAGAAATATTGGCAATCATTTGCTTTCGCCGCTTTTCCATCTGGTCTTTGTGTACATTGTGGTAGAGCATCTGCCTTTTTCCTTCCTCAATCTGGCTGCGCTGCTCCTTCAACTGACCGGAGATCTGATTGATACTTTTTGCCAGTTGATTGAATTCCAGATATTTTCCTTCCTCGTCTAATGGTGGACACACGTTTCCGTCTGCCGCGTTTTTTGCTGCCAAAACGATTTGATCCAAGGGCTTTAAAAGGAATTTCCAAAGAAATACCATAGAGATACACCCAGGAATTAACAATCCCCCGAACAGCGCCAAATAAAATTTTTCAGCCATTGTGATACTTTTTCTTCCCGCAGCAATGTCCTTGATTACGACATAGTAATCCTTGTTGTCTTGCGCGATAATCCCGCGGTATCTGGCTGTCTCCAGAAGCTTGCCGCTGTTTCTTATAATTTCCGGATCCCTGGAAAAGGCGTTTAATTTCTTTTTAATACTCCGGTGGACAGAACCCTCTTTATCAACATTTGGCTCTGATACATAGACAGGCTTCATATTTTCGTCTGCAATGGTAAAACTCAAATTCTCGTTTTCATAATTTGCAAACATGCCATAGTCTTTTTCGTCTAGACTGGACAAATCCAACTCCCCAATATCGTGATAGGCCTGTATGATTTGTTTATCCTTTACATGTTCATAGTAAACAGGCATAAAAACCATGTATAGTAAAATACTGCTTCCGGTAATGACAAAAAGAAACAGAAATTGTATGATAAAAATTTCTGTACGAAGCTTATTTTTCATTCCCTTTTCCCTCAAAACAATAACCAACACCGTATACGGTTCGTATATAGGAGACATTTCCCAATTTTTTCCGTAGCTGTTTTACGATGGTGTCGATTGTCCTCGTGTCTCCCACATAATGATAGCCCCATATGCTGTCTAAGATGTGGTCTCTTGTCAGCACCAAACCTTCATTTTTAACAAAAAATTGCATCAATTCAAATTCTTTTGGCGTTGTTTCCACCAGTACATCGTTTACATATACTTTTTGAGAACCAACCTCAATGCGAATATCTCCTGCCAGTAAAAATTCCTGCTTTTGCTGATAGCGTTTCAGCAATGCCTCGATGTGCATCTTTACGACGGCTAAGGAGTAGGGTTTTACAATATAATTATCTGCTCCACAAGATAGACTCTTTAATTGGTCTTCTACCTCTTCCTTTGCCGTTAACATGATGACTGGTACATCGGAAGATAAGCGGATTTGCTTTAGTACTTCATTTCCATCCAAAAAAGGGAGCATAACGTCCAAGAGCACACAGCTAATTTCTTTGCTATGTGCTTGAAACTGTTGGATTCCCTTCAACCCATTTTCGGCTGTGTAGACTTGATATCCATTCATTGATAGAAAGTCTGCCATCGTTTTTAATAATTTCTTTTCATCCTCAATTATTAGTATTGTCGTTTTTTCCATGTTTATTTTTTCGTATTCTCTCCTCAAACTTGCGTTTTTCTTCCGCAGAGATTGTAGAAAAATGAAGCGTATCCTGTTCCAGAATCTGAATCATTTCTTCAACTGGCAGTTTGCCTCTTCGTACTTCTACGGAAAGCTCGCCTTGGCGGGTTGGAAATCCTCGCTTTCCAATGCTCATATGCTCGGCTAATGCATGAGCATAACAGTCCGGATGACCGCCAGCTTTACTCTTTGGCCTTGTCCAGCCAATGCTCTGTTCCAGATGGCGCATGACTTCTTCTTCACTGATCTCATGGTAGGCAAAATAGGAAACAGCCTCTGCCTCAATATCGCGCACGTAACGGATTTCCTCCTCGCTCCAAAGCTTTTCCTCTAATCCGTGGAACATTTGGTGTTCAAAATCCAGAAGAGAATGGGATGTCTCAAACGGCTCCAGATGGTCTTTGTCTAATGCCATTTGAAAAATCTGTCCCTTGGTTCGCCCATTTACAATCAAAGGGATTCCGTTTTTGCCGGCAAATAAATAGCTGTAATAGTGCATATAATGAAAGCAGATGGCACAAAAATTACACATGAAATTTACACTGAACGTATATGCCTTTCGCAGCTCTTCATCATTCATGGTAAATGAAATATGGTCCACCGGCATTTTTTGCAATGCATTTTCAATGTTTCGACGCCCGTATTCTGTAGAAAATGCATTCTGAAATGTAAATGCAAGCACCCGCATGCCATATTTCTCTTTCAGCTGCTGGATCACATAAGTGCTGTCCTTGCCGCCGCTAAATCCGACAAGGCAATCGTATTTGCTGCCATTTTCTTTTGCTTTTTGCTTGGCAGTTTCCATTTTCATACGAAACATTTCTTCGAGCCTGTCAGAATCTTCTAAAAATTCTTTGTTTTCTTCATAAAAATTACAATAATTGCAAACTCCATTTTGATCAAATTTAATTCCAGTATAATGTTCGGGAAGTCCGCAAATTATGCATCTTTTGTTCAATGTTTTTACCGCCTTTCTTTTTATGTACTGTAATGACTTATTATAATTTCAAATTTTGATAGAAATTTGAGAACAAGGAAAGAAAATGGAAATATTACAATCAGTGGATTGTATTATTATACATCCAAAATTATAGAAATAACAGATCGGATGAATCGGATGTCGCTGGCTTTGCTGTATTGACAGCCCCAAATGTAGCGCCCCCTTTTTTTGCTATTTAAACCATAGATTTTCATTTACAAATGATGCCGGATTTGCTAGAATAAGCAGAGGAAATGTAGAAAAAATGGAAATTGCTGGGAAGCGCACAGCGGCTCAGATGCGAGAGCGCGCAGCGCAAATCCGGCAATCACAAAATTATAAAAGGAAAAAGCGATGGGAATGAAAAACGATAACAGAGAACTTTGGTTAAAAAGAATAGTGCTGATAGTTTACGATTTACTGGCGGTCTATCTGGCGGCCTTTCTGGCGTTATTTGTCCGTTTTGAATTTCGCATGGGCGGGGAAGTTACCAGATATATGAAAGCATTCCAGCATTATTATGTGGTGATCGCGCTGGTATCAATCCTGGTGTATTATCTGATGCGGATGTATTCGAGCATGTGGACCTATGCGGGAATTTCGGAAATGATCAATATTGCCGCGGCCTGTCTGATTGTTTCGATTGTGCAGATTGTGGTCGTGACGTTTATTCCGCCGATTGGCGATCATATGCCCAGAAGCTTTTATCTGTTGTTCGGCGGCTTCCTGTTTGTGCTGGAATTTTTGAGCCGGTTTTCCTATCGTGCGATGCGCAGTATGATCAATCATCGTGCGGAGCAGAAGATGAAGACCAATGTGATGATCATTGGCGCGGGCAATGCCGGCGAGATGCTGATTCGCGAGATTACGACCAGCTGTTATGTCAGCAAACGGGCGGTCTGCGTGATCGACGACACGCCGTCTAAGATTGGCAAATATATCCACGGGATTAAGGTGGTCGGCAACCGTTTTGCGATTCCCCAGGCGGCGAAGGAGTATAACGTACATGAGATTATGGTAGCGATCCCGTCGGCTTCCCCGCAGGAGATCAAAGGAATCCTGGATATCTGTAAGGAGACAGGCTGTGAATTGAAGCGTCTGCCGGGCATCTATCAGCTGGTGAACGGGGATATCAGCGTATCAAAGCTGAAAGACGTCGATGTCAACGATCTGCTGGGGCGGGAGCCGGTCAGCGTCGATATTTCTTCGATTATGGGGTATGTATCCAACAAGACGGTTCTGGTTACGGGCGGCGGCGGCAGCATCGGCAGCGAGCTTTGCCGGCAGATAGCCGCTCATAACCCGAAGCAGCTGGTAATTGTGGACATTTATGAGAATACCACATACGATGTGCAGAATGAATTGCGGAAGAAATTTCCCCGTCTCAATCTGGTGGTGCTGATTGCATCTGTGCGCAATACGAAGCGCATGGATCTGATTTTTGAGACGTATCGTCCGGATATTGTCTATCATGCGGCGGCGCATAAGCATGTGCCGCTGATGGAGGACAGTCCCAATGAGGCGGTAAAAAATAATATTCTCGGCACCTGGAAGGTTGTGCAGGCAGCCGATAAGTGGAAGGTAAAACGATTTGTGATGATTTCCACCGACAAGGCGGTAAATCCCACCAATATCATGGGCGCGTCAAAGCGCGTCTGTGAGATGATTATACAGACCTATAACAATCGTTCAGCGACAGAATTTGTGGCTGTGCGCTTTGGCAATGTCCTTGGCAGCAACGGCAGTGTGATTCCGCTGTTCAAGAAACAGATTGAGAATGGGGGGCCGGTGACAGTGACACACCCGGACATTATCCGTTATTTTATGACGATTCCAGAGGCGGTTTCTCTTGTGCTGCAGGCCGGCGCTTACGCTAAAGGCGGAGAGATCTTTATTCTCGATATGGGAGAGCCGGTGCGGATTCTCGACTTGGCGCGCAACCTGATCCTGCTCTCAGGACATAAGCCGGATGAAGACATTCGCATTGAATTTACCGGTCTGCGTCCCGGTGAGAAGTTGTATGAGGAGATGCTGATGGCCGAAGAGGGGATGCAGGAGACCGAGAATAAGCTGATTCACATCGGTAAGCCGATTCAGCTGGATGAAGAGAAGTTTTTGATGCAGCTGGAGAATTTGCGGGATTATGTGGTGGAGGAGCCGAAGGATATCCGCGAGCGGATGCAGGAGATCGTGCCGACGTATCATCCGCAGTAGGAAGGCGGATGCAGGAGATCGTGCCGACCTATCATCCGCAGTAGGAGAGGGAAATCATACAGGTGGAAGCAGCTTTGCATGAGCGTTGAGTTTCAAAAGAATACGCGCGTGACACAAGAGGTGAATCCTTGAAGAATACAAAAATACATGCGAGGCGAAGCAGGATTCTGGTGGATGGAATCGAGCTTTGCCTGATCAGCAATGCGGATCTGGCAGTAAAATGCAGCGGTGATATGGCGTTATTTTATGTGATTGCGGGAACTGTTACCGCAGCTATGGCGCAGGATCGCTGGAGACTGAAAAAGAACGACGTAATGGTGTTTAACATCGGAGATTCCTGGCAGATCGCACACGAACCGCAGGCGCTGGTGCTTCAGCTTTGCTTTCCGGGCAGAAAGCTTCTGGAGCTTTTGAAGGACAGCCGTCTGCGGTTTTCCTGTAACTCTGTGGCTGACCGGATTCATTCTTATCAGGAGCTGCAATCACTTTTGCAAAGGCTTGTCCTGAGCTTTGTGGGTAAGAAGAAACACACCGATTGTCTGCAGCATGGGCTCGTCTATCTGCTGCTCGACTGCTTGGCAGAGCAGTTTCGACCGGAATTAAAAGCAGATCCGAATGGAACCGATATGAACGATGAGGGTTCGGCCGAACGGAAAAAAGCGGGCGAGCTGGTTCGCAGTACCATTGCCTATGTCAGCGGACATTACCAGGAGCCGATTCGTCTGCAGGAGCTGGCGGAGCAGATGTTTGTTTCCACGGCGACGCTGTCTCGAACCTTTCACAAGGAGACGGGTATTTATTTTGCGGATTATGTGAATCGAATCCGACTGGAGGAAGCGGTTCGCCGGCTTGAGTCTACGGAGCAGGCAGTAACAAGAATCGCATATGACTGCGGCTTTTCCAGTTTGTCCTCCTTTCATCGCAACTTTCGGCAGCGATACAAAATGACGCCAAAAGAATGGCGAAAGGAACAGGAGGGAAAGGAAGACAGAGAAAAAGAGCAGGAAGAATGGGGGCAGATGGTAAAACAGATCGCGGATCTGAATCCGCCGGAGACACAGGGGCTTTGCACAAGGATTGCAGTAAAAGGATCGGCAAACGAGGGCGGATGCTATCAAAGATTTTGGGGTCAGGTTGTGAATGTAGGGGCAATCTCGGTTCTGGCAGAAGCGGGAATGCGGGAGCATATTTTGTTTTTGAAGGAGCAGTTAGGGTTTCAGTATGCGCGGATTTGGAATATTTTTTCCAGACCGATGATGATTCGCGGGAACCACGAGGACAGCTCCTATAATTTTAATCTGATTGATGAAGCGCTGGATTTTTTGGTTCAGCATAATCTGATTCCCTTTCTTGATCTGGGGGCCAGACCAGATGAGGCTTTTTCATCGGAAGGGACGAAAGTATATGATCAGAAGCAGATGATGCTGTTTGCCGATCTGCGCGAATGGGAGCAGCTGCGGGATGTGTTTTTGGATCATCTAATCCGAAGATATGGGAGAGAAAATGTCAGCAATTGGAGGTTTGAGTTTTTCGTATATGAACTGAAGGAATGCTGCTTTTTGAAGGAGGAGGTAGCGTGGGAACAGCTGTATGAAAGCTGTTTTCGCAGCTTGAAAAAGAGGGTTCCTCATGCGCGGATTGGTGCGAGAGGCTTTATGGCGGACAGCAGCATGGAGGAAATCAGCTCCTGGATGGAGGAGTGTCAGAGAAAACAGGTAGTACCGGATTTTTTAACGATGTTGGCTTTTCCGTATATACGAAATGAAGAGAATGGGAGCTTCGTTGCGCGCAGGGATCCAAGGACGGACGCCGCGGCAGAGCAGGCCGAGCGACTGAGAGCGTTTTTGGATCAAAACGGTTATCAATCCTGTGCGTTGTATCTGACGGAATGGAATGAGACGCTCTCCAACCGCAATTATATAAACGATAGCTGTGTGCGGGCGGTTGCGCTGCTGCGACTGGTAAATCGGCTCTGGGGTATCCCGCAGTGCCTGGCAGTCTGGATGGCCTCCGACCGAATTAGCACGTATTACGATACGGTGTGCATTGCCAACGGCGGAAGCGGAATGATTACCAAAGACGGCATTCGGAAGCCGATTTTTTACGCATTGCGATTTCTCAATCAGATGGGCGGCAGGCTGATTCGGCGCGGGGAAAATTATCTGATCACGAGAGACGATTTACAGGAGAATTTTTTTGTTCTTTGTTATAACTGGAAGAAATACGGGGCGGAATATTATCTGCGAGAGGAGGACAGCTTCAAGCCGGAAGAAATTTATCAATTGTTTGAATCGAATGAGCGGCTGAAATTAGAGATCACGATCGAAGATTTGCCAAAGAACCGGGAGCTTAAGATCAAGCAATTGCATATCGGGCCAGGGGCCGGGAGCATTCTGGAGGAATGGAAGCGGTTTGCATATGAACGGGAATTAGAGAAGCGCGATATACAGTATGTGAAGGAGATCTGCATTCCTTCCGTTGCTATGCGGCGCGCATCGTCAGCAGACGGCAAATTGTGTTTGCAGGTGGAGTTAGAAGCGCATGGGTTTCTGTTGACACACATCTTTTTTGCCGATTAAAAAATGACAGCAGAAAGGGAACTTGCAACAAATAGCAGGTATTTGTTACAGGTTCTTATTTTGTTGGGAAAAATTGAAAAAATCAGGAATTCGTAGGAAAGGATTGGATAGCTTGCTGAAAAAACAGGTGCTATCATTTTAATATGAAAAAACAAGGGAGGTAAAGGCGATGGAACAAAAAGAACGTGTTTCCCTGGCAGCAAACTCGATGTACAATGCGCATGTGCTGACCGATGTGGGATGCCGCAGTATCTGGGAAGAAGGAAAAAAAATCGGCTATTGTGTCAATCTGAAGATTAACTATTACAGAGGAATGCCCCTTTCCTGTATTGACGAGATTACGTTAAGCGTGGACGGGGAAGAGATTGATTCAGGGGACTTGTATGTGGAAGCGGATGGCAGAGTATTTCCGTACCGAGATATTTTAAAGGATACGATGCAGATTGATTATTATTGGCGTTTTGGAGAATTGCTGCGTGTCATCGTCCGAAAACCGGGAGGAATCGAACAGGGCGTTCATCGCGTAAAAGTGATACTGGGACTGAGAAGATCCTATACCCCGACGATGATTGCAGTATGTGAAAAAAATCTAACGTTCGCATAGGAGGAGACGCAGGAGATGAAAACAAATCATAAAATAAAATTGGGAGTATCCCTCTATTCCTATCAGGACAGCTATTATTTTCAGAAACACGATTTGGAAGGATGCATTGCGGCTGCAGCCGGAGCTCAGGCAGAAGGCATTGAAGTATTTGCTGATGCGATGATCCGGGAGTGGCCTTATGTAAGCGACGGCT
>CAMULB010000107.1 GCA_947089585.1 uncultured Lachnospiraceae bacterium | reverse complement strand
CGCACCGGGCGCACACCTTCTTGCCCGCTCAGCCAGCGTCACCTGTACGACCGCAATATCGCAGTCTGACGGAATATTGTCTACCGAGGTATTGGTTACGGTCAAATCCGGCCGTTTCACCTTAATCCGGTTACGAAATTTGGTAGCGCCCATCGCCGAAGAGCCCATCCCCGCATCACAGGCAAACACCACCTTTTTCACACCAGATGCCCCATTGATCGCTTTTCCCTCTCCTGCCATATGCTGCACCTGTCCCCTGGCCTGCGCCTTGCTTCTTGCCATCTCCTCCTGCGCCTCCTCAAGGCTTTTGCCCCTGGACATACGAATGATAACCGATGCCACTCCAAAAGAAATTGCCGCGGCAAGCACTACGCCCACCAGTACCGTAACAATCCCGCCCTTGGGCGCCATCATCGAATAGGCGAGGATCGAACCCGGCGACGCCGGCCCCACCAGCCCGCTGCCAGTCAGGCTGTACCAGAAAATCGCCGCTACATTACCCAAAATCGGCGCGAGGATTACCAGCGGATTCATCAGAATATACGGAAAATATATTTCGTGAATTCCGCCCAGCAAATGAATGATCACTGCACCCGGCGCAGATTGCTTCGTCTTTTTGTCCTCACAGAAAAACATATAAGCCAACAGCACGCCAAGCCCCGGCCCTGGGTTGGATTCCAGCATATACATAATCGAGCGTCCGGTCTCCGCCGCCTGCGCCGTAGCAATCGGCGTAAAAATCCCGTGATTCATGGCATTATTTAAAAACAATACCTTTGCCGGCTCAATGAATACGGCGATCAAGGGCAAAATGCCGTGCGTCATCAGCGCGTTAACCCCGACTGACAAAATCCGCAAAATCAATTGCATAAACGGCCCGATCACAAGAAAACTAATCATCGCCAGCAGCATTCCGAGGATTCCCACGGAAAAGTTATGAATCAACATCTCAAAGCCAGCCGGCATACGGCTCTCCATAAACCGATCAAATTTTTTCATGCACCAGCCGGACAAGGGGCCGATGATCATTGCGGCCATCAGCATGGTGGTATTGGGATCGCTCATAATGGCCCCTACCACCGCAATCGCGCTTACAATGCCGCCCCGTTCCCCGCCAATCAGCCTGCCGCCGGTAAAGGCAATCAAAATCGGAATCAAATACACCAAAATTGCCGAAAAAATTGTGGCAAACCCCTCGTGCGGAATCCATCCGCTGCCGTTGAAAAATGCAGCCAAGAACCCAAATGCAATCAACGCGCCGATATTCGGCATGATCATTGCTGAGAGAAATTTACCAAAACGCTGAACACTATTTTTCATAAATTTTCTCCTTACATCGGCTTCGCCCTTAAGAAGCGGCAAATATTCGCAGACTGTCTCTTCTGCACCCATCGGGCGACCGCATCAGATGCCCCCGCCTGCTCTGCATCCATTCAGCGCTCACATCACCTGAACACCGTTCTTCTCCCATTCCTGCAAATATTCGTCCGTCAGATTGTCATCGGAAATAATCACGTCCGCATCCTTCACTTGACAGAAGGAGTATGTATTTTTCACGCCGATCTTAGACGAGTCCATCAATAAAATCCGTTGGTCGGCCTGCTGCATAACAATCCGTTTGAGTACGGCTTCTTCATCCACGCCGCAGTGAAATCCCGTCTGTTCACAGTAGCTGGTCACGCCCATAAATACCTGATCAAAATTAATCCGCATCACTTCCTGCACGGTGTGAACTCCGCAGATACTCATACTATAACGATTCATCCGCCCTCCTAAAATGTGCACGTCCGCTTTCGTCAAACGACAGAGCTCCGCCGCACAGGTCAGAGAATTGGTATAAATCAAATTCGATTGGTCTGCCATCGCCGCAGCCAACATCGTCGTTGTACTGCCTGAATCAAGAAAAATGGTCGTATCCTTACGAATCAGCCTTAACGCCTTTTGTACAATCTGCTGCTTTGCTTCAATATTCCTTACGGATCTCCTGCTTAGCATGTCATCCGTTCCGACTACCACATCGACTGATTTCGCGCCTCCATGTACCCGAACAATCCGTTTCGCTTCATCAAGAGCTTTCAAATCTGTGCGCAGTGTCATCTCTGATATTTGGGGAATCCTTTTCTTCAATTGTGCGAAACTGATCTTCCCGTTCTGATTCACCAAATCTACAATCCTATTTCTGCGCTGTTCCATTGCATCCATTCTTCTACCTCCTGTAAAAGCATCGGCTATATCTGCCGCAAGCCGCGCTTTTCAATTGCTTTATCCCATAATCATCCACTCCTTTCACTTTACCACGCTTTTGTTATTTTTGCAACTTTTCACTTTTGAAACAACAATTTATATCCTATAAACTGTTGTTTCAAAATTTATATTGTTATAATAACAGCTTTTAAGCCCCTTGTCAACTTTTATTTCAACAATTTATTGTTTATTTTTCACCATTGAAACGCTTTCTGACGACCCCTTTCAATCAAACAAAAAAGAAGCCTTTGCCCACAACGTCCTGCGTGAGCATCCGCTCCTTTTCCCGTCATCCCGACACCTTCTCTACACTTCCTTGCTCCAGAATGCTTCCAGCAAGCCTGCAGCCGTATCCCTTTTGCAAACCTGATACCCCTCCCATTCGCGCGGGAACATGCGCTGATACTCCCGCTGCAAAAAACGCTCATCCAAGAGCAAAATCACACCGCGGTCCTGTACGGTGCGAATCACGCGCCCCGCCGCCTGCATGACCTTGTTCATCCCCGGATAACGAAATGCATAGTCAAAGCCGCCGCCCTCGGTTCGCTGATAATAGTTCTTCAAAATCTCCCGCTCATAGCTGATCTGGGGCAGCCCGGTTCCCACCACAAGCACGCCGATCAGCTGCTCTCCCTTCAAGTCAATGCCCTCGGCAAAAATTCCGCCCATCACGCAAAAGCCCACCAGGGAATCTTCTTGCTCTGCGCAAAACTCCTGCAAAAATTCCTCCCGCTCCGACTCGGTCATCCCCGGCCGCTGCACGATCATCCGGGCGCTCAAGCCGTACTGCTCACATTCTGCTGCCACCTGCTCCATCATCCGATAGGACGGGAAAAAGACGATATAATTTCCCCGCCGCGCCTTTACCGCCATCTGAATGTAAGCGGCAATCCGCAAAAACTCCTGCCGGTTGCGCCGCGTATATTTGCTGCTCACATCCGAAGCCACCAGAATCAAACGCTGCCTGGGCGAAAAAATGGTCTGTGCATAGATCGTATAAGGATCCGCTTTGCTGCTTAAAAGCCCTGTATAATACTGAATCGGCAACAGCGTTGCTGAAAAAAACACCGTGCTCCGCCCCCGGTCCAAACATTCCTGCAGATTGGCGCAAGGATTGACACAGAACAGCTTCAGTGAAAAACGCCCGTCCTCCTCCTGCTGAGTGTAGATCACATAGTGATCATCCAGCCGATCCATCATATTTAAAAAATGACGCAGCTGAAAATAAAACTCCACTGCCTTCTTTTTCTCTGCAAACTCCGGCGACTCCTGTAAAAATTCATCCACTGCCGCCCCCAGGTTCTGCAAGGCAAAGCCCAGACCTCCCAGCTCCTCCAATTCCTGATACGTTTCACATTCCCGCTTTCGCTCAAGCAAAAGCTGATTACATAGATGGAGCTTGCGGACCACCTCTCTCGTGTAGGGCTTTAGCAGCTTTTTTACTTCTAAAAAATCCTCCTTGTAGAGAACGGCGCTGTACATTTCCCGTCCCCGCTCTACCAGATTGTGCGCCTCATCGACGAGAAAAATGTAATCTCCCCGCACTCCCTCCGCAAAAAATCGCTTCAGATAGACCTTGGGATCAAAGACATAATTGTAATCACAGATCAGGTTGTCCATCCACAGCGCCGTGTCAAGACACAGCTCAAACGGGCAGACCTGATACTGCTTTGCCTGCTGCAGCAGCGCCTCCCTGGTCACATCCTTCTCCCTTTGAATCAAATCAAACACCGCGTCATTGACCCGATCATAATGGCCTCTGGCATAAGGACAATGCACCGGATCACATTCCATCTCCTCGCACAGGCACAGCTTCTCTTTGGCCGTAATCGTGAGGACACTGCCGCGATAGCCCTGCCTGCGCAGCAGCCCGAATGTCTCCCTGGCAACCGTTCTGGTAATCGTCTTGGCTGTCAAATAAAAAATCGTTTCTCCCAGTCCTTCGCCCACGCTGCGGACGGCGGGATAAATCGTGGAAATTGTTTTGCCGGTTCCGGTAGGCGCCTGAATAAAGAGAAGCTTTTTCTGGCTGATGGTGCGGTAGACCCCGGCTACCAGCTCCCACTGCCCCTTCCGATAGGGAAAGGGAAATTCCAGCGTCTGAATCGAATCCTGGCGCTCTTTTTTGGCCGCAAACTGAAAATCCGCCCATTTCCGATACGCCTCCATCAGCTGCGCAAACCATGCGCCAAGCTGCTCCATGGAATAAAGCTCGTAAAAATAGCGTACCTCTTCCGTATCAAGATTGCAGTACGTCATACGTACCCGCACCTGGTCTAATTCCTTCTGTCTGCCATACAGATACGCATAGCATTTGGCCTGCGCCAAATGCACCAAAACGGGCTCCGTCAGCGTATGGACATCGCGGTACACCCCTTTGATCTCATCAATCGTCACCGTTTCCTCTTCCGTAAAAATCCCGTCGGCCCGGCCCTCAATCGTCAGCGTATAGCCCTCATATGCCTCTTCCAGCTTCAATGATACTTCCGCCTGGTAGCCCGCTCCCATCCGCCGCTGCAGCTTTCTGTGGATCCGGCTCCCCTCCTGCATGGCCTCCTTAGAAGCGCCCCGCCCATGTCGGCTGTCGATATCCCCGGATCGCAATAAAAACTCTACCAGATTACGCACCGAAATCTTGATCTGTTCCATGGCTCTCTCCTATCCTTTACTCATCCGCGTTTCCAGTCTGCCTGTAAGAAAAAGGGCCCTGCCATCTCTGGCAACGCCCTTTCAAGATCCTTTTTGATACTGTGTTCGCTTGTAGAAATATAGAATTACAAAAATATAGGTCTACATTACGGCATATTTTTTCATTACATGTTCAAAGGTCGAGTTATCGCCCCAGTACTTGACTGTAAGCTCCTTGGACAAGCCAATGCCCAAAACACCCAACAACGATTTAGCGTCAATCATGACTCTCTCATGGAGAACGTCAATGTCAAATTCACATTTTTCAGCTGCATTCACAAACTCTTGAACGTCCTCGGTAGCCATCAGTCTTATCTTTTTCTCTTTCATCACTTTCAATCCTTTCGTTCTACCAATTGATTCCTTTTTGCTACTGTGATTGTGATTATGCCATGATTTTCCTCCGCTGTCAACCAGGAACCTTGCATTTTGTAAGCATTTTATCAAATCTTGACGAGCGGCAGCAAAGCACTTATAATGAAGAAATAGTTTTCACAAAAATTTGGCAAATGAAGGGAGCGATTCGTATGAATTTACTATATTTGGAATGCAATATGGGGGCCGCAGGTGATATGATGATGGGAGCTCTTTATGAGCTCTTACCGCCAGAGGAGCAAAAAAACTTCCTGCGCCAGATGAATCAGCTGGGGTTTGACGGCGTCACCCTCACCGCTTCCCCGCAGCAAAAATGCGGAATCTATGGAACAAAGATGGAGGTTTCCGTTGACGGCGCTGTAGAAGGCGGGCAGACGCATCATCACGGCTCCGGGCATCTTGCGCACGAAGGACACGCGCATCATCACAGCAGTTATCCGGATATTCTTCATCAGATTTCGCATCTGCCGCTTTCGGAACAGGTCAAGCGCAACGCCAGCGCCGTATACCGACTGATCGGCGAGGCAGAGGCAAAGGCTCACCAAACTACGCTGGAACAGATTCATTTTCATGAGGTCGGAACCATGGATGCCTTAATGGATGTAACCGGCGTGTGTCTGCTGATGGAACTGCTTTCCCCTGATCAGATTTTTGCTTCCCCCGTTCATGTCGGAAGCGGAACCGTCCACTGCGCCCACGGCATTCTTCCGGTTCCCGCACCGGCCACCGCCGAGATTTTGACCGGGATCCCCATTTACGGCGGAACGGTCAACGGGGAGCTCTGCACGCCTACCGGCGCCGCACTGCTCAAACACTTTGTATCCTCGTTTGTTCCGATGATGCCGATGACCATTACAAAAACCGGCTATGGAATGGGCACCAAGGACTTTCCCCAAGCCAACTGCCTGCGTGCTTTTCTTGGGTCGGATCTCACTTTCACAAATGCAGACGGCAACTCAGACAATCATACGCGCTGCGATGTCCGCCTGACTCCGCCGTCAGACGGAGAGCACATTCTCTCTCTCTCCTGCAATCTTGACGATATGACAGGGGAAGCGCTTGGCTTTGCCACCGAAGAGCTGATGCGTCACGGCGCGTTAGACGTGTACCTAACTCCGATTTTGATGAAAAAAGGGCGTCCCGGCCAGCTTTTGACTTGCCTGTGCGAGCCTGCACAAGAGGCTTCCATTACAGAGCTGATCTTTTTGCATACCTCGACCAGAGGCATCCGCATCCAGGAATACCGCCGGCACAAATTGTCCGCCAGCTATCACACCAAAACAACGCCCTATGGCCCCGTCACGATCAAGCAAAATGACGGTTATGGTATCTGCCGCCAAAAGGCCGAGTATGACGACCTGGCCCGCATTGCCCGCTCACAGAATCGGAGCCTGCTGGATCTCTCACAGGAAATTTCCGATTCAGAATAAGTTCCGATTCAGAGCATGGTTCCAATTCAGAGCATGGTTCCGACTCAGAACACAGTTCCGATTCAGAATAAGTTCCGATTCAGATTGAGATAGCGCCGAAGCAAGCTGTCTGGATTCCAACGCGTGCTTGAAGCACGCTCTAAGACAGTTCCCGGCGCTTTTTAAACCAAGCGAGCAGCAGTGTCAGAATAATCGCCATCAGACTGATCCACTGTGAGGTCGACAGACCGCCCCAAATGCCCCGCTGCGCATCTGCCCGCAAAAACTCCAGCCCAAACCGCAAAATGCCATAGGACAAAATATAACAGCAAGCAGCCTCTCCGTTTGTTCTTCTTTTTGCATAACGGCACATCAGCAGGAAAAACAACGCCAGATTGCAGGCCGCCTCCAACAGCTGTACCGGAAAAAAGGACTGGTCATGCGGCGCCGAAAGGGATTGCACAAAATAAACGCCCCAGGGGGGCTTTAACGGAATCCCGTAGCAGCACCCGGCGCAAAAGCATCCCACGCGCCCAAAAGCATGTACCAGCGGCACCACCGGCACCAGAACCTCCAGCAGCATCCGCACCTTTAGGTGATATTGCTTCGCATACAGGCAGATCCCACCTACTGCGCCAAACAAACCGCCGTAAAAAACAAAACCACCGCTCATCAGTCCACTCCAAATTGCGGGGTTTTCCATCACCTGTTTCCAATGCTCCACCAGCCAGGGCAGCTCTGTCAGCAGGTACAAGAGCTTCCCGCCCGCGGCCAATCCCAAGATTCCATAAAAGGACGCAAATAATGCGTCCTCTTTCTTACAGCAAAATAACTTGGCCCGCCAAAGCGCCGTCCATATTCCCAATACGAGCCCTGCCAAAATGCAGACTGCGTACATCGAAATCATGCGGCCGAAGACCTCAACATACGGCACCATCGCCTAACCCGCCATCCATGCAAAGGAAGTAAGGCAGCCGACACAGGCCACACAGGCGAGAAAGCCAAGGGCACAAATTGCAATCGCAATGGATGACAACACAATTCCCGCAGTCGCCATTCCGCTGGGAAATTCCTTTCTGGAATTGATTCCCAGGATCAATCCGACCACGCCAAGCACAATGCCGAGAAGCGCTCCCTGGCCGAAAAATACACAGACACAGGCAATGATTCCCAAGACCAGAGACGCAATCGCCTTTCCTTCTGAATGATTTTGATTCATAACTTCTACCTCCTATTTTTTGTCAGTCTATGGTTACGACTCGGACCGTGTCACGTCCTGCAGCCATCTGTAGGTTCGGTAACGCCGAACAATCAACGGAAATTTGATATATTCATCCAATAAAATTACTGCAAACACCAGGGGAACGGCAAGGTGAAGAACAAATGCCGCAAGACTTCCCAGCAAAACCGAGCCGCCCCAAAGCCCGATCGTCTCCAGGATCAGACCATATCTAGTATCTCCGCCGCCCCGGAAAATACCCACCACAATCAGCGTATTAAACGCTTGCAGACACACATAAGCCGCCATCAACAGCATCATAAAGGATAAATATCCTTTTGCCTCCGCTCCCAGCTGCATAACTGCCATCACAATCGGACGCACCAGAAGCACGATCAGGCTTCCCACAAAGCCGCTTACGATAATCACCTTCACAAACCGTTTGCCGTATTCTCTGGCCAAGTCCTTTTTCCCCTCGCCAATTACCTTGCCCACGGTGATCGCCGCCGCACTGGCAATGCCAAAGGAGACAACCGTAGACAGCTGACGCACGACCTGTACGATTGCGTTAGCGGAAGCGGCCGCACTGCCCAGCTGCCCCAAAATCGCCGCCGTCGCAGACATTCCCACGCCCCACAACACCTCGTTTAAAATGACCGGCCCGGAAATTTTGAGAAAATCACCAAATAAGAGCTTATTTTTGACAAAAATCAGCTTGAAATTAAAATCAATCAACTCATTTTTCCAGCGATTGTGGATCAGTACCAGGACACATTCCGCCAAACGGGCAATCACCGTCGCCACTGCCGCTCCGACCACGCCCAGCCGTGGAAAAGGCCCCAGACCAAAAATCAGCAGCGCATTGACTGCAATATTGATCAGCAGGGAGGCGCCATAAATCACAGTCGAAACCACCACCCGCTCCATACTCCGCATAATATTCAAATATACGGAGGAAAACGCCATCAGCAGATAGGAAATACAGACGGCCCGCAAATAATCAATCCCCAGCATATGCACCTGTTCATCCGACGTTAAAATTCGCATGATCAGATCCGGACAAAAAAAGGTAAAAACCGTGACGCAAAGTCCCATCAACAGAGAAAGCCGCAAGCAAATCCCGGTGATCACTTCGATTGACCGCTGATCTTTCTTTCCCCAATACTGCGCACAAAGCACGGATGCGCCAGAAGCCATTCCGAACAGGAACAGACTTAAAATAAAATTCACCTGTCCGCCAAGCGAAGCCGCGGACAGCGCTTTCTCGCCCACCCGTCCCAGCATGACTACATCCGCAGACTGCACCGCTACATTCATTAAATTCTGCAAAGCCATGGGAATCACCAACCCGGCTACTCTGCGATAAAATCTTTTCTTCTCATTCATATGTTTGATCACGCAAAAAAGCCAAATATTCCGCAATCGGAAAATATTTGGCCTTCTGTCACTCTCTTTCTCAACCGTTCGATCTAATCTTCCGAATCTTCATCAGCCACTGCCGCAACCGTTCCCGCTACAGAAGCTACGACCGCTACAATCACACCGATTAGCACTGTTCCGCCTATGATAAATACCAGCATCTTCACTCATCTCTCTTTATTCAAAATTTATTCCGCCAACGGAATATTCCATTTAACAAATATTATAACATATTTTTTGCAAAAAAGAAAGCCCTTAATCATTTTTTCGGGCTTTTCTGGAACAGGGGAAGAGGGATTCGAACCCCCATGAACGGTTTTGGAGACCGTGATACTGCCATTGTATGATTCCCCTACGAAAACAACAGATTCCACGTAATATCATACGCGGAAATCAAATATTTTATTCCTCTTTTGCAATCATCTCGACTAAAAATTATTTTTCATTTTTAACTACTCTGAAAAACATCCATATACCTTCAAAATTCCACACAGACCCGATTCACAAATACGCTCTCACACCTT
>CAMULB010000106.1 GCA_947089585.1 uncultured Lachnospiraceae bacterium | reverse complement strand
CCAGGTTCTGCGTGCCATTCGCAAAGCAGGGCTTTCACTCCCCTATAAGGCGGTGCTGACTGCCGCCAATCAGGGCTGGAACGTGTGGAAATTGTTTCAGGAGATCAAAGAAGAGCACCAGAAAATGAGCGGCGAGGGGGACTGATGCTTCAATGATTCAGGGGGTTGGGGAGACAGACAAGAAAACGGTTTTGGATTACGAGAGGAGAAGGCAGATGAAGAAAAGAACGTACAGGCTGTATGTCATGATGCTTGCTGTCATGCTGTCAGTCAGTATTGTCGGTCAGCCGGCGGCGGCGCAGGAGCCGATACAGAAGCAGAGCGGGGAAAAACGGTCGGCGGATTCCTTGCCGCTGGAAGAAAACGGGGTGACGGTAGGCACGTATGAGGATTTCATGCGTGCTTTGGCAGAGAAGAAAAGTCCGATTACAGTCAATGGAACGATTACCATTGGCGATAAGGAGGATGCGGACAAAAGGCTGATGCCGGTTCAGATTCCGGCAAATACCTTGATTCAGGGCGGAGCCAAAGGAAATTTAGTTTGCAGATCGCCGATTCAACTGGAGGGGGATGTTGAATTCAAAAATATTGAACTGAACTTTACTTCAACGGATGGGATGGGAAACACTCCGCATCGGGAGATCTTTTTGGCGGGTCACGGACTGACGCTCGATGATGTAAGTACCTGGCAGAAGGGCGGAGGCGGTACATCCGGCGATTTGCTTGGTTCGGAAAAAGAGCTGCTGCCAACTGTGTACGGCGGAGGATTTACGGGCAGTCAGGTTGGGACAAATGCGTCGCTCACAGTACGTAATTCCAACGATAAGACGATGTTTGCGGCAATTTATATGGGCCATGACGCGCAAAACGATCAAAAGGTGCCATATACCGGTACGGCAAAAGTCAATTTGGACGCCAAGGCCGTAGTTCGGGGCAGCGTGGATGTAAGCAAAAACAGTCAGGCGCAGATTACGGTTTCCGGCGGGGAGTATGATTCTGCAAAAGTATCGAATTTTTCCGGCAATGCACATACGACTCTGACCGTGAGCGGCTGTTTGCTGTCGGGAGCGATCATTACAGAGGTAGGAAATCTGATGCTCAAAGATGGCGCTTGCCTGAAAATGAGTTCATCAAAGCTTCATCATGTTACACTACAGAATGGCGCCTGTCTCGATCTGAATGGGGCGGACGGGCCGGATGTGCAGATCACCGGAGATTTTAGCGGGGTAGAAAATTCGCAGGAAAAGCGGGGCATTCTGGTTGTAAATCAACAAAAAACCTTGCATATTGAGGGCCAGGTGCGCGGTACGACGCAGTTTCAGACTTACGATCGGCTGTTTCCGGGGCGCTTTCTGCTGGATCATCCTTATATTACAGCGAATCAGGCATCTGAGGATTGCTTTGTATTAGCGCAAGAAAGCGCTGAAAGAGGCTATGAGCTGCATTTTGTCGATGGGACTTGGTCTGTATCCAATCCAAAACAGGGAGACGTATTAGAGGTTGGAAGCATTGAGATCTTATCGCACCCTTCCTGGGCTGTTGTGAATCAGATTGAGGCCGCGCCGGAGTTAGCGGATGGAACAATTCCCATCCCCAATGAGTCCATGTATTTTGAAATTGTATGGAAGGATTTGGCCGGCGCCAAGCTCAGCGCGCAGGAGGTAGAGGAAAATCAGTTATACTATCCGGACTATTTTATTCTGATCAAATCGGAATACTGGGAAAGCGACGAACCGGAAATTTTACAAAAGAACGACTGGGGCAACCTTGCCGTGGATTTTGTAACGTCCGAACGATATCCCGACCGATATTTTCTTCAGGCGCAGGAAGGAGCGCCGCTGGGAGCGTATACTTTTTTGTTTTTTTCCGATTATTATGGGGACGATTTCAATACGGTACAGGATGTAAAAAATTTAAAAGGCTTGATCAAAGCGGAATGTAACGTAAGCTTTTTGGACAAAGAGCCGGAACCGGCGCCGCCAGAAGAAGGAGAAACGCCGAATCCGCCAGGAGGAGAAGAGGAAACGCCGAACCCGCCAGGAGAAGGAGAGACACCGAATCCGCCGGACAATGAAGAGAAGCCTCCCAGTCAGCCGGGCGGGTCGGAAACACCTGGTCAGCCCGGAGGAGCAGAAACGCCGATTGTACCAAAACCGGAGCCGCCTTCTAACCCGCCGCAGACACAGCCGCCTTCCGATTTGCCGGAACAGCCGGATGCTTCGCAGAACGATCCGACAGTCGATGGTTCATCCGACCAGGATGCAGCGGACGGAAGCGAACAGCCGGCGGTTCATCAGCATGCTTACCGTATAACCGTCACCAAAGCGACGCTCAAAAAGAACGGAACAGTGCTGAAAAAATGCAGCTGTGGTAAAATACAGACAAAACAGGTCATTTACTACCCGAAGAAGGTCAGTCTCTCCGCAGCGAGTATGCGTTATACCGGCAAGGCAAGAAAGCCAAGCGTAACGGTGAAGGATCAGAAGGGGAAGGTCATCAGCAGCAAAAATTATAAGGTGTCTTACAAAAATAATACCAAGGTGGGAAGCGCATCCGTCACAATTACGTTTCGGGGCAATTATAGCGGGAAGATTACAAAATATTTTGAAATTACACCGCCGCCGACTGCTTTGACGAAAGCGACGCCAAAGGCCAGGGGATTTTCGCTGAAATGGAAGAAGCAGGGAGCGCAGATCAGCGGCTATGAGCTTCAATATTCGACCAGCCGCAAATTTGAAAAGAAAGCGACGAAGACTCTTACGGTAAAGAGCAGCCGTACTACCACGAAGACGATTTCACGGCAAAAAGCGAGGAAAAAGTATTATCTTAGAATCCGAACCTACAGAAATGTAAAGATCGGCGGCAAGACGAAGCGTCTTTACTCCGAGTGGTCGAAGGTGAAGACCGTCACAACCGGGAAATAAAAGGGCTTCTCAAAAAATGCCCGTAACGGTTCAAAGTGTTGGAGCTGTTACGGGCGTTTTTTAGAAAAATTTTATTTCCTGTTCCCTTTACATTTCTCCGTGTGTGTGTTAATGTTTAGAGCATACTCTGATGTGGCATCTACACCATCTGAAATGGGGGAAAGATATGCCACAGAACAAAAAATTCTTAACAACAGCGTTTGCTGTTTTCTGCATGGTTTCCATGCTGTTTGTTTCCAATTATACCAGATTGCCGGTTGCGGCTTCCACAGGATATGAATTTGTGATTTTGTCCAATTATCGCAAGACAATGAAAATTGGCGATCAATTTCAATTATTCGCGGTTCCGTCCACTGGAAAAAAGCCCCGCTTTTCATCCAGCGATTCCTCGGTGGCCTCGGTCAATACCTATGGCCGCATCACAGCCAAGAAAGCAGGAACGGCAACGATCACTGCAAAAATCAAGAACGGAGAGGCCAGCTGTAACATTACGGTGGAAAAGACGACCATTACGTTGAACCACAAAACCATTACCCTGGAGAATGGTTTTAGCGCTGTCTTGACCGCCAAGGTCTCAAATGGTCATCCGGTTGTATTTCGCTCTTCCAAAAGGAGTGTTGCCACGGTAGGGGAGGATGGAACGATTACCGCCAAAAAGCCGGGAACCACAACCATCACGGCCACGGCGGACAAGACAAAGGTCAATTGTACGGTGACGGTTCAAAAACCTACCGTCAGGCTTAAGCCAACCGCGCTGTCTCTTTATCGCAAGGGAAAGGCAAGGCTGACGGTGACGGCAACCTCGAAGAGCAGGCCGAAGTGGAAAAGCAACAAGAAAAGTGTGGCCACGGTGGATGAAAACGGGATGGTTACGGCAATAAAGAACGGGACGGCTGTTATTACTGTGACGGTAGACGGCGTCAGTAAAGCCTGTCAGATACAGGTAAAAAAGCCGAAGATTTCTTTTGAGAAAAAGCAGCTGACCTTGCGGGAGGGAGAGACACAATTGGCCCAAGCGGTCGTTTCCTCCGGCAACCGGCCGGTCTATTCCAGCTCTAATTCCCGTGTTGTCACTGTGGACGAACGGGGCAACGTTCGGGGTGAGCATCCGGGCAAGGCTTATATTTATGCGAAAGAGGATGGTACAAAAGAGAAGATTCCGGTTGTGGTCACAGCGGAATAGGAGAAGGGGGTTCCGGTTTGTGCCGTGACCCGTGACAAAGAAAGGATCCGATGCCGCATCAGAGCTTCAATGATTGTAATTTTTAGACGGGATGTATCGAAGATTTGTCGCATAACAGAGAAAAAAATAAAAACTTTTTCTTGCAATGAGACCGGATCTGTGCTAAGATAGGCAGTAAATTAAGAATTGCAGCAAATAAAGAGAGAAAAAATGAAGATTCGATGCAATTTTTTAGAAAAAGCTGTGAAGGAGACTCCTGTTTTCAGACATCGACAGGAATACGGCGTCACCGACTGAGAGCGCCGTTTGAAAGAGAGGACAGTGGGAACACTCTGGAGCTGATTGGCTGAATGCGGAAGGCGAGGCAAATGTGTGTTGTTCCCTCAAATCTTTCAGTAGGTCAATTCGTGGATGCGCGTTAAGCAGAGAAGAGGGGAAGCGGATACCGACGTATCCGGTTCAATGCGGGTGGTACCGCGGGAGGGAAGAGCTCCCGTCCCGGAATGCATACTTATGGAACATGGACAGTTCAAAAGTATTCATTCCGGGATTTTTTCGTTTCGGGATGGATACGAAAAAGGAGTGAGACAGAATGGAATATGTAACAGGCGTAATGCAGACACAAGCTTTGGAGCTTTGTCAGCTCCAAAACGGTTCCTACGAGGGAAAGACCGTAAAGGTAAACGGTATGATACACGCCATCCGGGATTTAGGCGAAATTTCATTTGTCCTTCTGCGCAAGCGCGAAGGGTTGCTGCAATGTGTGCTGGAAAAGGATTTGCAGTTGGAGTGCAAGCGCTTGACGGAGGAAATGGCTGTGGAAGCGGAGGGGGTTGTAGCGGCAGAACCACGGGCGCCCGGCGGTATGGAGCTTCGGCTCACGCAGGTACGGGTGCTTTCCGAGCCAGTGGCATCGCTGCCGCTTGCCATCTCCAAATGGAAGCTAAAGACTTCGCTTGAAGCGAAGCTGAACGATCGCTCCATCTCTCTGCGCAACATCCGTGAGCGGGCAAGGTTCAAGCTTCAGGAGGGCATTGTACGGGCCTTTCGGGAATTCCTTTACAGTCAGGGCTTTACCGAGATCCACACGCCCAAGATCGGAGCCAAGGGCGCAGAGGGTGGTTCCAACCTCTTCCGCCTCGATTATTTTCACCGTCCTGCCGTCCTGGCCCAGAGCCCGCAGTTCTACAAGCAGATGATGGTGGGCGTGTATGATCGGGTGTTTGAGACCGGCCCGGTGTTTCGGGCAGAGAAGCACCGCACCAAACGCCATTTGAACGAATATATCAGTCTCGATTTTGAGATGGGCTATCTGGAAGGCTTTGAGGAGCTTATGGCGATGGAGACCGGATTTTTGCAGTATATGCGAACGTTTTTACAGCAGGAATATGCGAAGGAGCTGCAGCTTCTGAACGTAACGCTGCCGAGGGCAGACTGCATTCCTGTCGTGCGTTTTGATGAGGCAAAGCAGAAGGTGGCAGACCTGTATGGCCGGCCAATGAGAACGCCCTACGACCTAGAACCGGAGGAGGAGCTTTTGATTGGGCGCTATTTCAAAGAAAAAGAGAATGCGGATTTTGTCTTTGTCACGCATTATCCGGCTAAAAAGCGTCCGTTTTATGCCATGGAGGATCCCGCTGACCCCAGTGTCACGCTGAGCTTTGATTTACTGTTTCGCGGTCTGGAGGTCACGACCGGCGGTCAGCGAATTCACGATGCACAGCTTCTGATGGAAAAAATTGCAAAGCGCGGCCTGGAGACGGAGGGCATGGAGGCCTATCTTGACACCTTTCGCTATGGGATGATGCCGCACGGCGGATTGGGGATTGGCCTGGAACGCTTGACCATGCAGCTGCTGGGAGCAGAAAACGTGCGCGAGACAACGCTGTTTCCAAGAGATTTAAGTCGTTTGGAGCCGTAGACAGCACTAAGCGGCCGTTGGAGGGGCAAGCGTCTGAGGGGGCGAGCGTCGTAGCAGGACTGGGACAGACGAGTCGTATGTCGCCAGAAAGGACAAGGAGGAAAAGCAATGAGCCAACAGGAAAAAGAAAGGAACGTGCAGGCTGTGCCGCCGAAGCATGTGATTTCGGATGATACGATTGAATATGTAGGGATTCTGGCCAAGCTGGATTTATCCGAACAGGAAAGGGAGCAGGCGAAGGAGGATATGGGGCGGATGCTCGATTACATTGACAAGCTCAATGCGCTGAATACAAAAGACGTGGAGCCAATGACGCATATTTTTCCGTTGGAGAACGTTTTTCGGGAGGATCGGATCACCAACGGAGACGGCCGGCAGGCAGCACTGAAAAATGCTCCAGTGCAGAAAAACGGCAGCTTTCAGGTGCCAAAGACGGTCGATGATGATCGCGCGGCGCGTGTGAAGGTCAGTGGACAGTGAGAAAAAACAAGCGGACGATTTTGCTACGGGAAGAATCGTCTCCATACAGAACAGGAGGGAAGAGCGTGGAGCTTACAGCTTTGACAGCAGCAGCATTGGCAGAGAAGATACAAAAAAAGGAGTTGACGGCAAAAGCGGCTGTGCAGGCTTGCCTGCAGCAGATGCGCCGTCTGGAGCCTGAGTTGAACAGCTTTGTTACCATAGATGAAAAGGGGGCTCTGGCACAGGCTGAAGAAGTGCAGCAGAAAATTGACGCGGGAGAACTGACCGGGCCGCTGGCGGGAGTTCCCATTGCCCTGAAAGACAATCTGTGCACCGAAGGGCTGCGAACCACCTGTAGCTCGCGGATGCTGGAGCAATTTACGCCGGGTTATACGGCGGAAGCGGTACGGCGCTTACAAAAAGCCGGCATGATTATTTTGGGAAAGACCAACATGGATGAGTTTGCCATGGGCAGCACAACGGAGACGTCTTATTTTGGGGCAACGAAAAATCCTTGGAATCTTGCGCATGTTCCCGGCGGTTCCTCCGGCGGCTCCTGCGCAGCGGTAGCGGCCGAGGAATGCTTTCTGGCGCTTGGTTCAGATACCGGCGGCTCGATTCGCCAGCCCAGCGCGTTTTGCGGGGTGACGGGGATAAAGCCCACTTATGGAACCGTTTCGCGTTACGGGCTGATTGCCTACGGCTCCTCGCTGGATCAGATCGGCCCCATTGCCAGAGATGTAATGGACTGCGCATTGCTCTTAGATGTAATTGCCGGCTGGGATGCAAAGGATAGCACCTCGATTCGTCAAGACGGAGCTGGCGGAATGCCCCCCGGCGGGTATGGCTTTGCCGAGGCTCTGCGGGCGGAAGAAGCGGCAGGGATGGTAAAGTGCCTGCAAGGGCTGCGCATTGGAATCCCCAGAGATTATTTTGGCCAAGGACTCGATCCGGAGGTCAAGACCTCGGTGCTGGCTGCGGCGCAGACGCTGGCCTGCCTTGGCGCGGAGGTTGAGGAGTTTCATCTCGGATTGGTGGATTATGCGATTCCCGCTTATTATGTGATTGCCTGCGCCGAGGCCAGCTCCAATCTTGCCCGGTTTGACGGGGTCAAATACGGGCATCGGGCTGCTGCCTATGAGGGGCTGCATCAGATGTATAAAAGGACGCGCTCCGAGGGCTTTGGCCCGGAGGTGAAACGGCGGATTATGCTGGGGGCGTTTGTCTTAAGCTCCGGCTATTATGACGCCTATTATCTGAAGGCGCTGCGGACAAAAGCGCTGATCAAGCAGGAATTTGACAAAGCCTTTGCGCGGTATGACCTCCTGCTCGGCCCGACCGCACCGACTACGGCTCCCCGGCTGGGGGAATCCCTGGCTGATCCGATTCAAATGTATCTGGGGGATGTGTATACGGTTGCGGTCAATCTGGCCGGTCTGCCATCCATGAGCCTTTCCTGTGGGATTGATCCGGCGGGACTGCCAATCGGCCTGCAGCTGATCGCGGACTGTTTTGGGGAATCCAGGCTGCTGCGGGCCGCCTATGCGCTGGAGCAGACGCGTACCGAGCGCCGCTGCCCGCTGGCGCAGACAGAGCAGCCAGGCGCGGAACAGACGATCTTTGCACCTGCCGGGCCGTCTGATGCCGGCAGCGAGCCTGCGGAAAGGAGTGAATGAGCATGAAACAGTACGAAACCGTAATTGGTCTGGAGGTACATGTGGAGCTTGCCACCAAGACCAAGATTTTCTGCTCCTGCAGCACGGCCTTTGGCGGAGCGCCCAATACGCACACCTGCCCGGTCTGCACGGGGATGCCCGGTTCGCTGCCGGTGCTGAATCGGCAGGTCGTGGAATATGCCGTTGCGGTGGGGCTGGCGCTGAACTGCTCCATTGCCCGGTGCTGTAAATTTGACCGCAAGAATTATTTTTATCCCGATAATCCGCAAAACTACCAGATTTCGCAGCTGTATCTGCCGATCTGCCGTGACGGCGGCGTGGAGATTGAGACGTCTGCGGGGCCGAAGGTGATCGGCATTCATGAGATTCACATGGAGGAGGATGCGGGGAAGCTGACTCACGACGAATGGGAGGATTGCTCGCTGGTCGATTACAATCGCTCCGGCGTTCCGCTGATTGAGATTGTTTCAGAGCCCGATCTGCGTTCCGCCGAGGAGGTGATTGCCTGCTTAGAGCAGCTGCGGACGACGATTCGCTATCTGGGCGCTTCCGACTGCAAGCTTCAGGAGGGCTCGATGCGGGCCGATGTCAACCTGTCGGTTCGTGAGGTCGGCGCAAAAGCGTATGGTACGCGTACCGAGATGAAGAATCTGAACTCCTTCAAGGCAATTGTGCGCGCGATTGAGGCAGAGCGGCAGCGGCAAATCGAGCTGCTGGAGGAAGGGAAGGCGATCGTGCAGCAGACGCGCCGCTGGGACGACAACAAGGAACAGTCGTATCCCATGCGTTCAAAGGAGGATGCCCAGGATTACCGCTATTTCCCGGAGCCGGATCTCGCTTGTGTAGCTGTGGACGATGCGTGGCTTGAAAGGATCAAGAACAGGCAGCCGGAGCTGCGCGCGCAGAAGCTTGCGCGTTACCGAACGGAATATGAAATACCGGAGTATGATGCCAGACTTTTAACGGCGACAAAGGAAATGGCCGATGTATTTGAAGCGGCGTCCGCGCTCTGCGGCAAGCCGAAAAAGGTGTCCAACTGGCTGATGGTGGAGACGATGCGCCTGCAAAAGGAGCGGGGAATGGAACCGGAGGAGATTCCATTTTCCCCGGAAAACCTGGCGAAGCTGGTGGAGCTGACAGAAGCAGGGACGATCAACAGTACGGTGGCCAAGCAGGTATTTGAAGAGATGTTCAGCCATGACGTCGATCCGCAGCAGTATGTAGCACAAAAGGGTTTAAGAACGGTCAGTGATGAAGGGGCGCTGGCAGAATGCGCCCGCCAGGTGATTGCACAGAATCCGAAATCGGTGGAGGATTACCGCGGCGGCAAGCAGAAGGCGATCGGATTTCTGGTCGGCCAGACAATGAAAGCGATGAAAGGAAAAGCTGATCCGGGCATCGTAAACCGCCTGTTAAAGGAATTTTTAGAAGAAGAATAAAAAAGATCAATATAATTGATTAAATTTATCACTACCAATCAATGAAAAGAAATGATATAATGAACCGACAGAAAAAGCGCGTTAGCGCGTGTCTGAACATTCATTTCTGCCGTCTGCGTTCCCCACTTTGCGGCAGCTTTGCACCAAACTCGGTCAACGCAGCCCGCTGCGCTTCCCTCATTTGGCACAAATCTGCCACGAGCTGTGGAATGCTTTCGGCAGAAAGCAGGCTTCAGACACACTCTAAAATGGAGGTTCTTATTACAATGAAAAATTTTGAAAAATATGAGCGACAGTATTTCATGCCCCCGGTTGTGACGTATGACTGGGTCAAAAAGGATTACATAGACCAGGCGCCGATCTGGTGCA
>CAMULB010000105.1 GCA_947089585.1 uncultured Lachnospiraceae bacterium | reverse complement strand
ATATGCCGGCGTGGCGGAACTGGCAGACGCGCAGGACTTAAAATCCTGTGGTGGCAACATCGTACCGGTTCGATTCCGGTCGCCGGCATTGCCTTACTTTTAAATTCGATAATATGTGTGTGTAGCTCAGCTGGATAGAGCACTTGGCTACGGACCAAGGTGTCGGGGGTTCGAATCCTCTCACGCACGTCCTTTTATCCCTTGAAAACCTTGCGTTTTCAAGGGATTTATTTTGTACTGAAATTTGAAAACAGTTTGAAAACAGAACGAAAAACAGCAGGAAAATCCAAAAGGACCTGTCCTGCTGTTTTTTTATAACGCTGTTTTTCTGAATCGAACGACGCTTGCCGCTATTCCCAAGATGCACAGAACAAAAATGATGGATATCGAAATTTCTTTCGGGCAGCCCGACCCGGATAAGCGTCCAAAAATCAGAAGGTAGGATGCGGACCATGGATAAAATCCGGCGACAGGAGAATTAGAAAGAACAACATTGATCAGACTGACTGCGGCAATGGCAATCAATGGTGCAACAACCCCCTTTGTCCGGATCGTGAGATAGATAAACGGCGTTTGCGTGGCGTATAAAAAGATCCCACCCAAGAGCATTTTCAATAAAAAGAATAAAAAGGAAGGGACAGTAAGCTCCGCGACCGGGATAAAAAAACTGCATATGAGGGCAAATATAAGGATTTCCAGCCATGAAATGAACAGGAACAGGAAGGTAAGTACGGCAAAAAATAGTAATTTACCAGTCAAAAAAGCAGTTTGCGATATCGGGATCACAAAAATATTTTTCAGAGTTCCATCGTTATATTCCCGGCTAATAATCATGGACTCCAAAACCGTTAATACCATCGGTGCGAACAGCAGCATCAAAAACATAAGTGCATCGTCATAAAGAGAAAATATGCTTACGACATTGTCCGGATGGGACAAATAATTTGTAACGGCTTTCACGATGACAAAGAACGGAACGATAAGCGTACCAAGCAGTCCGATCAAAAGGAATTTTGACCGTTTTAATTTGATACATTCCTGTTGTACCAATTTAAGCAAGTCCCTCACCTCCAATGATCTGTTTGAAATGGTCTTCCAGGCTACCCTCGCAAGTGTGCGCTGCAGAAACTGCCAAGCCATTGCGCGTAAAAACGCGGACGATTTCTGCTACGGATAAATGCATATGATACAGCCGCAAGTTTTGATCGTCCTGTATGGAAAAATGCTTTGCGCCAAAGGTCTGTTCCAAAATTCGCGCCGCCTGCGCGGTGTCGGATACGCTAAATTGAATATATTTTCCGTTTTGTTGTTCCAATACAGCAAGGCTTTCTTCCTCCAACAGGATGCCTTGATCCATGATGCCAATATCGTCGGAGAGTAAAGAGATTTCAGATAATATATGACTGGAAATGAGAATCGTTTTTCCCTTTTCGTCACAAAGGCTGCGAATGAGAGCGCGAATTTCGGCGATGCCAATTGGATCGAGTCCATGCATGGGCTCGTCCAGTATCAGCAGCTCAGGATCGTGCATAATTGCAAGGGCAATGGCCAGCCGCTGCTTCATACCAAGTGAATATTGGGAAAACAGTTTCCGATCCTGGTAGGGCAGACCGACAAGGTCTAATGCGTCTTTGACTGCATGACGGTTTGGCACACCCCGCAGGGCTTCAAAGAGCTGTAGGTTTTCTGTTGCCGTAAGGTTCGGATAAAAGCCAGGAGACTCAATCAAGCTTCCAATGCGGGGGAGAATGTTTCTTTCATTCCCATGTAAGGGCTTCCCCCAAAGGAGCACCTCCCCGGATGTCGGCGGTGTAAGTCCAAGCAGCATCTTCATCGTCGTCGTTTTACCCGCGCCGTTTCTGCCAAGCAGGCCATAGACCCGTCCCTTTCCAACATGTATGTTCAAATCGGCAACGCTCTTTTGCTTCCCATACATTTTGGTGAGATGCTTTGTTTCAACAATGGTTTGATCCATATCAAATCCCCCTTTCTTGCTGCATATTCTACCATGCCTGCCTTGCAGGAACCTTGCCGCAACCTTGCATTAACCTTGCAATGTGTAGGAAGAGTCCCGAAGAAAGGACAACGTAAAAGTGCTGCCTTTTTCAGGCTCGCTTTCGGCCACTATTTTTCCATGCATCTTTTCTGTGAGCTGATAAGCGATCGACAATCCGAGCCCGCTGCCCTTCGGGGAATGATCGTGGTCGCATTGATACAGACGCTCAAAAATATGCTCCAGATGTTCCGGTTTGATGCCGATGCCATTATCCGATATTTGAATGGTTACATGCTGTTCCTGCCCGCATAAAGAAAGAGTTATTTGGTCTGCACCGCTGTGCGTAACGGTATTTTGGATCAAATTATTTAAGATGCGTCGGTAGCCCTCCGGGTCAAGCAGTACAAAGAAAGGGGATTCAGGAATCGAAATGTCATACGCGGTCTTGCGATTTTCAAATATGGGAATCCAGTCTGCCAAAATAGTTCTGGTCAATTCTGTAATCTCAACCGGAGCTGTTTTTAAGGGAAATTCATTTGAATTGAGCTTAAACCAATCAAACAATACTTCAATATACGCTTTGAGGTCGTGCGCTTTTCGTTGGGCAGTTTCTAGGTAAGCCTCACGCGCTGATCCTGTGACAATCCTTTTTTGCACCGCGTCTAAATAGCCGATCAGTGTAGTAAGGGGTGTTCTGACATCATGGGACAGACTTGTCATCAGTCGTTTGTTGGCAGCTTCCATTTGCTGAAAGGCAGACAGCTTGCTCTCATAGGAAAGGACGATATCGTTGATTTGATATACGAGCGGGGCGGCAAGCTCATGCGGCTTTGCCAAAATGCGCCGGTTTCCATTTCCGTTTTTTATATCAGAAAGCGCGTCCGACATCTCGGAGATTTGTTTTTTTGTTTTTCGTACCAGGGAAGCGCAATGAAATGCAGACAGCAGCGCAAGCACTGCAAAAAAGAAACAGAAAATCTCCATGCGTTCAGACCTCCTTATTAAACCGATAGCCGATGCCTTTGATCGTCTGAATATAGTTTGGAGCGCTGGGGTTTGCTTCGATCTTTTTTCGTATGCGGCTGATGATGGCCATAATGTTGCTGTCGTCGTATACATACGGTTCCTTCCATACCGCTTCATAGATCTGCTGCTTTGTCAATATTTTTCCTTGATGCTGGGCAAGATACAATAGTAAATCAAATTCTTTGGGCGGCAGCTCCAATGCTCCGTTTACAGAAATCACAAGACGATTTTCTGTGTCGATGCTTAAGCCGTCAAATACAATTGTTTTTGACGGCGTTTCTAATTGATTAAAATGGATCGAACGGCGAATCAGCGAAATGATGCGGGCAATCAATTCCTCCATTGCAAAAGGCTTTGTCAAGTAATCATCGGCTCCGGCTCGAAGTCCGCGTATCTTTGAGATCGGGTCGTCTTTGGCTGTAAGCATGAGAATGGGGAGCGTACTTTTTTCTCTGATTTTTTCCAAAATCTCAAATCCGTCGTGTTCTGGCAGCATTACATCCAGTATCACAAGCTGGTAGTGCGCTTCCTGCAGCTTTTTCAGTCCGTCCGCCCCCAAATGACAGCAGTCCGCGTTGAGATTTTCCTGCAAAACATATGTTTTGATTAATGTGCAAAGTTCCTTGTCATCGTCTATGACCAGAATATTATGCATGAGCCCTGTCCTTTCGTCTGTGTTTGGGTTGATGGTATTCCCAATTTGTGCCCCAAATCGTATGGTCTTGCTGTCTTAAGCCAAGAAAATAATAGGGTGTATGATCCTCGTCGTATCACTGCTGATCGCTGGAAAGATGCCGTTTCTTCTGTGACTCAGGAAACAGCGCAAAGGATAACAGCAAGTGCAGCCGCACCATCGGGTCGTCCCAATCATCGCCAATCAGTTCCTTCAAGCGTTGGATGCGATAGAGCAGGGAATTACGGTGCAGCTTTAATTCCGCGGCGGTGCGTGCCAGGCTGCGCTCGTTTTTGAGGTAACAATAGAATGTCTGATAAAAATCGGTGTGATGCTTTTGATCGTAGCTGCTTAGCAGCGCCAAAGCCGGGTGAGCAATCTGCGGCAGAATCGTGCTTTGCAGCTTTTTCAACAGATAAGGCAGCGCATAAGCTTCACCGCTGTAAATTTGCCCCGGCTTTTTTTCACAGAATTCGGAGACGATGCTGACATATTGATATTGCTCATAAAAGGAATCCGCCATTGTAAAGGCTCTTCCCTGCATACCGTAATACCGGCTGCTTTTGAGCCAGGCGGCGAGCTGTGAGACAAGGGCGGGAAGCGGGCAAAGGCGCAGATTTGCCAGTACACAGATGGAGCGCTGTGCATGGATGGCGCAGAGGAAGTCAAACTGCAGGTTGAGAGAGCGGCACAGATGCTGATTGATGGAAAAGGGTGGGAACGGCGTGTCCAGTTTTAAGATCAGCAGAGCATCCTGCGGCTGCCAGCTCATCAATTGGAGACGGCGTACCAGCTCGCTCTGATCATCGTTGGCGTCTGTAATCGCTGCAAGCAGCAGAAAATCGAGAATCACAGACTGCTCTTCCTCGATGTGGATTTCAAACCAGCGTTGGAGAAAGCCACAGAACAGAGAAAACGTATCAAGCAGCCCCTGGCTGACCGGATTGCCGTGCTCAATCAGAACCGCAGTGCCAATCCATTTTTCCTGAAAAAAGAAATTCTGGTTGTAGCAGCGGTTGGGAAAAAGACCAGCTTCTAAAACGTACAAATCCTTTTTGATGAAGCGTTCCGGGTAAGCCTGGTTGACAGAGATGAGAAAGTCCAAATCGGGGCTGCCGAAAGCGACCATTTCATCCCACACCGGATCAATCTCACCGCGTTCAAACAGCTGCATGTGCGCCAGAAAGCGCTGCGAAGCATCCATCAAAAAAACAGGCTGGGGAAGCACGGTTTCTGAGGCATGAAACAAATCCTGCAGCATGGCATCTGAGGCCAGAAGCTCCAGCATCTGCGTAGACCAGTGCTGATAAAATTCCAGCGCGTTGAGCACACAGTTCAAGATCTCTTCGAGATCGGTGGACTGCAGCAGCAGCACGTCATTTTGAAAGGTGCAGATTACCTGATCGCTGCCGGTATGAAACAAATCGCTTAAGCGTCCGATGTAAACGGTATGGTCGTTGGCGGATAATTCATTGGAAAAGAGCCGTGCAGACCAGATGGAAAATGTATTGCTGGTGATATTGGCAATGGGATGATATGCGTTCAGCCAGTCGGCCAGCATCCACATACTAAGCTTCATAAGATTCTTCCTTTCTTGTATCCTTACTATAGCAGAGTGCAGTTGGCATGACAAGAAATTTTTTATGGAAATATCACGCGCCAACGAACAGAGGAATACATCCAGCAGAAAGCAATCTTCAAACATGATCTCGTGCATAATGCACAAAATTTGAATCTTTTTACGCGATAATCGTGCAAAAGATACGTATATTTCCGCAAGCGGATATGATGTAATGAATACAGCAAAGGAAGGAGGATTTCGGTTATGGAAAGACAAGCAACAAATCAGAGGCCGGCGCCGAGCCCGGAATTTTTACGAAGAATGAAGTTTTATGAGGATACGGTGGCCTGCAAACCGACGGATGGGGTCTTTACGGCACCTTTTCCGATCTATCTGCCGATCAATCTCTATGGGCTGACAACCAGCGAAGCAGTGATGATGGATTATTTGAAGATTTTGCCTTCGCTGATTCAGTACCAGGAGGAGTATCAGCCGGATTTGTACTGGGGGCCGCAGGCGATTTTTCCCGGTGCACCCTTGGAGGGATTGGACTGTCAGTTTATTCGCTGGCCAGGCAAGCATCTGCCCAGTGATGCCAGCTTCCAGGTGGTAGACAAAGAGGATGGCTATATGAGCCCGGAGGAATATCTGGAATATGCGGAGGATCCCACCGGATTTATGATTCGTAAAATTCTGCCGCGCCACTATGCGGCGTTAAAGCCGCTTGAGAGCGTGGATTTGGGCAATGCGGTTTGGCAGGGAGGCCTGTATGCGATGATTCCCTTTGGACTGCCGCCGGTACAGGGAGCGCTTAAGGCGTTGATGGAGGCCGGAGAGAAGATGCTTGGCGTCAACGCGGCCAACGCAGCCATTGGTCAGAAAATGATGGAGTTAGGATGGCCGGGAGCCATTGATTATGCGGCCTGCGCGCCCTTTGATCTATTCAACGATACGCTGCGTGGATTTCTGAATACGACGATGGATATGGTGGAGTATCCAGATGAGCTGTTAGCGGCTTTAGCGACGAGCACCAAACAGCAGATCAAGACGATCAAAGCGCAGTTTGCGCTCAATCCATTCCTGAAGACGGTCTGTTTCTTTATCCATAACGGAATGGATATGTTTATGAGCTTAGAGCAGTATCAGACCTTCTACTGGCCGGGACTCAAGGCATGTATCGAGACGGTGATTGAGATGGGCGGCATTGCCCATGTCTACCTGGAGGATAAATACGATGATAAGCTGGATCTGTTTGTCAAGGAATTGCCGGCCGGGAAGTGCATTTTTACGCTGATCCATTGTGATCTTGAGAAGGCAAAGGAAAAATTTGCCGGCCGGATCTGTATTGGCGGCGGCGTAGACGGAACGCTGTTACAGTACGGCACCAAAGAGCAGGTGGTGGAAAATGTCAAGCATGCGATTGATATCCTGGCGCCGGGCGGCGGCTATTTTCTGAACTGCGACGTCAGTCTGGATGTGGCCAAGCCGGAAAATCTGCATGCATTGTTTGATACGGCGCGAAATTATCATAAATCGTAGATTTTTTAAAAATACTCCCGTACAAATTCTACAAATAGTGGAATGGCCGGATTAGGATTCTTGCGGTTCCAGTAGAGGGCAAATGTGTTAGTACTCATTTCCGGAAAGGGGATACAGCGCATGCCCTTCTGGATCTCCCCGATAAACTGTGGGCTTAAGATGCTGACGGCAATGCCGCTGCGGATGTTCATCAAAATGTTTTCCAGATTTTTTGCCGGCAAAATGTGCGGCTGTTTGATGCCGTGCTTTTTAAACAGCTCATAGAGGGAGAAAAACTTGAGGCTGCTTTTGCGGGGCAGAATGTCCAGACAAAAGGTTTCATAGCGGATATCCTCAAATTGAATTTCCTTTAGATGGGCGAGCGGATGGCTGTCGGACATCATCACCCCGGCCCAGGAGGTAGCCAGATCGAGATGTCCTGAGTGGGGCACCGGATATTCGCCTAAGCGCAGATAAAAGGCGACGTCGTATTCGCCATCGGTCAGCAGATCATTGAGATCGCACCAGTTGGTATCGCTCAAGGTCAGCATGATGTCCGGGTGCAGCTGATGAAATTGCCGCGATAAGGTGGAAATGCGATCCGGAAATAAGCCGGGGACATAGCGGATGGACAGCTGGCGTTGGGAAATAATGCCGGCCGTGCGCACCGCGTCAATCAGCTCCTTTTCCTTGGCAAAATATTCGTAGGTCTCTCCGATGAGTACCTTCCCGGCTGTGGTCAGCTTCAGGGAACGGTCCTTGCGGTAGAACAGCTCTACGCCAAGCTCCTGTTCCAGCCGCTGAATCTGTTCGCTCAAGGAGGGCTGGCTGATGTAGAGCTCCTTGGCGGCCTTGGTGATATTTAAGGTTTCTGCCGTTTTGAGAAAATATTCCAGCTGCCTGTGCGTCATGAGAACCTCCGATCATAGGATAAAACCTATCAAACAATTTGTTTTATTGTATTATACTTTTGGCGGATTGTCCACTAAAATAAAAGGTAAGAAAATGAAAAAAGGAGAGGATTACCATGAACTCAGCAGAAAAACTGGAACGAATGCTTCGTCTGGAGAAGCCGAAGGATCGGAGTGAGATTCCCTATATGCCACAGATTATAACCTGGGCCGGAACCTGTGCGGGGATGACGCAGGCGGAGATCTGCCTGGACGTGGACAAGAACATTGAAGCATTGGATAAAACCTTTGCTAAAGTCGGCAAACCGGACGTGATGATGTGCAGTTCTATTTTGGATACCACCTTTATTATGGGACTTCCGGTGCGTCTGCCGGGCAAGGATTTGCCTGACGATGCCCTGTATCAGTTCGTGGAGACCGATCAGTTTGACCTTGCGGACGGCAAAGAATATGAGCGGATTCTTCAGATGGGCTGGCAGGCATGGAACGGGATGATTCTGTGCAAGATTCAGAATCCGCCCTTGACCGGCCCGGAACAGCTGATGGCACGCTTTGGAAGGATGGCGGAAAACATGGGCAAGTTTGCGATGCACTTTATTCCTCAGGGGATTCAGCCGCTGACGCATTCCGCCTGTGCGCCGGTGTTTGATACGCTGTCTCAGACGCATACGATGGAGGAATTCTGTTACGACCTGTTTGATTATCCAGACGAGATTAAAGCGGTACTGGAGAAATGTACGCCGGATGTGATCGGTCAGACCGTAGGGACTGTGAAGCAGGTACACGGAACAAGGGCCGGTATCTACGCAATGCGTTCCAGTGCGACCTTTATTTCGCCGGATACCTTCTATGAGATTGCCTGGCCGTCTTTAAAGACGATGATTGAAGCGTTCTGGGCAGAGGGAATCACCAGCGTGGTTCATGCGGACGGCAACTGGCTGCCGATGCTGAAATTCTTCCATGAGGTGCCCACGAGCTCAGTTCATTTTGAATTTGACGGTGACACCGATATGCGGGCAGCATATGAGATTCTCGAAGGATGGCATAGTATGCGCGGCGATGTGCCGGCGGCGATGTTGGCTTACGGAACGGCGGATGAGGTATCAGAGTACTGCGAGCGTCTGATCTGTGACATCGGGCTTAAGGGCGGCTTTATGCTTGGCAGCGGTTGTGAGGTGCCGATGAATGCCAAGCTGGAATGTGTCAAGGCGATGGGGGACTCGTTGAAGAGATAGCAACAGATTCCCGGATTTTAAGGATGGTTCCGGCTGGAATGTGTCAAGGCGATGGACAATGCGTACCGGAAAACAGCGGATCAGGAGCTGGACAGTGCGTTCTGGAAAGCGGCGGATCAGGAGCTAGACAATACGTACCGAAAGACAACGGATCAGGAGCTGGACGGTGCGTACCGGAAGGCATCGGATCAGGAGCTGGGCGATGCGTTGACGGGCGTAAGTAAAAAGCGCCTTGGTAACAGGTAATAATAATTTTCAATAAGACGGTGCAGCTTCGGCTGCGCCGTTGTTCTTATCATAGGAAACTTCGATTTTTCATGCTTCTAAAAAAACAAGCGTTTACCGAACGTATGTTAGATAAACGCTTGCAAGGGAATGGCAATAAGACGACATGATTTAGAGGATATAAAAACCTTCTACACCTGCCTCGTCATCAAACAGATCATCTTCATTTAAGAAGTAATCCATGTCCAGAAGTTCATCCCCGCTCATGTTGCGAATGTCCTTAGATGTCATTCCTTCTGGTGGATTATCCATGTATTTTTTGCGTAATTCCTCGATATTGGGTTTCATGGTATCCGTCCTCCTTCCAGAGGATTATATCATAGAACGTGAAAAAGAATCGTAGCCAAAAGAAGAAAGAATGGCGGCTCGCCATTGGTTGAAACTTCGGTAAAAGCGCTGTTTGCTTTTCGAAATGGCACGATAAAGTTTTTCATCTGTTTTTCAGTGCCTGGCATATAAGCCGCCATATCGAATCATTTTAAAGTGCTTTTCAGGGATATGGCGGATTAATCTTTTGATGAACTCAATGGAAGGGAGTGTTTCTTCAATGTATTTATTATCCCCATGCCGGTTGTAGTGGAAAGTAACAGTATCCCCATCATAGCTGTCTATTCTGGATGTGGCAATAACAGGTCGACCGAGATAACGACCAATCTATTTGATGACTGTTTTAGGATCACAAAGATTAGGCTTGGCATAAATCTAAAAGAGTCAAGAATTTTTTCTTGGCTCTTTACATTTTCTCTATTTCATTCATTCTGCTTTCAATTTTTTCACTTCATCAAGAGGAAGTCCTG
>CAMULB010000104.1 GCA_947089585.1 uncultured Lachnospiraceae bacterium | reverse complement strand
AGGAACGAAAGGCATGTATGAGGAGGCGACGGATTCGATTTACCTGGACTGCAAAGAAGATCGGGCGCATGATTTTACCTGGCGCAGGGACTGTGTGGGCAATGCCGCAGCCTATGAGGCCGCGTATGAGCATCCGGTGTGGAGACAATATCTGGCGCAGGGCATCCGGGGAAGCCACGACGGAATGGACTGGCTGGAATTTCAGTTGTTTTTTGAAGCCTTGCGAAAGGGTGAGCCGATGATGGTTGACGTCTATGACGCAGCCAGCTGGATGGCGGTGACGGCGCTCTCGGAGATGTCCGTGGCCCGAGGCGGCGCAGTCGTGGATGTACCAGATTTTACCGGCGGCAGATGGCATCATACGGAGCCGTTTGGCACAAGTAAATAAATGAGAGAAGGACGGGAAGCGTTGTGTGAGCGGCAAAAAGAGAGGAATTTGACCGGGGGAAAAATTTTTTTTATAAAATGCAAGGTTTTTTTGGATTGTGTCGTATTATAAGTAGAACACAAAAAACAAGAGAACAAATCAGGAGGTATACAATGAAAAAGGTATTGGTTGCGGGACTGGTATGCTTGGTGCTGTTGGGAATTTCCGTACCGGTAATTGCCGCTAATTTCGGGCAACAGAATGAGAATGCAGCGGCGGATGAAGCTTCTCTCGTGGACAATAACGGAGAGGACGGCAAGTCAGAGGAATTGACAGAGAGCCCGGCCGATGAGAACGGCGCGGCAGTGGATGATTTGGCTGAGAACAATGCGCCGGCTGAAGACAGCGCTTCTGCAGACCTGTCCAAGGAAGACGCCGATGCGGCGGATAATTCAGCACAGGAGAGCACACTGGTCGATGATGCGGCGGATGAAGAGAGTGTTCCGGTTGAGGATCCGGCGGACAATGATCTTGTGGCAGCGAATGATTCAGCTGAGGAGAGCACGCCGGTTGAGGATCCGGCGGACGACGACCTTGTGGCAGCGGATGATTCGTCCGAGGAGAGCACGTCGGCTGCGGATTCACAGGACGACAACGCAGCGGCAGAAGAGATACCGGTAGATACCAATAACAGCCAGGCGGCGAATGCATCTGTTTGCCCGTATTATGTAGATGTCAACGGCGACGGCGCATGCGATCACTGTACGAACGGCGGATACGGCAGCTGCTCCTATTATGTAGACAATAATGGAGACGGCGTGTGCGATCACTGCACGAACGGCGGATACGGCAGCTGCTCCTATTATGTGGACAATAACGGAGACGGCGTGTGCGATCACTGCACGAACGGCGGATATGGCAGCTGCTCCTATTATGTGGACAATAACGGAGACGGCGTGTGCGATCACTGTACGAACGGCGGTCATGGCAGCTGCTCCTATTATGTAGACAGCGATGGAGACGGTGTATGCGATCACTGCGTGGGCGGAGGCAGCTGGAGTGGTTATGGTTCTGGTCATCACGGCAGAGGACGTCATGGCAGACATCACTGATGATACAAATGTGTCGTGAGTCATGAGAGGAATTTCGCAGATGTGTTGTGAGTCTTGAGAAAAACAGCAGTGATTGGCCCGCAAATGAAGAGACCAAGGGGATACCTATGCGCAGCGAACAGGAGGCAAATCAAGCAATCGAACAATATGCGGACATGATTCGGAGAATTTGTTTGTTGCATTTGAAGAATCATGCAGATACGGAGGATGTGCTTCAGGAGGTATTTCTGAAGTATGTCCTTCATTCGGTTGCCTTTGAAAGCAAGGAGCATGAGAAGGCATGGCTGATTCGGGTTACACTCAATGCCTGCAAGGATTTTAAGAAGAGCCTTTTTCGCCGCTATACCGTTCCCCTGGAGGTACTCTCAGAGGAGGCGGCCAGCGTGATGCCGCAGGAGCTCGGCGTGCTGGAGACGGTCCTTTCCCTGCCGTCAAAATATAAGGATGTGATTTATCTTCACTATTATGAAGGCTATACGGCGCGGGAAATTGGTTCGATGCTTCATAAAAAGGAAAACACGGTTTATTCTTTATTGTCAAGAGGGAGGGAATTGTTGAAACAGAAGCTGGGAGGTGATACGATTGCGTAATACAATTCAAGAGGCATTTGGTCAGGTTCATGCGACAGAACAGATGAAACGTAATGTATCGGGGTATTTATCCCAACAGACTGGGAATTTTGCAAATCAGCAGGAAGACACAGAGGACAGAGCGTGCGAAGATGAATTTCTAAGACAAGACAGAGGAGTGTTTGTAAAATGGAGCACAGGCGCGATTCGTCCCGTGCTGTCCGTATGTATGATTTTGATACTTTGCCTTGGCTTTGGCAGCTGGTATTATTGGGAGACGCCCGTATCGTATGTCAGCATTGATGTCAATCCCTCCATCGAACTGGTGTTGAACCGTGCAGATCGGGTAGTGCGAGTGGAGAGCCAGAATGAAGACGGCGCGTTGGTGCTAAAGGATTTGCAGCTAAAGGGGAAGCGTTATTTGCAGGCGGTGGAGCTATTGGTAGAAAGCGACGCCATGCGGCCTTATCTGACGAAGGATGCGGATCTGACCCTTACGGTGGCGTCGCCCAAGGCGGAAGAGCTTTTGGTGGCTCTGCGCGGCAGCTCGGTGACAAACCGTTATCAAGGCCTTTATCGGCAGGCAGATCTGGAGATGGTTCATTTGGCACATGCTTGCGGTTTGTCGTTGGGAAGATACCAGATGTATCAGATGATTGCTCAATATGACGATAGTGTGACGGCAGAGGATTGTCAGCACATGACGATGTGTCAGCTTCATGAAACGCTGTTTCATTATGAGATTGAAGCGGAAAGGGCGAATCAGGAGATACAGGCGGATGAAGAAGTGCCAACGGATTCCAAGGCCGAGACAGATGAGAAGAAGGAGACCGGCAAACCCTCTAAGGCGGACGAAGCGGAGCAAGAAACGAAAGAATCAGGATCCCAGGACGATGTTAAAGAAGATGACAGCCGGGACGTTGAGAAAGCGCAATCAGATGACGATCGCAGAGACGGCGATGAAGCGCAGACAGACGGAAGCGGCAAAGGAACCGGAGAAGCGCAGACAGACGAAAGCGGCAAAGGAGCCGATGAAACGCAGACGAACGGGAGCAGCAATGAAGCGGAAGGAAGCGGAGCTGGCGAAGGAAGTAATCCGTCTGGTGCAAACGGCGGAGGGGAACCAATGAATTGGGGACACGAGTCAGGACACTGTCACCAGAATCATCATCATTAAAGCGTGAAATAAAAAATGTGGTATGGCGTTTGAGCCATATCACATTTTTGCATTTCGGGGTTTTTTATAACTGGTTCATGGGTTATAATAGAAGCGGTACGTTGCATGGAAGTGAAAGGAGTGTGAGAGAACAATGAACGTAATAGAGCTGACCGCCTTGACCAAATATTATGGCAAGGCACGAGGCATTATTGATTTGAATCTGGCAGTGAAAGAGGGGGATTTCTTTGGATTTATCGGGCCCAACGGCGCGGGCAAAAGTACGTCGATCCGCATTTTGCTGGGGCTGATTGCGCCTACCAGCGGCACGGTGCAGGTGTTTGGCAGAAAACAAAAGGAGCAGCCAAGGGAGCTGTTGAAGCAGATTGGCTATATGCCGTCGGAAGCGTCCTTTTATCCCAATATGCGGGTGGAGGAGGTGCTGCGCTTCTCGGCAGGACTTAGGGGTTGCGATTGCAGAGCGGAGGCCGAGCAGTTGTTAAGCCGATTGGATTTGGACCCGAAAAAGAAAATTCGCGCGTTGTCGTTGGGCAACCGCAAGAAGGTGTCGATTGTCTGTGCGCTCCAGCATCAGCCCAGGCTTTGCGTGCTGGATGAGCCGACCAGCGGCTTGGATCCGCTGATGCAGCGGGAATTTTACGCGATCCTAAAGGAACGGAATCAGCAGGGGACGACGATCTTTCTCTCCTCCCATGTGCTCTCAGAGGTGCAGCGTTATTGCAGCCACGCGGCCATTATCCGCAAAGGGCGGATTGTAGCTGCAGACGAGGTAAGAAAATTGGGCTATACCGGGGCGAAGCGCGTTGTGCTGCGGGGAGTGGAGGAGCCGCCGCAATTAGAGCAGATAAAGGATGTAGTCAAAAGCGATGGCGCGGTCAGCTTTTTGTACAGCGGCGGTTCCGGTGCGCTGTTGCAGGCATTGGCAGCCATGCCGGTTTTGGATGTCACGATCGGGGAGCCGGACTTGGAGGAGATTTTTCTTCATTACTATGGAGAGGAGAGAGCAAATGACGCTTTTTTATCATGAATTAAAACAGGGGAGGCTGGCGCTGCTGATCTGGAGCGGGATCGTTGCGGGCATGCTGGCCGTGTGCATTTTGATTTACCCGGAAATGGCCAGGCAGATGGAAGAGGTCAGCGGGATGTTTGCCGAGATGGGAAGCTTTTCTGCCGCCTTTGGTATGGATCGGATTAATTTTGGTGAATTTATCGGCTTTTTCGGTGTGGAATGCGGAAATATTCTTGGACTTGGCGGCGGATTTTTTGCTGCCTTTGTCGGCAGCGCGGCATTGGCAAAGGAGGAAAAGGAACATACGGCGGAGTTTTTGCTGACGCATCCCATCAGCCGTCAAAGTGTGGTGCTGCAAAAATTTATGGGCGTGCTGCTGCAGATTGCGGCGCTGAATCTGGTTGCGGTGTGTGTGAGCGTACTGTCCGCTCTGGTGGTGGGAGAACGGCCCGAACCGAAGCTGTTTTCCCTGTTGTTTGCGGCTTATATTCTGTTGCAGATCGAGATTGCTTCCATTTGTTTTGGTGTGTCTGCCTTTTGCAGCAGAGGTGCATCTGGCATTGGTCTGGGTTTGGCGGCGTTGTTTTACTTTTTGAACCTGATTGCCAACTTGAGCGAGGGGGCCGAATTTTTGAAGTATTTGACGCCGTTTGGTTATGCAGAGAGCGCAGATTTGATTGAGCGGGGCGGAATCAATCCGCAATATTTGGCTGTAGGTCTGCTGCTGGCGGCAGCGGGAGTGCTGTTGGCGTTTGTACGCTATCAGCGAAAGGATATATTGTAATAAAAAAGACAATGCGGTGCGGTGGCAGGCGGGTTTTGGAGAGCGGGCGCGCGCACTTCCTGCCGTGCGAGAGGTATCGTTGGACAAGCGGGTCATTGATTGGACAGAGAGATACAGACAGAATCAGTTTTATTGGTTTTGTCTGTAATTTTTTTCAAAATCGGTTGACAAACAAAGAAAAACAAACTATAATTCAAAATAAAACAATATAAAACCAATAAATTCAACATAAAACAAAGAAAAGGAGGAAGAAAAATGAATTTAAAATTTTTACATCCTGCCGATCAGCTGGTGATGATGATGAATCGGATTTACAGCTATGGCATGACGACTACCTCCGGGGGGAATCTTTCGATCCTGGATGAAAATGGGGACGTTTGGATTACGCCGGGGAGCGTGGATAAGGGAAGTCTGACGAGAAAGGATATGGTCTGCATCAAGAAGGACGGTTCGATTGAGGGCATTCACAAGCCTTCCAGCGAGTATCCGTTTCATTTGAAGGTCTATGAGACGAGAAGCGACATCAAGGCCGTGCTTCATGCGCACCCGCCGGCATTGGTGGCGTTCAGCATTGTGCGCCAGATTCCCAATACCCGCCTGATTCCGAATGCATTTGTGGGCTGCGGCAAGATCGCGATGGCAGAATACGGGCTGCCCGGAAGCAAGGACTTAGGAGATAAGATTGCTCTTGAATTTGAAAAGGGCTGCAACATTGCCGTGCTGGAAAACCATGGTGTAGTCGTCGGCAGCGACAGCTTGTTCAATGCCTTTAAGGCGTTTGAGACACTGGATTTCTGTGCCAGACTGCAGGTGGATGCTTCGATCATCGGGACGCCCAGGAGCCTGGCGGAGGAAGAGATAAAGCTCAAATATACCAAGGATCATTTTCATATGGAAGAGTATACGCCTGAAGTGATCACCAGTCGGGAGAAGGAGGTCAGAAGCGAGATGTGCAGTCTCGTGCACCGGGCTTACAATCAGAAGCTGATCAATGCCACACAGGGCTCTTTTTCCAAGCGGATGGACCACGATCATTTTATCATTACGCCTTATAATGTAGACCGTAAATATTTGAAGGAGGAAGAGCTCGTCGGCGTCTGCGGCGGCAAACGGGAAGCGGGCAAGGTGCCCAGCCGCTCCATCCGCCTGCACCAGGAGATCTATCGTCAGCATCCGCAGATTAATGCGATTATCATTGCGCATCCGCCCAATATCATGGCCTATGCGGTGACGGAGGAAGAGCTGGATTCAAAGTCGATCCCGGAGAGCTATATTTTGATGCGGGATATTCCCAAGCTCGATTTTTCTGACTTTTATCAAAAGCCCCAGGAGACGGCGCAGGCGTTTAACGAGAGCACGCCGATTGTCATTGTCAACAACGACTGTGTGGCAGTAACCGGGGACAGCCTTTTGAATGCGTTTGACCGGTTAGAGGTGGCTGAGTACAGTGCCAAGGCGCTGGTTTTTGCCAAGAATCTGGGGCAGATGGTGGCAATGGATCAGGAGCAGATTGACGAGATTAAGGAGGCGTTTCATTTGCAGTAGGACGTTTCCTTGTTGTGATATTGCACAGTTTTTCCATCCCATTTTTGTGCGAAAATATTGGGTTGTTTTTGGGCGCTTCCTTGACAAACAAACAAAAACAACATATAATGGAGTAGAAACAAAAGTAAAACCACAATAATTAGAGAAAGGATGTGAGAACAGGTGGGGAAATACAAGGATGAGGAGATTCCCAAGTCAGGTCGTATTTCAAGACTGGTGGAACATCTTTTTGCCAGGATGCCGGAGATTGAGGCGGATCGCGCCGTCCTTTTGACGGAATCTTACCGGCAGACCGAGGGCGAGCCGATCATCACCAGGCGCGCGAAAGCGTTTGCGCATATCTGTGAACAGATTCCCATCACCATCCGACCCGAAGAGCTGGTGGTAGGCAGCGCGACCAAGGCACCCAGAGGCTGTCAGGTGTTCCCGGAATTTTCTTATGAGTGGCTGGAGGGAGAATTTGACACCATTGAGACGCGTGCAGCGGATCCCTTCTACATATCTGAGGAGACAAAGGAGACGCTGCGTCAGGTGTACCCCTACTGGAAGGGCAAGACGACCAGTGAGCTGGCTCATGCATATATGGCGCCTGAAGCCAGGATGGCCATTGAGCACAATATTTTTACACCAGGGAATTACTTTTACAATGGCATTGGACATGTCACCGTAGGCTACGGCGACATTTTAGCGCGGGGGCTTATGGGGATTCGCCAGGACGCAGAGGAGGCGCTTAAGGCGGCCGGACCGGGAGACGGAGATTACTGCACGCGCAGCCATTTTCTGCAGGCGGTGATTGTAAGCTGTGATGCGGCGATCGGCTACGCTAAACGTTATGCCGCACTTGCGGAATCCATGGCGGAGCAGGAGCGCGACGAGAAGCGCAGACAGGAGCTGCTTGCGATCGCACAGAATTGTGTCAATGTGCCGCAGCACGGCGCGTCCTCGTTCTGGGAGGCGTGTCAGTCCTTCTGGTTCATTCAGATGCTGCTGCAGGTGGAGTCGAGCGGCCATTCCATTTCGCCGGGACGCTTTGATCAGTACATGTACCCGTATTACCAGAGAGACTTGGAAGCGGGCACGCTGACCAGGGAGCAGGCCCAGGAGCTGATTGACTGTATCTGGGTCAAGTTAAATGATCTCAATAAGGCCAGAGACGCGGCCAGCGCCGAGGGCTTTGCCGGCTACAGTCTGTTCCAGAATCTGATTGTCGGCGGTCAGAACAGCGAAGGACTGGATGTGACCAACGATTTATCCTTTATGTGCATCGACGCCAGCCATCACGTATTTTTGCCGCAGCCCTCGCTGTCAATTCGCGTGTGGAACAAGACGCCGCACGAGCTGATGATCAAGGCGGCGGGGCTGACGCGCACCGGAATCGGTCTTCCGGCTTATTACAACGACGAGGTGATTATTCCCTCGCTGGTGAGCCGGGGACTTACGCTGCAGGATGCGAGAGATTACAACATCATCGGCTGTGTGGAGCCGCAGAAGTCCGGCAAGACGGACGGATGGCATGATGCGGCATTCTTCAATATGTGCCGTCCCCTGGAGCTGGTCTTTTCCAACGGCTATGATCAGGGCGAATTGATCAGCATTCAGACCGGCGACGTAACGCAGATGAGCAGCTTCGAGGAATTCTATGACGCTTACAAGGCGCAGATGAACTATATGATCTCGCTGCTGGTCAATGCAGACAATGCGATTGATGTTGCGCATGCCGAGCGCTGTCCGCTGCCGTTTTTGTCCGGTATGATTGAGGACTGCATCGGCCGCGGCAAGAGTGTGCAGGAGGGCGGAGCCGTCTATAACTTTACCGGGCCGCAGGGCTTTGGTATTGCCAACATGGCTGATTCCCTCTATGCGATTAAGACGCTGGTCTTTGAGCAGCACAAAATTACGATGGCGGAGCTGAAGGAAGCCTTGGAGCACAATTTCGGCCAGGGGCTCTCGGCGGACAAGATCGAGGAGATTACGACCAATCTGGTGAAGCAAATCTCAGCGTCAGGCCATCCGCTGCAAGCGGCGGATATTGAGCGGATTGCCGCTCTGGTGGCCGAGACGGCGCAGGGACAGGGAAGCGAAAACGCTCGTTATCGTCAGATTCAGGAGCTTCTTTCGGAGGTGCCGAAGTTCGGCAACGACATCGAGGAAGTGGACGCATTTGCCCGTGATGTGGCTTACACCTATACCAGACCGCTGGAGAATTATAAGAATCCAAGAGGCGGACAGTTCCAGGCGGGGCTGTATCCGGTTTCGGCGAACGTGCCTTTAGGCGCGCAGACCGGGGCGACGCCGGATGGACGGTTGGCGCAGACACCGGTTGCGGATGGCGTCTCTCCTTCCGCGGGCAAGGATACGCACGGGCCGACTTCCGCTGCCAATTCCGTGTCCAAGCTCGACCATTACATTGCGTCCAACGGAACGCTGTTCAACCAGAAGTTCCATCCCTCAGCGTTGGCGGGACTGAAGGGGCTGGAGTATTTTGCAGCCTTGATTCGGGCCTATTTTGACCAGAAGGGCAGCCACATGCAGTTCAATGTGGTCGATCGCGAGACGCTGTTAGACGCGCAGAAGCATCCGGACCGCTACAAGGGACTGGTCGTGCGGGTGGCAGGCTACAGCGCACTGTTTACGACCTTGTCCAAGTCGCTGCAGGATGATATCATCCGCAGAACAGAACAGGGGTTTTAAATGAACAGGGATTATTTACAGGTTAAGGGAAGAATTTTTGACATTCAGAAATTTTCCATCCACGACGGGCCCGGCATCCGCACGATTGTCTTTTTCAAGGGCTGTGTGCTGCGGTGCCGCTGGTGCTGCAATCCAGAATCCCAGCGTTATGAGATCGAGACGATGGTGACGGACGGTAGGAAGAAGACGATCGGCCGTGACGTGACGGTCGAAGAGGTGCTGCTTGAGATTGCCAAGGACAGGCCTTTTTATCGAAGGAGCGGTGGTGGGGTGACGCTTTCCGGCGGGGAGGCGCTCTGTCAGCCGGATTTTGGCGCGGCGCTGCTGCTGGGATTGAAGGAAAACGGCTATCATACGGCGATGGAATCTATGGGATGCGCGGATTTTTCAGTCATTGAGCGCTATCTGCCCAATCTTGACCTGTATTTGATGGACATCAAGCACATGGACGCGGCTAAACATAAGCAGTTTACCGGCAAAAGCAATGAGCTGATGCTTGCGAACGCAAAAAAAATCGCCGCCAGCGATACGCAGCTGATCATCCGTGTGCCGGTGATACCGGGCTTTAACGATACGGCGGCGGAGATTCGGGCGATTGCACAATATGCGGCCAGCCTGCCGGGCGTAGAGGAGCTGCATTTGCTGCCGTATCATCGTCTGGGACAGGATAAATATCTGGGATTAGGCAGAGAATATTGGATGGGCGACGTACTTCCGCCGACCAACGAGACGATGGGCCGGCTGCTTGAGGAGGTACAAAGAGCCGGGTTAAAGAGCCAGATTGGCGGGTAACAATGATAGGGATCATAGATTGTTGCGGCTTGGCGCGCAGCATGCGGCCGGGCT
>CAMULB010000103.1 GCA_947089585.1 uncultured Lachnospiraceae bacterium | reverse complement strand
AACGGAAGCAGATACTCATACAGCTCCCCGTAAAGCTCCTGCTCCTTCAACAGCGTATTGACCGTAAGATAGAGCCGCTTGCCGTGCAGATGCAAATAATCAATCGCCCACAGCAGTTCCTCTTTGGTCAAATTATTTGCGTATGCACGCGCGCCGAACCTCACTCCGGCCGCATAGACCGCATCTGCCCCCGCAGCGGCAACCGCCTTTAAAATCTCCAGGGAACCTGCCGGCGCCAGCAGCTCCATCAGCTTTTTCTGATCCTTTTTCAACGCCATTGTTCTTTCCCCCTATTCCCTGCTCCTGTCTCTTCGTACCTACTCCAGAAAGGGGGGCTCATAACAACAATTTCTTGTCATAAGCTCCCCCTTTTCCGTGATTGATCACACTCAAATGCTCCGCCGAAACACCCGGCAGAGCAGCCATCGTCTCGCTTTCGCCCTCAGACGGACATCCGCAGCAAGCAATCTTTCGTCTCGCTTCCGCCCTCAGACGGACATCCGCGGCAAGCAATCTTATTTCTTCTTCGCCGGCTCAGCCAACAGCAAATCATCGACTTCTGCTTCCAGCTTCGCCTGAGCCAGCAGCAGCTCCTTGTTCTCTTTTTCACGCTCCTCCAGAGATTTCTCCAGCGATTCCAGCTTGAGCTGAAAGGATACGAGCTCATGCTTGAGACCATGAACCTCCTTATTCCGAGCCTCCAGATCTTCTTCCAGCTTCTCCGCCTGCTCCTTGGCCTTAAAATAATCATCGGCAATATTCAGCTCCATCAGCGTCGCTTTCATATCCGCCGGAAAACGGCTGTAGCCTTCCAGCGCTTCCATCTCATTCATCTTATTATTGATATAAAGGGCAACCTTCTGCAGGTATGCTTCACTCTCATAGCCGCTTAAAGTATACACTTTACCGCCTATAATCACATCCGCGCTTGTTTTTGATGACATGTCCTTTTATTTCCTCTCTGTGAACCCATCCCAATCATTCTATACCATCTATTATAGCAATTTTCCCAAGAATAACAACTCTTTTTTTGTCGCATCCGCTGCTTTCGTTTTAATTGATGGATCCTGCGCTTGGCTTTTGACCTCGCACCTGCGCTATTTTGGCCCGCAGGCCTTCAGCTATAGCCTCACCTTGCCAAAATGCGCAAACGCCTGTCCGGTAGCCACCCGTCCCTTGGGCGTGCGGTTGAGAAACCCATTTTTTACCAGATACGGCTCATAGACATCCTCGATCGTTCCGGCATCCTCGCCGATGGCTGCGGCCAGCGTATCCAGACCCACCGGGCCGCCCTCAAACTTTTCGATGATCGTCAGCAGAATATTGCGGTCGTTCTGATCCAGCCCGTCCTTATCCACCTCCAGCAGATCGAGGGCAAAGCTGGCGACCTCTTTGTCAATTTTTCCCTCGTATTTTACCTGCGCAAAATCCCGCACCCGCTTTAGCAGACGATTTGCCAGTCGGGGCGTTCCCCGTGAACGGCGGGCCAGCTCAAAAGCGCCGTCGCCGTCGATCTCTACCTCCAGCTTGGCGGCGGAATGAAGAATAATCGTCTTTAATTCCTGCGGCGTATAAAATTCGAGATGATGCACCACGCCAAAACGATCTCTCAAAGGAGCCGATAAGAGACCTGCCCGCGTTGTAGCACCCACCAACGTAAAGTGCGGCAAATCCAGACGGATGGAACGGGCTGTCGCCCCTTTTCCGATCATCACGTCAATCACATAATCCTCCATCGCCGGATATAAGACCTCCTCTACCTGCCGGTTGAGCCGATGAATTTCATCCACAAATAAGAGATCTCCTTCTTGCAACGCGCTCAAAATCGCCGCCATCTCCCCCGGCTTGCCAATGGCCGGGCCTGAGGTAATCTTGATGTGGACGCCCATCTCATTGGCGATAATTCCCGCCAGTGTCGTCTTGCCCAATCCGGGAGGCCCGTAAAACAACACATGATCCAGCGCTTCCCTGCGCTGCTTGGCCGCCTCAATATAGACCCGCAGGTTTTGCTTGGCCTTCTCCTGTCCAATGTATTCCTCCAAACGCTGGGGGCGCAGATTTTTTTCGATTTTCAAGTCCTCTTCCTGCACCTGTGTTTCAATCACCCGTTTTTCCATCGTTTCCCTCATTCCAGCTCATTCACCATGTTCCATCTGCTGTCGTCAAATCCATGCCATCTGCTTTAACGCGGCCTTTAGTACCTCTTCGACCGTACTATCCTCGGAAAGTGCGACGGCGCTTACGGCTTTCACCGCTTCGGCCGCGCTATAGCCCAGCGCCGTCAACGCTTGTATCGCCTCTGATTTGACCGTATGCATGCCTGACAGGGCGGACGTCTCCGCTGTCTCCTCCTGCGCCTGCAGCACGGAAACATCCTCCAGCTTCAGTTTATCCTTGAGCTCGATAATCAATCGCTGGGCCGATTTTTTTCCAATCCCCGGCGCCTTTGTAATCGCCCGGTCATCCTCTCCCAGCACGGCAAAACGCAAATCATCGGGCGTCATCACCGACAGAATAGCCAGCGCTCCCTTCGGCCCAATGCCGCTGACTTTTAAAAGCAGCTGAAAGATCTTGCGGTCGTCGCGGTTGAGGAAGCCGTACAGCAGCATCGCGTCCTCGCGCATATAGGTTGAAACATAAATTTTGACCTGTTGCCCAATGCCCGGAAGCGAGTCAAAAATACTTTGCGGGATGCGAATGTTGTAGCCGATGCCGTGATTCTCCACCACAATCAGATCCTCGGCTGTTTCTACCAGCTCCCCCTTGATATAAGAATACATCCTTACTCCTTTCTGCCTATCTGCCTGAGACGCAAAATCAATTCCTGGCCCAGAATGCCAATCAGCGCTCCCGTAACCAGTCCTGAAAAAAATAAAACGGACATATAATAGAAAAGATTGGCGTTTTCCACCACCAAAGCCGCCACGAAAAGCTGTCCAAGGTTATGCGCAATCCCGCCGGCGACGCTGACTGTGATCACATGAAATTTTTTCCATTTCAAAAGCTGCATGATGCAAAAGCTGAACATGCCGCCGGCCATACTGTAAACCACCGCAAACAAATTTCCGAACAAAAAGCCGGACAACACAATGCGGGCTGCCAAAACCAGGCACGCCTCCCGCGCACCGATGAGATATAAGGTGACTACCGTCACCAAATTAGCCAGCCCCAGCTTGATCCCCGGAATCCCAAATGAAATCGGAATCAGGGATTCCACATAGCTGCACAGCAGAGCCAGCGCCAACAGCATTCCCAGAAACGCCGCCCGCCTGCCTGCGGATTGTTTCTCCATCTATCCCTCCTTGGGTGCTCTGACCTTCGATCCGAATCTCACGTCCTGCTTTGGCAAGTTACCAGCTGTCCAGAGCAGCCGAATCAGCGAACCGAAGTATCCAGCGCCGGGGCACTGTCCCCCACAATCGTCACGACCACTCGATTCGGCAGACAGATGATCGTCTCTCCCACATGCGAAATCGGCGCCTGATGTACGCAAATCTGATCCGGACAATCCGCCCAGACCATATTCGCCGTCTGATTTGAAATCAAAAGACGATTTCCTGCCCCGCCGTCCGCGCTGCTTTTTCCCGGTTCCTGGCCGCCTAAGCTGCTTTTTCCTTCCTGGCCGTCCGCGCTGCTTTTTCCTTCCTGACTGGCCGCGCTGCTTTTTCCTGGCTCCCGCGCCTGAGAATCAATCCAGATCTCCTGCTCCTCATCCAATGGATAAGTACCGAATACCTCTCCGTCCACCGTCACCTCTACCACGACTCCGCGCTCCTGATGCCCGAACCAAAACCACAACAGCAATCCGACGGCAATCGCGCACAAAATCAACAGTAACATCAAATCTCGTTTTTTCAATCTACGAAGCTGCAATCGCTCTTCCATAATAATAAAATCCTCTGCATTCTTCCAAAGTCACGTCTACCAATGTCCCAATCATCGAAGCATCTCCGGGGATATGTACTATGGAGTTATTTTCCAGTCTGCCTGTCACCAGTGAAGCATCCTGCGCATTGACCTCTTCAACCAGAATCGGCCGAACCTGGCCCGTCAGCCGCTCTGCCTTCGCAGCGGCAATGTGCTGCACCTCCTGCAGCAATTGATCAAATCTTCTTTTGACAATATCCTCCGGCACCTGATTCTCCATCAACGCTGCCGGCGTACCCGTTCGTTTGGAGTAGAGAAACGTAAAGGCGCTGTCATATTCCACCTGCCGCACCACATCCAGCGTATCTGCAAAGTCCGCCTCCGTCTCTCCGGGAAACCCGACGATGATATCTGTCGTCAGCGCAAGATCCGGCATTGCCTCTCTAAGCCGCCCCGCCAGAGCAAGATACTGTTCCTTGGTATAGCGGCGATTCATCTGCTCTAAGATCCGCGTACTGCCGGATTGTAAGGGCAGATGCAGGTGATGACAGATCTTATTAGAAGCAGCCATCACCTCAATCAGATCCAAAGACAGATCTTTTGGATGCGAGGTCATAAAACGAATGCGCTGAATCTTGTCGATTTGTTCGATCTCCTGCAGCAGCCGGGCAAAGGGAAACGGTTCATCAAAGGTCTTGCCGTAAGAATTCACATTTTGCCCCAGCAGCATCACCTCGACCACGCCGTCGTCAGCCATGCGCTCAATTTCCCGCAAAATCTCCTGCGGTCTGCGGCTCCGTTCCCGCCCTCGCACATACGGTACAATACAATAGCTGCAAAAATTATTGCAGCCGAACATAATATTGACGCCGGATTTAAACGGATATTTTCGATCAATCGGAAGCTCCTCCACAATCTTGTCCGTATCCTGCCAAATCTCGATCGTCATCTCAGAACGCTCCAGCATAGAGGCCAGCAACTCCGGAAATTTGAAAAGATTGTGCGTGCCGAAAATCAAATCCACAAAACGGTAGCTGGATTTGAGCCGCTCTACCACATGTGCTTCCTGCATCATACAGCCGCAGAGTGCAATCTTCATCTGCGGATGCTTCTTCTTGTAAGCATGAAGATACCCTAGGCGGCCGTAAACCTTATTGTTGGCGTTCTCCCGCACCGTACAGGTATTGTAGATTACAAAATCAGCCTCTTCGCAATCGGTTCGCTCATAGCCGATATTTTCCAAAATTCCGGCCAGCTTCTCGGAATCGCGGGCATTCATCTGACAGCCCATATTGACCACACAAGCTTTGGGTAAACGCTCGTTTTTCTGTTCAAAATCCTTTACCCATTTGCGGCATTTTGCCATAAAATAGTACTGCCTAAACGGCTCCTCTGTCGGAGGCTCTGAATTTATATCTATTATATCTAAATCAATTTCATTATACATTTCTCTTGACTTTTTTCCTTTCCAACATATACTATACAAAAAGAAGCGGGTTTTTTACCGTACAGCTTTATGGCTCAAGCGGGGTACTCGTTTCTTTTTATTTTATCATACGCTCTTACGCGCAATTGCTTCACACCCGCTCACCCGTCTTGCGATTGATAAAGACAATCTCCACATCGCATCCCAGAACATCTCCAAGCGCTCGGATCTCTTTTTCACAAAAATTATTGCGTCCAAATTTATTATTCAAATTCTGCCGCGTGGTATTCGCCTTAGCCGCCAATTCCCCCAAGGTCAGACCATTGCGGTCTTTCAACAGCTTAATTTTCTCAGTCGTTGTCATTTCCATGCGTTTGATCTCCCCTTACCTACAGAAGCATACTCGCAGAGTCCTTTTACAGATTACACTTTAAAATATCATTTGTCAATAGAATAAGGCGTCAAACCTTTTTTTACATATCCCTTATTCCCGCTCCCAAATCGTCACCCGAACCGAATCCCCTGGCTGCTTTCCAATTTGTGCGCGAATGTCTTTTCGCACACCAATGATATAGCAAATACTTCCATCCGCATTTTTTACCCCCATATTGACGATGCTGCCGTCATAATCCGCCCCGTCAAACGTGGCGTGCACCTTCACCCGCCCACGGCCAAATTCCTTTCTGATGTCATAGGGGAAAATAACATATGCGCCGCCCGTTTCCCCTGCTTTGTAAATCAAGGATTCATATTCATATATTTTGCTGTTCATTTCTCACACCCCATTCCTTTTATTGATTTTACTGAGTAAACGTCAAATAAGATAGTGGATGAAAAATAACCACCAATCCTTCATACGAAAAGGACCGTGGTTATCGGCGTCGTTCCTGTACTATGGGATCCCATAGCAGATAGTCATCCAGCTATTCCCATTTTTCAAAAAATGTACAACCTGTCATATAAGATATATTTGATGTGTTTCATTGTATCCAAGCCATTGACCCTGACCATTTCGATCGCTGCTGGAGATCTGTCGACTTCTTCACCGGTTCGCGGACACTGTAGAGGCCATTTTCGTAACGTTTGCAGAAAAGTCAGAAGCCGTCACATTTATAGCACATTCTTATTTAACACTTACGATATAACTGATTCATATTTCTTATTTTTAGCGAAAATATTTTACCATAGCGTTGTATGAATAGCTTTTCACATCTGTTCCAGATTCACATATTCACACAACGCTATTTTCCTATACATCATTCAACGATTCGTCTTTTACTCCTTCATCAAGCTTTTATACATCTCTCAAATATCATAACCGTTTGATCTATGGTTGCATTAATTGAAGAGCCAAATCCAGAAAAAGATGCGGAAGTAGTTTCTTTGCCAATTTCAGAGCTATATATGGAATGTAATCTCCATCCCTTTTTTGACCAATAATCTAAGCTTGTTTGTATTTGTATCTCGTCCACTTCACCATTGGATAAATCATTGATCACAACTAGTTTATATTCATAGAACGGATTTTTTAACAACTGCTTATTTTTTATTTCTTCTTTTAATTTTAAATTTTCTTCCTCTTCTTTTTTTTGATATTTCCTTTCTTCATGCTCTGCGTCTGTTATAACTTTTTTTAATGTAAAATTATAACGACATTTAAAACATTCATTGACTGAATTGCCGAGTAATTCTTTACAATTTGGACATTCTTTCATATAAGATCCCCCTTTTTCGTTCGTATTTAAATTTTCTATGACCTGTATCCAAGGACAGAGAAGCTTGTCCTTGTAGCAGACAACCGGAACCTCCATGCAGAAACACCCCTACATAAAGCATCCAAGCCAGAAGAAGAACGCCGGCCGGCTGAACGGTTTGAATGGCATTACACCCCGAAACATGGAAGTCACTCTTTTCAGACAAAAGAAAAAGCTGCAAACCGCTTAAAATCAGGGCTTCCAGCATCTCTTGGGTTGGGCTATTCAATTCAATAGCAGCAGCTCGTAGGGGAATCGAACCCCTGTTTCCGCCGTGAGAGGGCGGCGTCTTAACCGCTTGACCAACGAGCCATGTGTTTCACTCAACAATATTTATTATACTCAGATTTGAAATAAAGTCAAGTACTTTTTACAATTTTTTTCAAAAAATTTCAAATCCACCGCGATTGGCTTATTTTCCGGCATTCTTACCAAATAAAAACGCCAATTTAAGCCCCTCCATTCGCACTGTCACGCACTCAGAAGTTGGCAAAATCGGCAGCAGTCCAACACCGGCTGCTGTTCACACTCGCTGACAGCTCAGACAGGCTGTCCCATTCCTACGCCGAACGTGTGCACAACAACCGATATTCTATGCCGGCAACACAAGCTGTGCTTACGCCACCTTGCTCTTAGCCAGCTCTGCAAGCGTTGCAAAACCAGCTGCATCATTGACTGCCATCTCTGCTAACATCTTGCGGTTCACTTCCACACCGGCCAGCTTGAGGCCATGCATAAACTGGCTGTAGGAAATGCCATTGATCCGGGCTGCCGCGTTGATTCGGGCAATCCACAGCTGACGGAACTGACGCTTACGCTCTTTTCGACCTGCATAAGCGCTCGCCAACGCCCGCATGACAGACTGTTTTGCAATCCGATACTGCTTGGAGCGTGCTCCACGATAACCCTTTGCCAGCTTCAATACTCTATTATGCTTCTTCTTAGCGTTCAATCCGCCTTTGATTCTTGCCATGATTGTATCCTCCTTCTATCTTATAAATACGGTAAAATCTTCTTCATGTTCTTCACGTTGGTGCTGTCCGTGATCGTAGATTTACGCAGATTCCGCTTTCTCTTGGGGCTCTTCTTGGTTAAGATATGGCTCTTGTACGCTTTATTTCTCTTCAACTTCCCGGTTCCTGTCACTTTGAAACGCTTTGCAGCTGATCTGCTTGTTTTCATTTTCGGCATCTTACATTTCCTCCTTAAGATTCGATTCTTTTGCCGCCGCGCATACCTGTGTGGTCTGCGACAGCATCATTTCTTCTCTGTCAGCACAATACTGATGCTCCGGCCTTCTAATTTCGGCGCTTTCTCCACTGTCGCGATATCTACCAGCTGTTCCGCAAAATCATCGAGAATGTGGCGGCTCTTCTGCATATGCGCCATCTCTCTTCCCCGGAACCGCAGTGTAATCTTCACCTTATTGCCCTTGGAAATAAACTTTCTTGCAGCATTGATCTTCGTGTTGAGGTCGTTCTCCTCAATATTGGGAGACAAACGGATCTCCTTGAGTTCAATAATCCTCTGCTTCTTCTTCGCTTCCTTCTCCTTACGGATCTGTTCATACTTATACTTGCCGTAATCAATAATCTTGCATACGGGCGGCTTTGCAGTGGGAGCAATCTTCACAAGATCCAGCTCCGCCTCCTGCGCAAGCTTCAATGCTTCGCGGGAAGACATAATCCCCAGCTGTTCTCCGCCTGCTCCTACAACACGAACCTCTTTGTCCTTGATTTGTTCATTAATCATTAATCCGCTAATGGTTTCTGCACCTCCAATAAATATTCATAACTCTGTGCCAATTGGACATCTTTCTGTATCCGAAAATATTGCGAAATACAAAAAAGTGGATAGGCAGACTATCCACGTACATTCTCTGAACACACAGGCCCTGCGCCTGCGTTGGAATATGAACCATTAGTCGCCCAATTGCGCTAAGGTGAGAGTGGATACTCTACTTTGTTTTCTCACAACGAATTCATTCTACCATATGAGAACCGGTTCGTCAACCACATTTTCGATTTTTTGCCGGACTTGATTTTTGCACAGCCGTCACTTATAATTTATGCATCGTACATTCATAAAAATTAAGAAAGGAAGAAACTGACCGATGACATCACAATTTGAAGCCGAAATTGACCTTCATACCCATTCTACGGAATCCGACGGCACACTTTCCCCCGAAGCGCTTGTCGCCCTGGCTGTGCAGCAGGAACTGGCAGCGATCGCTCTGACCGACCACGATACGGCATCGGGGCTAAAAGCCGCCCGGACTGCCGCAGCGGCGCAGGGACTGGAACTGGTCAACGGCATTGAGCTCTCCACGGATTACAACGGAACGGAAGTGCATATGCTGGGATACTGGATTGACGAGACAAATCCGGCTTTTGCCAAGCGTCTGGAGCATTTTCGGCAGGGCCGCGAGGAACGCAACCGGAAAATGGCCCGCAAGCTTCAAGAGGAAGGTTTTTCTGTCTCTTATGAGAAGCTCAAGGAGCTCTATCCCGGCACAGTCATTACGCGCGCGCATTTTGCCCGCTATCTGGTTGAGGAAGGGCTGGTAAAAGACCACAACACCGTATTCGGCAAATATCTTGGCAACGGCTGCCGCTGTTACGTGCCGCGGGAGAAAATCACGCCGTTTGACGCGATTGAGTTGATTACCACCGGCGGCGGCCTGGCCTATTTTGCGCATCCGATCCTCTGCCGGATGCCATCTGAGCGTCTGGACGCCCTGGTAAAAAGCCTCAAGGAACACGGACTGACCGGGTTAGAAGCCGTCTACTCCACCTATCTTCCGGCCGAGGAGCGGCAAATCAAACGGCTGGCCGAAAAATATGACCTGCTCTGCAGCGGCGGCTCCGACTTTCACGGCGCCAACAAGCCAAGGATTCAGCTTGGCCGCGGCCTGGGAGCACTCCATGTCCCAGCCCTTTATCTGACGCAGATGAAGGAGCGGCACGAACGCCTGCAAAAAGCCGGCTGCTGAATTCGCAGCCGGCGCATGCCAGACACGCCATACGGCAAAGTTTATGCAACATGACCATACT
>CAMULB010000102.1 GCA_947089585.1 uncultured Lachnospiraceae bacterium | reverse complement strand
CCATGCCCAAGGAGGGCGTGCAGGCGATGGTAGAATTTATGAAGAAGTATGAAAAGGAGAATCTGTAATGTTTCAATATCATTGCCTCAATCCGATTTCCCAGGTGGGCCTGGAATTGCTGGATGAAAATTATACCAAGACGGGGGATATAAAGGAGGCGCAGGCCGTGCTGGTGCGGAGCGCGGCCATGCATGACCTGGAATTTTCTGACGGGCTTCATGCGATTGCCAGAGCCGGCGCCGGTGTCAATAACATTCCTTTAGAACGATGTGCCAAAGAGGGGATTGTGGTATTTAATACGCCGGGGGCCAATGCCAACGGGGTAAAGGAGCTGGTGCTGGCCGGAATGCTTTTGGCGGCCAGAGATCTCGTGGGCGGGATTCAGTGGGTACAGGAGAATCATGCGCAGGCGGAGATTGCCAAGATGGCGGAGAAGCAGAAGAAGGAGTATGCCGGCAGCGAGCTGACCGGAAAGAAATTAGGTGTAATCGGCCTGGGAGCGATCGGTGTGAAGGTTGCCAATGCAGCGACGCATCTGGGGATGGAGGTCTACGGCTACGATCCCTATATTTCCGTTCAGGCCGCCTGGGAGCTGTCCCGCAGTATTCGTCATGCCAATTCAGCGGAAGAGATTTATACGGAATGCGATTATATTACGATTCATGTGCCCCTGCTTGACAGCACAAAGAAGATGATCAATCAGGATGCTTTGTCCCAGATGAAGAAAGGGGCGGTTATCTTGAACTTTTCCCGCGATCTGCTGGTGGATGAAGAAGCGATGAAAAATGCGTTGGATGAGGGCAGGGTGCGAAAATATGTGACGGATTTTCCCAATCCTACGGTTGCTGGGGCCAAAGGTGTGATTGTGATTCCTCATCTTGGCGCTTCCACAGAGGAATCCGAGGACAACTGTGCGCGCATGGCGGTCGAAGAGATCATGGATTACCTGCAAAACGGAAATATCCGCAATTCCGTCAATTATCCAAGCTGTGATATGGGCGAATGCCGGATGCCGGCCCGCGTAGCTGTGCTGCATAAGAACAGCAAGGGGATCATCGGAAAATATTCTGCTGTAATGGGAGACGCAGACATTAATATCTCAGATATGACCAACAAGAGCCGCGGCGATTATGCGTACTCGCTCCTCGATCTGGATTCTCCGGTGACAGAAGAGGTGCTGGCTGCTTTGAAAGCGATTCCGGGGGTATTAAAGGTGAGAGTGATTCGCTAAAGGGTGCAAAAAAAGCTGCCGCATATGTCAATGGTTTTTGGCTCAGCGGCAGCCCTTTCTTGTCTGAAGGCTTGGCCGTCTCAAACTTAAGATGCAGCCAAGCAGATGGGAGTGTTTAAAAATCTGCATTATGCCAGATACTTTTCGTTATAATGCGTGAGAAGCCGATTCAGATCACGCATTTCCTGGCGTAGCCTATAGAAGGCCTGGCGCGCCCGTTCGACGTCCTTGTGGGCGGCAGGAAGGATCTGTTCGTAGTGCTTTTTCAAAGCGAATAAGGCGGAATCCTCTACGCCGCAATCCTGATACTTTTGTGAGAGCAGGGAGAGCAGCCGCTGTTTGCCGAGGTAGACAGTATTAGTCTGCCAGTTTTTGTCGGCGGCGATGCAATGGGACAGGGCGACGACCTCCGCCGTTGTGGAGAGTGAGAAGGAGACGCGTTTTTGGTCAAATAAGTATGCCGGGAGCTGCATGGATTGGTCGACAACGATCTGCAGCTGGTCTTCGATCAAGCCGGTCAGAAGCTCCAGTGTGGAACGAATTCGGGCAGCGGAGTACTGTGCTTTGAGGCTGCGTTCAAAATCAGCCGGGGTGCGTACCGCCGTAAAGTCCGTTCTTTGCCCGATGCAGTGAAGCAGCGCAGCCAGCCTTGTAATCTTGCGTGAATGACCGGAAAGCTTGAGCAGAGTGGCAAAATGTTCACACAGGGACAGGGCGTAGCAGGTGCGCAGGACAGCGGACTCGTTCAAAAAGACAAGCGCGTATTGACTGGTGATCAGGTAACGGTCGATGTCCTGGCTGCTGAAGATAAATTCCTTGCGGCAGTAATCGCGCAAAGCGTCTCGGTAGGATCCGGCGCACAGATGCTCGCAAATTTGCCGCTTCTCGTCTGCTTTTTGAAACAGCTGCAGCTCCTGGTCCGATAGAAGATGCTGTCTTTGCAGGTTTGCGAGATAGGGAACGACTGCTTTGGGGCCGTCCTGCATCAGGCAGATGTCGATGCGTCCGGCCATATAGAGCAGCCGGGCGATTCTTCGATGCTTTTGCGTCAGCGGAACCGGATAATATTGGGCTGTATGGTTATGATGATATAAGATACAGTCGGCGTATTCGGACAGGGGAGAAAACGTGCGCAGCAGCAGATAACCAAAAATGGAATGTTCCATGGCATCCTGAATCTCAAGTGAATGGATGCGAGAAGTCTCCTGCGCATATGCACCGATATCGTGATAAAGTCCCAGCAAAAAAATATTTTGCTTCTCCCTGCCGGTATACTCCTCGCAGTCTTTTAACATCTGCAGCAGGATGTAGGCAACCCGATCGCTGTGACGACTCAAATTCGCATTGTGACATGCAAGGGTTTGTCTTACAATATCAATTGCGTAGATTAACGGTTGACGGCTCATAATCACTCACCTCCATAGTTTCATTATAAAGAAATTAGGACAATGTGTCAATGACAGAAAATAGCTTGTATACTTCTATATTGAAAGAGAAAGGCAAAAAACGATGGCAAAAATCAAACCATTCTTATGCATTCGCCCCACAGAAGCGCAGGCGTCCCGCATTGCGGCGCTGCCCTATGACGTCTATAACCGGAAAGAGGCAAAACAAGAGGTGGAACGCGAGCCGCTCTCATTTTTGCGGATTGACCGGCCGGAGACGAACTTTGCAGACGATGTGGATCTGTATGAGGACAAAGTCTATCAGCGGGCGCATGATCTGCTTTGGCAGATGGTGGAAGAGGGATACTTTTTGCAGGAGCAGAGCGAATGCTTCTATATCTATGAGCTGACGATGGACGGCAGAGTGATGGACGGTCTGGCCGCCTGTGCTTCGATTGACGATTATCAGCAGAATGTGATCAAGAAGCATGAGAATACCCGCGAGGAGAAGGAGCAGGACCGGATCCGCCATGTGGACTGCTGCGGCGCTCAGACCGGGCCAATTTTTCTGGCCTATCGGGCGAATGCGGTGATTCGTCAGGTGATCGGGGAGGCCAAGCAGGAACGGCCGTTGTATGATTTTGAGGCCAAAGGCGGAGTGCGTCATCGCGTGTTTGCCGTGCGGCGTCCGCAATGGATACAAGCGTTGATCGAAGCGTTTGCCGAGATCGACCAGATCTATATTGCCGACGGCCATCACCGTGCAGCGTCCGCAGTCAAGGTGGGACTGCTGCGGCGCAGACAGCAGCCAAATTATGATGGGAGCGAAGCATTCAATTATTTTCTGTCGGTTTTGTTTGCACACGATCAGCTTTTGATTTTGGATTACAACCGGGCCGTCAAGGATCTGGGCGGCTATTCCAGAGAACAATTTTTACAGCAGGTGAAGGAACGATTTGTTGTTTCAGAGCCGAGCTGGGAGGCGGTAAGACCGCGGGAAAAAGGCGAGTTTTCCATGCGCCTGGGCGAATTTTGGTATCGGTGCCGAATTCCGGTGGAAGCGCAAAGCAGCGATCCGGTGGCAGGGTTGGACGTTTCGATTCTGCAGGAGCGCCTGTTAGGGCCTGTGCTTGGCGTTGAGGACCCAAGAGTGGATGCGAGGATTGATTTTGTCGGCGGAATTCGAGGACTTGCGGAGCTGGAGCGGCGTGTGGCCGAGGATTGCGCGGTGGCCTTTGCTATGTATCCGACCTCGATCGAGGAGCTGTTTGCGGTGGCGGACGAAGGACGGCTGATGCCGCCGAAATCGACCTGGTTTGAGCCGAAGCTGTTAAGCGGACTGTTGATTCATAAGATCTGAGAGAAGAAGGGGGCGGTCAGGCATGCGCCAGATTTTGGCTTCCGATGTCAAATCGGAGCTGGAGACGCTACAGGATGTATCCGAGCAGATTCAGCAGGCAGATCCAGATCAGGTAAAGGAGTTTTTTCTTGACTTGGTTCCGCAATTTTTAAATTTCGGGATTAAGGTGCTTTTGGCTTTTTTGGTGTATTTTATCGGCATGCGGCTGATCAAATTTCTGCGCAGGCTGCTGCGGCGTTTTCTGGAGCGTTCCGGTGCGGAAGAGGGGGTGAAGCAGTTTCTGGATTCCCTTTTGCGGGCGCTGCTGTATTTTTGCCTGGCGATGATGATTTTGGGCTGGTTCGGCGTTTCTACGGCTTCGGTGGTGGCGCTGCTCGGCTCGGCGGGCCTGACGCTTGGCCTTGCAATGCAGGGGAGTTTGTCCAATTTTGCAGGCGGCGTGTTAATTTTGCTCATAAAACCCTTCAAAGTGGGGGACTATATCATCGAGGACAATCGGAAAAATGAAGGGACGGTCAAAGAGATTCAGCTGTTCTATACGGTTCTGACTACCGTGGACAATCAGCTGGTTATCATTCCCAACGGGATTCTTGCGAACAGCAGTCTGACCAATGTCACGCATCAGGAAAAGCGGCGGGTGGATATTACCGTCGGCGTTTCTTATCAGGCCGATCTGAAAGCAGTGAAAAAGCTTCTGCGAGATATTTTGGAGCGGGAGCAGCGGCGGCTGCCTGAGGAAGAATTGGCTGTGTTTGTGCAGGAGCTGTCAGACAGCAGCGTCTTGATGGGATGCCGTCTCTGGGTGCGGACCGAGGATTACTGGCCCGTGAAGTGGCATTTGACCGAGGAAGTGAAGTGTACGCTGGAGGCGAATGGTGTAGAAATTCCCTATAATCGGCTGGAAGTTTCCATAAAATCCGATTCCGCGCATTGACAAATATCGGAAATTGTGCTAGGGTTAAAGTGTAGTGGGTTTTCAGAATATAGTTTCAATGTATTGAGGAGGCAGGTTTTATGCAACAAGGAACGGTGAAATGGTTTAACGCCAAGAAAGGGTATGGATTTATTTCCGATGCGAGTGGAAATGATGTATTCGTACATTTCTCCGCATTGAACATGGAAGGGTTCAAGGAGTTGAAGGATGGAGAAGCGGTAGAGTTCGAGGTTGTAGAAGGGGAGAAGGGTCCCCAGGCAGCGAACGTAGCCCGTTTGGCTTAGTCCTCGAAGGAACTGTTCAATATGAAATAAACACCAGGAGGTTGTCTCGACGCGGGACAACCTCTTTGCCATCACTGGCAGAAAGTAATTTTCAGACATGCGCTAGAGGAGGAAACAATGAATTTTGCAAATTGTAAAGCTTATGAATGGATTGAGGAGCAAGAACTGCCGTCGATCCATTCCAAGGGTTATGTGCTGCGTCATAAGAAGACAAATGCGCATATCGGCCTGATTGCCAACGATGACCCAAACAAGGTGTTTTATGTGGGATTTCGGACTCCGTCGATCGACAGTACCGGTGCGGCCCACATTGTAGAGCATACGGTTTTGTGCGGTTCAAAGCGCTTTCCGGCCAAGGATCCGTTTGTGGAGCTGGTAAAGGGCTCGCTCAATACATTTTTGAATGCTGTGACCTATCCGGACAAGACGATTTATCCGGTCGCCAGCATGAATGACAAGGATTTTCAGAACCTGATGCATGTGTATCTTGATGCCGTATTTTATCCCAACATTTATCAGCGCAAGGAGATTTTTCAGCAGGAGGGCTGGCATTATGAGCTTACGGATCCAAAAGAGCCCATTACCTTGAACGGTGTCGTGTACAACGAGATGAAGGGCGCTTTTTCCTCGCCAGACGATGTGCTCAACCGGCAGATCTTAAACAGCCTCTATCCAGATACCTCTTATCGCTTTGAATCCGGCGGAGACCCGACGGTGATTCCCAGCCTGACCTATGAGCAGTTCCTGGATTTTCACCGCCGCTATTATCATCCTTCCAACGCCTATCTGTATCTGTACGGGGATTTGGATATGGAAGAGCGGCTCAACTGGATTGACCGTGAGTATTTGAGCAAATTTGACGCGCTGACGGTGGATTCTGCGGTTCTGCGCCAGCAGCCGTTTGCGGAGCCGGTGGAACGCACCGGGGTTTATTCCATTGCCAGCAACGAGGAGCTGTCGGATCATACCTATCTTTCCTGCAGCTATTCGGTAGATACCGTGTTGAATGAAAAGCTGTATTTGGCGTTTGATATCCTGGATTATGCGCTGCTTGGCGCGCCGGGTGCTCCGTTAAAGCAGGCGCTTTTGGATGCGGGAATCGGCAAGGACATCATGAGCTCTTTTGACAACAGCATTTATCAGCCGATTTTTTCGATTGTTGCCAAAAACAGCAATCCAGAGAAAAAGGAAGAATTTTTACAGATTATTGCACGGGTGTTAAAGCAGCAGGCCGAGGAGGGGATTTCCAAGCGGGCGTTGGCAGCGGCGTTGAACAGTCTCGAATTCAAATATCGGGAAGCGGATTTTGGCGCGTATCCCAAGGGCTTGATGTATGGCTTACAGTGTCTCGACAGCTGGCTCTATGACGAGGCGCGGCCGTTTTTGCATCTCGATGCTTTAAAGATCATTGATTGGTTAAAACAGCAGGTGGAGACGGATTATTTTGAAAATTTAATCAAGACTTATTTGCTGGAAAATCCGCATCAGGCGATCGTGACGATTGAGCCTAAGCGTGGCTTAAACGGAGAAGAGGAGGCGGCGCTGGCAGAAAAGCTGGCCGCCTACAAGGCTTCTTTGTCGCCGCAGGAGATTGAGACGCTGATCGAGGAGACGGCCCATTTGGAAGCATATCAGGAGGAGCCTTCGACAAAGGAGGAGCTAGAGAGTATTCCCATGCTGACCAGGGCGGATTTGAAGCGGGAAGCCGAAGGGTTTGTGCACGAAGAGCGGCGTGAGGGCGAAGTCCCGCTGCTGTTCCATGAGGTTGAGACGAACGGAATCGCTTACTTTTCACTGTTATTTGATACGACCTTTGTGGCGGCGGAGGATATTCCCTATCTGGGCATGCTGAAGCATCTGCTGGGCTATCTGGATACCGAGCACTATCGTTATGCAGAGCTTGATAACGAGATCAATTTTCATACCGGCGGCATTGACAACGTCGTCAGCGCTTATCCGTATGTCAAAAAGGAGGGCTTTCTGCCCCTGTTTGAGCTGCGGGCAAAGGCGTTGTATGAGAAGGTTCCCAAGGCGATGGAGCTGGCGGCAGAGATTGTTTCACGAACCCAATTTACCGATTACAAGCGGATTCGGGAGGTTTTAGAGCAGCTGAAATCACGGCTGCAGATGGGCCTTAGCAGCTCCGGGCATTCCACCTCCGCACTGCGGGCGATGTCCTATTTTTCAACCTATGCCAAATATATGGATTTGACGTCGGGCATTGCGTTTTATGCTGCAGTGCGTGATACGCTGGCACAGTTTGAACAGAAGAAGGAGCAGCTGGCAGCCAAATTTCAGGAGCTGGTGCAGCTGGTATTTCGTCCTGAGCATCTTAAGATCAGCATCGGCTGTAAGGAGGAGGGATATCGCGCGCTGATGCCTGCGCTTTCGCCTTTTGTGGCATCCCTTTGGCGTACCGAGACGGTGAAGCATCACGATACGCTGGTCTGCAGTCATTGCAACGAAGGCTTTCTCGATGCCTCCCAGGTACAGTATGTCTCCCGTGCCGGCAGCTTTCAGGCGGCAGGGCCGTATACCGGGGCGCTTCGGATTCTGCAGGTCATTTTAAGCTACGATTATCTGTGGCTCAACCTGCGGGTGAAGGGCGGCGCTTACGGCTGTATGAGCGGATTTACCCGTCGGGGAGACAGCTATTTTACCTCCTACCGCGATCCCAACCTGGAGCGGACGAATGAGGTCTATGAGGGTACCGTGGAGTATCTGCGCAATTTTCAAGTCGAAGAGCGGGATATGACAAAGTATATCATCGGCACGATCAGCAATCTGGACGTGCCTCTGACGCCTGCCGGCCGCATTCAGCGTTCCTTGAGTGCGTATCTGACTGGTCTGACGCTTACGGATGTGCAGAAGGAACGGGACCAGGTGCTTGACGCCGACGAGGCGAGCATTCGCGCGCTGGCAGAGCCGGTGGCAGCGATCCTGGCGGAGGATGCGCTCTGCGTTATTGGCAATGAGGAGAAAATCAAGGAGCAGTCCGGCCTCTTTGGCGCAATCAAGGATCTGTATTAAGCGCTGTTTTTCCGTGTGATGCGCGGGAGAGGGCTATGCCTTTGAGGACGACCACAACGGGCGGCCGCTGATTGCGTATGAGATTTGGCAAAAAGCGGCCGCTCCTGCGCTGCCAAGCACAAGGAGAGAATGCTGTTTTTCAATTCCGATGCTGCCAGACATGCTGATTTTTAAATAAGGAGACAATATGGAACAAACCTTAAAATCTGGATTTGTCACATTGATCGGACGACCCAATGTAGGTAAATCCACGTTGATGAATCATTTGATTGGTCAAAAGATCGCCATAACCTCGAAGAAGCCCCAGACGACCAGAAATCGGATTCGCACGGTCTATACGGACGAGGCGAAGGGACAGATTGTGTTCGTGGATACGCCGGGGATTCACAAGGCCAAGAATAAGCTGGGCGAATTCATGGTTCATGAAGCCGAGCATACGCTGAGCGAGGTCGATGTGGTGCTCTGGCTCATAGAACCGCAGCCGTCGATTGGCGCCGGCGACCGTCACATCATAGAACGGCTTGCGCAGGTACATACGCCGGTGATTCTGGTCATCAATAAGATTGATACGATCAAGAAGGAAGAGATCTTAGCGGTCATTGACGCCTACCGTCAGGCTTATGCATTTGCAGAAATCGTTCCCTTGTCCGCGCTGCGGGGACAGAATACGCAGGTTCTGACCGATTTGATTTTTCAATATCTGCCCTATGGCCCGATGTACTATGAGGAGGATACGGTGACGGATCAGCCGCAGCGTCAGATTGCGGCGGAGCTGATTCGGGAAAAAGCGCTGCACGCGCTGGACGAGGAGATTCCGCATGGCATCGCAGTCACGATTGAACGGATGAAGCGGCGCAGGGGCCGGGAGGGGGCCGTGACCGATGTGGACGCTACCATCATCTGCGAGAAAGCGTCTCACAAGGGAATGATCATCGGCAAGGGCGGCAGTATGTTAAAGAAGATCGGCACCAATGCTCGTTTTGAAATGGAACGCCTGCTGGAGTGCAGGGTGAATCTCAAGCTCTGGGTCAAGGTCAAAAAGGACTGGCGGGACAGTGACTATCTGCTGAAAAATTTTGGCTATCAGGAGGAGCGTTAGCGTATGTTTGACGCGATGAATTTGCTGCCTGTAAAAAGTGTGAACATGCGTTTGGAACCGTAGATTTGCCATTTTTTATCTGGTATGATCCCCCTGCTTTTGGAAATTCTATCATTACAAACGTATTTGCATGGCTGCAGAAGGCGGTATGCGTTTTGCAGCTGCACAGATACCTGGGAAAACGAAAGAGCAAGGGGGAATTTCCATGAAAAACGAGGAATGGATGCGTTTTGCGCATTCGGGGAGCGTGGCAGATTACTTAGCTTACAGCAGGAGTGAGTGGAAACATACCGGCGGTGATACCGATTCGGATGCGAAGGAGAGCGAAACAAGAGATGGGGCAGACCATTGTGCTTACCGGTATGGTGCTTTCGGCGATTCCCATGGGGGAATATGACAAAAGAATTACGATTTTGACCAGGGAGCGGGGAAAGATCTCCGCGTTTGCCAAAGGGGCCCGCAGACAGGGCAGCGCGCTCACAGCTGCGGCCAACCCTTTTGCGTTCGGCGAGTTTGAGGTATACGAGGGCAGGTCCTCCTATACGGTAAAGGGAGCGTCGATCGCCAATTATTTTCGGGAGCTTTTAGCAGAGTTTGAGACGATTTATTATGGATTTTATTTTTTGGAAATCGCTGACTATTATACGCGGGAGAATGCGGATGAATTACATATGCTGAAGCTTTTGTACCAGTCGCTGCGGGCGTTGGAAAAGGAAAGTCTAAACAATCGGCTGGTGCGCTGTATTTTTGAATTGAAGACGGCGGTGATAAACGGAGAATATCCCAATGCCTTTACCTGCGTGGGCTGTGGAGGAAGCGAGGAG
>CAMULB010000101.1 GCA_947089585.1 uncultured Lachnospiraceae bacterium | reverse complement strand
CTCATGAGTGAGGGGTTAGGGGAGCTGAAGTGGGCTTGCCCACTTTGTTCTATTAAGAAAAAGAAGGAAACATATCATGGAAGAACAATTTATGAAACGGGTGCTAGACCTGGCGCGTCAGGGTGAGGGCAGGGTCAGTCCCAATCCGCTGGTCGGCTGCGTAGTGGTCAAGAACCATGCGATTCTGGCCGAAGACTTTCACCGGGAATACGGCGGCTTTCACGCGGAACGCAACGCCCTGTTATCCTGCGGGGAGCAGGCGGCGGGAGCGGATTTGTATGTCAATTTGGAGCCCTGCTGCCATCACGGCAAGACGCCGCCCTGCACTGAGATCATCCTCGAAAAAGGCATCCGCCGCGTCTTTGTCGGCTGTCTTGACCCCAATCCGCTGGTCGCAGGACAAGGAATCGCACAGCTGCGCCAGTACGGAGTCGAAGTTCAAACCGGAATACTGGAACAGGAGTGCTACCGGCTGAACGAAATATTTTTTCACTATATTCAGACCGGGCGTCCCTTTACCGCCATGAAATACGCGATGACCCTAGACGGGCGCATTGCTGCCGACAGTGGAAGCTCTCAGTGGATTACCGGGGAGGCTGCGAGAAATCACGTACATATGCTGCGCCGACGCTACACGGCCATTTTAGCCGGAATCGGAACGGTGCTGGCCGACGATCCGATGCTGGACTGCCGTATAGAGGAGGGGGTTAATCCGGTTCGGATCCTCTGCGACTCCGATCTGCGGCTGCCCCTTTCCAGTCATCTGGTAAAATCCGCAGACCGCATCCGCACCATCGTTGCCTGCTGCGACCCCGGCACAGTGCCCTCGACGTGGCCGCAAGATGCAGAATCAAAACCGCGCGCCGCAGAGCTGCATTTGCAAAGCGCGGAACTAAAACCGCGCGCCGCAGAGCTGCATTTGCAAGGCGCAGAACCCAATCCGCGCGCCGCAGAGCTGCATTTGCAAGGTGCAGAACCAAATTCGCGCGCCGCAAAGGAACGGGAATGGAAAATAGATCAGCTGCGGCAGGCCGGCGTTGAGGTCTGGACGCTTCCGCCGGAGCCAAGGCCGAACCAGAGCTATGAGCCAACACAAATCTCCAATCGCCGGCAGACGGAACAAGTATCAGACCTCCGGCAGCAGACGGCGAACGGTGCAGGCCAGTCTCGTTCGCCCCTGCGTCTAAGCCTTCCGGCCCTCTGGAAGCGGCTGGGAGAATCCGGAATCGACAGCATACTGGTCGAGGGCGGAGGCACAATTCACGGAAGCCTGCTGCGGGAGGGACTGGTCAATCGTGTCTACGCCTACCTTGCCCCGAAGCTGATTGGCGGCGAATGCAACCGCGCGCCCATTCAGGGCCCCGGAATTTTGCGCATGTCCGATGCCTGCCAGCTGCTTGACACAGAAATCTTGCCCTTGGGCGAGGACTGGCTGGTGAGCGGAGTCCTGCGCAAAGAGAAATCCATCTGACTGAAAGCATGTTTCGTACAGGTACAAAAAGGAGGCATCATGTTTACCGGAATCATCGAAGAAACAGGAACCATTGCATCTATTACCATCAGCGGCCACTCCGCACGGCTGCGCATTTCCTGTAAAAAAGTGCTCGAACAGACCAAAATCGGCGACAGCATTGCCGTCAACGGCATTTGTCTGACCGCGGTGTCCATCGGAGAAGCGGAGTTTGCGGCCGATGTGATGGAGGAAACACTAAGGCGCAGCTCCTTGGGCGTACTGCACGCCGGAGCTGCGGTTAATCTGGAGCGGGCGATGGCAGCCGACGGACGCTTCGGCGGTCATCTGGTGTCCGGCCACATCGACGGCACCGGCACGATCCGTTCGCTGAAGCCAAAAGAAAACGCGGTGTGGGTGACGGTTGCGGCCGGCCCCGAATTGCTGCGCTACATTGTAGAAAAAGGCTCGGTGGCCTTAGACGGCATCAGCCTGACTGTGGTGTGCGTGACGGAGCGTGAATTTCAGGTATCCGTGATCCCGCATACGATCGGCCATACCGCCCTGCGGCACAAAGAGCCCGGCAGTCCGGTCAACATTGAGTGCGACGTCATCGGCAAATATGTGGAAAATCTGCTGACGCCCGCCCGCACAGAGCAGCAGCAATCAAAAATCACAGAGGAATTTTTAAAAAAATATGGATTTTAGCGGCATTAGAGGAAACACGAGGCTGCCAAAGGGCAGCTTGAATGAGGAGGAAGGACCATGAGTAAAACAGCAGACGTACAACAGGCAATCGACGAGATACGCGCAGGAAAAATCGTCATGGTGATTGACGATCCAGATCGGGAAAATGAGGGCGACTTTATCTGTGCCGGGCGCTACGCTACCCCGGAAAATGTAAATTTTATGGCGACGCATGGACGGGGATTGATCTGCATGCCGATGAGCAGACAGCTCTGTGAAAAGCTGGATTTGAACCCGATGGTGCGCCAAAATACCGACAACCATGAGACGGCGTTTACCGTTTCGATCGACCATGTGGACACGACCACCGGTATTTCCGCCCATGAACGTTCCCTCACGGCGATCCGGGCGGTTTCCCCGGAGGCAAAGCCGGAGGATTTTCGCCGCCCCGGCCATATGTTCCCGCTGGAAGCAAAGGCGGGCGGGGTGCTGGAGCGCACCGGACATACGGAGGCGACCGTCGATTTGGCGCTGCTGGCCGGACTGGAGCCCTGCGGCTTGTGCTGTGAGATTATGCGTGAGGACGGGACGATGATGCGCACAACGGAGCTGCTCGCATTTGCCGAACAATTTTCGATTACCGTGATTACAATTGCCGACCTGGTAAAATTTCGCATGGCCAAGTCGCCGACCGTACAGAAGGCGGCGATGAGTAAGATGCCGACCAAATACGGTGCGTTCACGATTCACGGCTACGAAAATAAGCTTACAAAAGAGCATCATGTTGCGCTGACAATGGGCGATGTGGCAAACGGCGAGCCGGTGCTCTGCCGCGTCCATTCGGAATGTCTGACCGGCGATGTGTTTGGTTCGGAACGCTGCGACTGCGGGGAGCAGCTGCAGAAAGCGATGGAGGCAATTGCCGAAGAAGGCCGGGGGATTCTGCTGTACATGCGCCAGGAGGGCCGGGGCATCGGCCTGATCAATAAGCTCAAGGCTTATGAGCTGCAGGAGCAAGGCTACGATACGGTAGAAGCCAATGTAAAGCTGGGATTTGCGCCCGATCTGCGCACCTACGGCACCGGCGCACAGATTCTGTATGATCTGGGCGCGAGGAAGCTGCGCCTGTTGACCAATAACCCCAAGAAAATCACTGGGCTTTCCGGCTACGGCATTGAGATCGTAGAGCGTGTGCCAATCCAGATGGCGCCCAAACGGGCAGATATTTTTTACCTTAAGACAAAACAGGAAAAAATGGAGCATATGACCAACTATTAACACAAATATACCTGAAACGTTTCTTTTGTCCGTATGCGCAGGAGGGCGTTTGGGAGCAAATGAAAAGGAGAATGAAGATGAAGGTATTAGAAGGAACTGTAATTGCAAACGGCATCAAAATCGGCATGGTTGCTTCCCGATTCAATGAATTTATCGTCTCAAAGCTGATCGGCGGGGCCGAGGATGCCTGCTTGAGACATGGCGTGGAGGCTGAAAACCTCACACTGGCCTGGGTGCCCGGCGCGTTTGAAATTCCGATGGTTGCAAAAAAAATGGCGGCCAGCGGAAAATACGATGCCATTCTCTGTCTGGGCGCCGTAATCAAAGGCTCTACCAGCCACTACGATTATGTCTGTGCCGAGGTCAGCAAGGGCATTGCGTCGGCCAGTATGGAAACGGGTGTGCCGATTCTGTTCGGCGTGCTCACGACCGACAACATTGAACAGGCAATTGAACGCGCCGGAACCAAGGCCGGGAACAAAGGCTATGACGCGGCCTGCTCGGCGATTGAGATGGTGAATCTGCTGTCACAGCTCGATAAAAAATCCTCTAAAAATTTCTAAAATCCCTATTGAGATCACGAAAAGAAACGGTTATAATAGAAAAACGGACAGCTGCACGAGCAATTGGCAGCTGCAATGGAACACAGGCAGCTGCCGGATTTACCGACAGCTGCCAAAATCGTCAATAAAGGAGCCGATTTTATGCCCGTTGAATTTGATATCAAGATTACGGACAAGGATATGTACCGTTTCAATATGCACCATGCCTACACCGGATTTCAGGGGATTTTTGCGATGGTAATCGGGCTGGCGGTGCTGGCGGTTGCGGCGGCTACCGCCGGCAAGGTAGATTCCTTCTACTCCCTGCTCTATGTGCTGTTCGGCATTGTGTTTCTGATCTATATGCCAGTCAGCCTGTGGATGCGTTCCAAACGTCAGATCCTGGTCTCGCCGGTCTTAAAGGAAACGCTGCACTATGCCCTGGATGAAGACGGCGTACATGTATCGGTACAGGAGCAGACGGCCGATCTGGAATGGGGGATGATCTATAAGGTGATTTCCACTAAGAGCAATCTGCTGATCTATTCCAACCGTATCCATGCCTATGTCATTCCCAGAGCACAGCTGGGGGAGCGCTATCATGCTGTAAAGGAGCTGGCAGAACGCAGGCTGGAGCCTTATCGCGTGCGGCTGAAATAGCAGAGTGAACAGCAGAACGCAGGCTGGAGCCTTATCGCGTGCGGCTGAAATAGCAGAGTGAACAGTTGAGGATGAGAGATGATGGAAGAGAGAGTGATCGAAACAGCTTCGCCCGAAGAGACGTTTGCGCTTGGAGTGCGCATGGGCGAAACGGCCCGGCCGGGTGAGATTTATACATTGATTGGAGATCTGGGTACGGGCAAAACCGTTTTTACTCAGGGAGTGGCGAAGGGGCTTGCGATTGAAGAGCCCATTTTAAGCCCTACCTTTACGATTCTTCAGGTTTATGAACAAGGGCGGATGCCCTTTTATCATTTTGACGTCTACCGCATCGGCGATCCCGAAGAGATGGAAGAGATCGGCTATGAGGATTGCTTTTATGGCAGCGGCTTGACGCTGATTGAGTGGGGCGGCCTGATTGAAGAGCTGATTCCCAGACAGCACACCGAGATTCGGATTGAAAAGGATTTGCAAAAAGGATTTGACTATCGGAAGATAACGATTTGTGAGGTAGCATAAGGTGAAAATATTAGGATTGGACAGCTCCGGGCTGGTGGCCAGCGTGGCGGTAGTGGAGGATGACAATTTGCTGGCGGAGTACACTGTCAATTACAAAAAGACACATTCTCAGACGCTGCTTCCCATGCTTGATGCGATTGCAGGGATGATCGAACTTGATCTGAATACGCTGGATGCGATTGCCATTGCCGGCGGCCCCGGCTCCTTTACCGGGCTGCGCATTGGTTCCGCGACGGCCAAAGGACTGGGACTGGCCTTAAAGAAGCCGCTGATTCAGATTCCGACCGTAGACGGCCTTGCTTACAATCTTTGCGGGGCCGGGGATTTGGTGTGCCCGCTGATGGATGCGCGGAGGAATCAGGTCTATACCGGACTGTATGCATTTGACGGAATGAAGATGGAGACGCTGCTCGCGCAGCGTGCCGCGGGCGTCGAGGAGATCCTGCAGCAGGTGAATGAGCTTGCGCAAAAGGTCGTCTTTCTGGGGGACGGCGTAGCGGTTTATCAGGAGCAGATTCACCTTCACTGCCAGGTGCCCTTTTCCTTTGCGCCGGCTCATTTGAATAAGCAGCGCGCCGCTTCGGTGGCGGCTTTGGGGCAGCAGTATTATCGCCAGGGTATGCTGCAGCAGGCTGATTTGCATCGCCCGGATTATCTGCGCTTGCCGCAGGCGGAGCGGGAGCGTTTGGCCCGCGGAGAACAGATATGAAGACAGCGTATGACTTTTTGATTCGCCCGATGGAGCCGATGGATACAGAAGCAGTCAGCCGTTTGGAGCAGCAGATTTTTACCCAGCCCTGGAGCAGGCAGGGATTTTTGTATGCTCTGGAGGGAGAGAATCTCTTTTTTGTGGTGCAGAAGGACGCAGCGCTTGTCGCCTACTGCGGGATGTACTGCGCGGCGGATGAAGGGGAGATTGTCAACGTGGCCGTCAAGGAAGAATGCCGGCAGGAAGGGATCGGGCGGGCGATGCTAACAGAGCTCCTTTCGGCGGCAAAGGCTGCCGGGCTTGGAACGGTAGTGCTGGAGGTGCGCGTATCCAACCAGGCGGCGATTCATCTGTACGAGACGCTGGGATTTACGGTTTGCGGCCGTAGAAAAGGCTTTTATGAGCAGCCGAGAGAAGACGGATATGTGATGCAGCTGCAGCTTTAATCCAGACAGAACGCCAGAAATTCCCACTATACCTGCTTTTTCATTCTTCCTATAATAGAAGGTGAAAAAGCATCCCGTATGATACGAACAGGGTAGGAGGAGTTACGATGGAACAGGAAATCATCTGCAATTGCTGCGGAGCAAGAATGCTTGCAAAAGAGGGAATTTTCAGGGAAGATTATCTCCATGTGGTAAAGGAATGGGGATATTTTTCCGAAAAAGATGGTAAAAGGCAGGAATTTTATCTGTGTGAGGCCTGCTATGATAAGCTGATCGAAAGCTTCTTGCACCCGGTGATGACCACGGAGGTTACGGAGCTTCTGTAAAAAAGAAAGGAAAGCGGCAGGAGGAACGATGCCGCAGAGGAAAAGATATGCTCGATGTTTGTTTGCTGGGTACAGGGGGCATGATGCCGCTGCCGAACCGCTGGCTCACCTCGCTGATGACCCGGTTTAATGGCAGCAGTCTGATGATTGACTGCGGAGAGGGGACGCAGATTGCGGTCAAGGAAAAGGGCTGGAGCTTCAAGCCGATTGACATTATGTGCTTTACCCATTACCATGCAGACCATATCAGCGGTTTGCCGGGAATTTTGCTTACGATGGGCAATGCTGAGCGTACCGAGCCGCTGGTGATGATCGGCCCGAAAGGGCTGGAGCGGGTGGTCAATGCGCTGCGCACGATTGCGCCGGAGCTGCCCTTTGCGATTGAATACCGGGAGCTGTCTCAGGCGGAGGAGACGATTGTGCTCAAAGGCTACAAGATTACGGCTTTTAAGGTCAATCACAATATTCTCTGTTACGGTTATTCGATCGAAATTGAACGAAAAGGCCAGTTTCAGGTGGAGCAGGCTCAGGCGCTTGGCATTCCCAAGCAATGCTGGAACCGCCTGCAAAAGGGGATGACCGTTGAGACAGACGAGAGCTGCTTTACGCCGGAGATGGTTTTGGGCCCCCCGCGCAAAGGGCTGAAAGTGACCTACTGTACCGATACCCGTCCCACGCAGTCGATTGTCACACATGCGGCCGGGGCAGATTTGCTGATCTGTGAGGGAATGTATGCGGAGGAAGAGAAGGAAGCAAAAGCCAGGCAGTATAAGCATATGACCTTTTATGAAGCGGCCCGGCTGGCGAAGGAAGCGCAGGCTTTCAGGCTGTGGCTGACGCATTTCAGTCCGTCGCTGGTGCGCGGTGAAGATTATATGGAACAGGTCAGAAGGATTTTTCCACAGGCATGGTTGGGCAAGGACGGAAAAACGCTGGAGCTGGATTTTGAATGATACAAGAGAGGGGATGTTTTTTCATGAAGAAACTGCGTGGCATCATTGTGATTGTCATCTGTGCGGCACTGTGCATCGGTTATTACTGTTATTTGTCGTTTGGTGATTTGGGAAAGGACGACCAGCCGTCCGAAGTGGCGCAGCTGATGGGCAAGGATCTGGACCAATCGTATCCGACCACGCCGCGTGAGGTCGTAAAGTTTTACAACCGCATCCTGCTTTGCCTGTACAGTGAGCCGGTGAAGGAGGACGAATTTGAAAGCCTGAGCGAGCAGGCCAGAAAGCTGATGGATACGGAGCTTCTGGTTGAGAATCCCCAGCAGGCATATATGGAAAATCTCAAGTCCGAGGTGGAGGCCTACACCAAGGATAAGAAGAAAATTATCAGCACGACGATTTCTACCAGCAAGGAGGTAGAGTACAAGACGATTGACAGCCGTGAGTGCGCTTATGTGGAATCCTCCTATTTTATCAAGGGGAAAAATGACTCGATGCGTGCAGGCCAGACCTACATTCTGCGCAAGGATGAGCAAGGGCACTGGAAGATTTTGGGCTTCTACAAACAAGGCTAAAGAGGTTAGGACGATGGAGAGACAAAAGGATATTACGATTCTGGCCATTGAAAGCTCCTGTGATGAGACGGCGGCAGCGGTTGTCGTCAACGGCAGAACTGTATGTTCAAATATTATCGCATCTCAGATTGCGCTGCACCAGCTTTACGGCGGTGTCGTGCCGGAAATTGCTTCAAGAAAGCATATCGAAAAAATAAACCAGGTGATTGAGGAGGCGCTGCGCGCTGCAGAGTGCAGCTTAGAGGAGATGGACGCCATTGCTGTCACCTACGGGCCGGGACTGGTCGGCGCGCTGCTGGTCGGTGTTGCCGAGGCGAAGGCGATCAGCTATGCGGCGCAGAAGCCGTTGATTGGCGTGCATCACATTGAAGGACATATCAGCGCCAATTACATCGAGCACCCGGATTTAGAGCCGCCCTTTTTATGCCTGGTGGTTTCCGGCGGCCATACGCATCTCGTTATGGTGGAGGATTACGGAAAATATCAGATTCTCGGCCAGACCAGAGACGATGCGGCCGGGGAAGCGTTTGACAAGGTTGCCAGAGCCATCGGTCTTGGTTATCCCGGCGGGCCTAAGATTGAACAGATCTCCAGGGAAGGAAATGAGGACGCGATCGCCTTTCCGCGGGCAAAAATTGCCGGCCATCCCTATGATTTCAGCTTCAGCGGGGTAAAGTCCGCCGTGCTCAATTATCTCAACGGCTGTAAAATGAAAAACGAACCGATTGTGGCGGCGGATGTAGCGGCCTCCTTTCAAAAGGCCGTGGCGGAGGTCTTAGTGGAGCACGCAATGCTGGCCGTGGAGGAATTCGGTGTGACAAAATTTGCGATTGCCGGCGGCGTGGCGTCAAACGGAACGCTGCGGGAGCGGATGGAGCAGGCATGCCGGAGGAAGAAGGTGCATTTTTATTACCCGTCGCCTATTTTCTGTACCGACAATGCAGCGATGATCGGTGCGGCTGCTTACTATGAATATCGGGCGGGACGGCGGGACGGATGGGATTTGAACGCAGTGCCCAATTTAAAGCTGGGGGAGAGATAGATGAAACAGGAACAGGTTACGGCGGTCATTTTGGCGGCCGGTACAGGAAAACGCATGAATTCCCGGCAAAAAAAGCAATATTTGATGCTGCAGGGTCATCCGGTGCTTTACTATTCCCTCAAAGCCTTTGAGGAAAGCTGTGTGGATCGAATCATTCTGGTGACGGGAGCAGAGGAATTTGAATTCTGCCGGCACAATTTGATTGAAGCGGGCAGCTTCCAGAAGGTGACGGAGCTGGTCGCGGGCGGTAAAGAACGCTATCATTCCGTTTACGCGGGTCTGAAGGCCGCATCCGGCTCGGATTATGTGCTGATTCACGACGGCGCCCGTCCTTTCGTAACGGAAACAATCATTGCGCGTACCTTGGAGGGCGCAAGAAAATACGGCGCCTGCGCAGCCGGAGTGCGCAGCAAGGATACGATTAAGCTGGCGGATGAAGCAGATTTTTCCCGACAGACCCCGGATCGCAGCAAGGTCTGGGCGATGCAGACGCCGCAGACGTTTTCCTATGAGCTCATTTTTGAAGCCTATCGCAGATTAATCGAACGCGAAAATAAGGGAGAGCCTGTCACCGTGACCGATGATGCCATGGTGGCAGAGCTGATGATGCGCCATCCGGTGAAGCTGACGGAAGGCTCTTATGAGAATTTTAAAATTACCACGCCGGTCGATCTGCTTCTGGCCCAGGCGCAGATGCAGGCGGGCGTTTGGACACAGCACTAGTGCAGGTCAAAACCGGCATTCCAGCCGTCGGCATCCCCCCATTCGCAGCATATTTGCGCCGGCATTTCATGGGCAAAGGAACCATGCGTTCAGGGAACCTAGACTTTTTGTAAAAAAATAGAAAAAGGCTATTGACAGGGAATGACATTGGTGCTATTATAATATTCGCGCTGGACAAGAGCGGCAATATTTGGAGAGGTGTCCGAGTGGTTTAAGGAGCTGGTCTTGAAAACCAGTGATTCCGAAA
>CAMULB010000100.1 GCA_947089585.1 uncultured Lachnospiraceae bacterium | reverse complement strand
AAATCAAACCCGTTGAGCGAGCCGTTGCTCAATGCCGCATAGGCATTCTCATCCTTCGGCAGGATGCCTTGTTCAAACAAAATCAGACAGATCTGAACACCGTCCACCGCATTGTCACGAATCATATATTTATAAAGCTTTTTGCCGAAATCGCGGTCGTCCTGCAGCTGCTGCTGAATATAGGCCAACAGCGCATCATACAATTCCATCGTATCGGAATATTTGGATTCTGTTTCAAAGCCGGTAATGTCAATCCATTCCTTCGCGATGCCGTGCCGCAGGTATTCGGCCAGGCTTAGCTTATCATTCTTCCAATTCTGATAGACCTCATCGTCCTGATCAATCGCTGAGGTGTCCATAATTTCCTGCTCGGTCAGCATATTCAAAATATGGCTCATATAAGCCTGCATCTCATCGCCCAGATCCTCATAATTGGCAGGATCCGCCTGGGAAAGCTGGTTTTGAATCTCAGCCAAAACCGATTGCTGCTTGTTCAAAAACGCCTGATAGACGGCCTGCTCCACCGCGCTTGCGTCCTCCTGGGAGAAAGCCATAATGTCAATGATGTTGTTGTTGATCAGTGCAAAATATACATCGTCAATCGGGATTACAATATCGGCCGCACTGGCATTGTTCTCGGCATTATACTCCTTGATGTTTTCGATCTTAGAATAGACAATACCGGCAATCTGCTGCTCTAGCAGGTGATATACCGCCTTTTGCAGCTCACTGTCAATCGACAGATATACATCCTGGCCGGAGGAGGCCTGCACCTGATCCTTGGTATCGACCACGCGCCCCACATGATCCACATAAAACTTCTCGTGTCCCTTTGATCCCTGCAGCACGGATTCCATCGACTTCTCAATGCCGGACTTACCCACGATGTCCGTTAAGGTATACGACTTGTCTTCTTTCACCAGCTCTTCGTATTCTTCCTGTGAAATCTTGCCGGTATAGCCGATGATATGGGAAAAATATTCACTGTCCACGTATTTGCGGATCGTATCCTCCGTCACGTCCACGCCCTCTAAGCGATCGGAATTCTCTTTGATCGTGGCGACCGTCTCTTCCGAAACGCCCTGAGCAATCGTAACCAGCACATAGCGCTGGAAATTGTTCTGATTCATCAAATAGCGGATGACCAGGATCTTATAAGCTTCCTCCTCTGTAAAATAGGGCGTCTGATTCTTCTTGTCCTTGGCTGTAACCTCGTCCACGCCTTCAATGCGAATGCCGAATTTGTCGTCGGAGCGAAGATAATCAAAGATCTGCTGCGGCGTGGCCTCGCTCTCCTTATAGCCGAGCTTCTGCCGGTTCTTGTTTTTCTCTAAATCCTCGATTTTGGTGTATCCATAGACGTCCGCCCGAAAACGCTGCAGGGAGGAACCGGTGACACTGAATTCCAGTTCGCCCTGGCTGTTGCGCTGAATGAGAAAATCATTCGACAGCGCATCGCCGTTTTTCTCGATGATCTGAATGACCTCGCACAGCTGCGCGTTGAGCTTGCGGTTCTTATCCCGCCGATCTGCATAAACGCCGCTGTCCTCAATCGTCACGGTATAGGACAGCTCATTGTAGGCGAGCAGCTTGCCGTTTCGGTCAAAAATATTGCCCCGCGTACCGCTCATGGTGCGCTCCTTTTCAATCGTCAAGGTATACTTGTCCTCATACTCCCCGCCGTTGACAATCTGTAGCGTAAAAATGCGCTGCAGCAGAATTCCAAAGAGGAATATCATGATCAGGGAAAGAGCAAACAGCCGGGAACTTATCACTTTTTTCAGGAAATCCTTCAATGCCTCAAACAAATTTACTTGCACTCCTTTTTTCAATCGCTTCCAGCTTCTGATTAATCCGAAGTAAAATAAAATACAAAAATACCGTCACGACAATCGTATATACCAGCTCCGGCAGCATGATGTGTACCAGGTAGTACACAAACTGAAATCTGCCCCGCAGGAAGAATAAAAACAGATAAACCAGCAGGTTATAGGAAAGATCGCTGACGGAGATAAGAATGATCGGCAGCTTGATGTCCTCCGGAAAATATCGTTTGCGGAAAAATCCGTTGACATACCCGATGTACATGCAGATCAGCGCATAAAAGCCGATTACACTGCCAAAAAACACATCCAGCAGCAGCCCGCAGAAAAAACCGATCCACATGCCCTCTTTCCGCCCCCGCATAAAACCGAAGGAGGAGGTAACAACCACCAGCAGATTGGGGGAGATGGAGGCGAAGGACCACGCCTGAAACAAGGTACTCTGGAGTAAAAAGCATATGGTAATAATGATAAATACCGTAATTTTTCGTCTCATACCGTCTCTACTCTCCTACCTGCTTCTTCTCCAAAATGACCAGTACCTCCTCTAAATGCTCAAAATCAACGGCCGGGGTCAGCGTACCGGAACAGGTCAGATTATTGGAATCCCGGTTCAGCTGCTGAATGTAGCCAATCAGGATTCCCGGCAGATATTTGTCGCTGATGTTGGAGGTGACAATCTGCTCTCCGGCCGCCACCGCGTCGTCGTCATTCTTAAGACCGCCAAACTCAATGACCTGATTCTCGTTCATTGTCTGCAGATTGCCGTTGATGATGCAGTAATCGGTCGTCGTCAGCGTCGCGCCGCTGATGTTGGTCGCGTCGTCTATGATGGAACGCACCTTGGCGAAATTCGGCCCTACGTCAATGACGATTCCCACCAGACCGCTGCCTGCGATCACATTCATATCCTTCTCAATGCCGTCCTTGCTCCCCTTGTCAATCAGAAAGGTGGCAAACCAGTTGCCCCCGTCCTTGCTGATCACGCGCGCGCCTACCTTCTCATAGCTGGGATACCGCTTGTCCAGCTCTAAAAGCTCCCGCAGATTGTCGAGCTCATACTGCTCCAGCTTGATCGTATTCAGATCCGTGGTCAGCGCATCCACCTGGGCCTTCAATTCCTCATTCTCCTGCATCACGGAACGCAGGGACTTGAGATTATCGGCCTTGTCCGCACAGAACGCACCGACGACATTGAGCCCCTTTTGCATGGGTACAAAGATATAGCCAGCCAGAGTATTCAACGGGCTGTTGGAAATATTCAGCGTAAAGCTGGCAAACAGCAGGGCGACGCACAGGCAGGTCAAGGTCAGCAGTATATATTTGGTAGGCACCGTATGTTTTGGTTTGCGCTTGATTTTCAATGTTATAACCTCTATTTAAAAATAATTGTCTTCATGCTGAATGCCAGCTTTTTGTATTTGTCCTCAGAGACGATCTTATTTAAGCCCCGTACCGCGCTCTCCTCCGGGTATTCACAGGTATTGACCCGGATGTTGGTGGTCTGTGAAAACAGCTCGTCGAGCCGGGAAATTTTTGATGCGCCTCCGGTCAGGTAAATGCCGGAATGAATGATATCGCGCGCCAGCTCAGGCGGCGTCCGCTCCAGAATCATCTTAATCGAGGTGCAGATGCTGTTTAAATTCTCCTTGATCGCTTCATAGACCATCTTGGAAGAAACCTCCATCTCAATCGGAAGGCCGCTGACGACATCCCGCCCGACGATGATGGAGGACCGCTCCTCTTCCTCAGAGAGGGCACAGCTCAATTCTTCCTTCAAAAAGCTGGCTGTTTTCTCGCCGATGACGAGGCTGAAATTGCGCCGCAAATGACTCATAATCGACTCGTCGAGCCGCTTGCCGCCAAAATGAAGCAGCTCGCTTAAGACCAGACCGCCCAGAGAGATGACGGAGATCTCTGTCGTATCCGCCCCCATATTGACAATCATATAGCCAGTCGGGGAATTCACATCCAGATCAAGCCCCACCGCGTCGGCGATCGGCTTCTCACACAAAAGAACGTTCTTCGGTTTAAAACGACTCTTGTAGAACAAGTCAAAAAACGCTTTTTTCTCCACCTCCGTGATGTCGGTCGGCACCGCTACAATGAATTCCGCCCCCTTGATGTGGCTCTTCATATGCTTCTCCAAAATCTCACAGATCATGGTCTGCATGTTGTTGTAGTCGGCAATGACACCGCTGACAACCGGAAAGGATACCTGGATCGATTCCGGTGCTTTCTCATACATGGCATAGGCATCGTCGCCGAATGCATAGAGCTGATTCTTGTTGACGATGGCGATGGTATTCTTCTCGTTGATGACTTTTCCTGTCGCTTTGCAGAAAACCTTGAGGTTACAGGTCCCCAAATCAATTCCGTATACGTTATTTGACATATCCTTGTTCCTTTCAGTTCAAAATTCCCTTTTCTCTAAAGCTGGTATACTGCTGATCGCCGATGATGATATGATCCATCAAGGTAATCCCCAAAAATTCGCCGCATCTGGCCACCTGCCGGGTGGTTCTAAGATCCTCCTGGCTCGGCGTCGGATCGCCGCTGGGATGGTTGTGCAGCAAAATGACGTTCACGGCCTCACTCTTTAAGGCCCGCAAGTAAATCTCCCTTGGGGACACCAGCGAAGCATTGACTGTACCCACGGATAAAACCTCATCGCCCAAAAAACAATTCTTGACATCAAACATGGCTAACAGCAGCTTCTCTTTTGTCTCATGGCGCAGCTGCTCCATATAATAGGAAGCAACAACGCCTGGTCCTTCCGCCTTCAGATTCTTCTGATACGATGCTGCCGCCATCCGTATCGACAGCTCGGCGATACATTTCAGCTGAATGGCTTTGACCTGCCCGATTCCGGGAATCTTCACCAGTTCTGCGATCGACATCTGGTGCAGGTTCAAAAGGTTCTTTTGTTTGCGGCACAAAATGTCCTGTGCCAGCTGCAAGGCCGATTTCTCCTTGCTTCCGCTGCGCAGAATAATGGCCAGTAAATCCGCGTCGGACAATCCAACGGCCCCGCCCTTTAAATATTTCTCATAGGGCATCTCCGATTCCGGCAGCTCTTTCATCGTGTAATGATCTTGCATCCTTTTCCTTTCCGGGAGCAGCTTTCCTTCCAAAACAGCTCCGCTTTCTGCTTCATTTGCAGACTTGGCCACAAGGAAAAAGTTTTACATTTTATTCTAGCACATGTAAGCGACGATGTACACGCTTTTAATTCTTAATTTTTTGTAAAAAATTTACATAATTGTAACAATTACAACGCCAAACGCATGAAATATGCAAATTGCAGCACAATTTCGGCTGTTGCAGCCACGCATCCTGCTCAAATCGGCAGCAGTCCCACTTCCTCTAATTTCTGTGCGGACAGAAGAATTCCCAGTTTGGCGTGATACCAGGTCAGACCGCCCTGGAAAAAGACGGTATAAGGCTCCCGCAGCGGACCGTCGGCGCTCAGCTCAATCGAGGAGCCCTGGACAAAAGCGCCCGCCGCCATAATCACCGGACTGTCATAGCCGGGCATGTCCCACGGCTCCGGCGTCACATGGCTGTCCACCGGCGCCGCCGCCTGGATTCCCTTGCAGAACGCAATCAGCCCCTTGGGTGAGCCCAGTGTAACCGCCTGAATGATATCATGGCGCGGCTCTGTCCCGTCTGGAACGACCGCAAAGCCGAGCCGCTGATAGAGGTTGGCGGCAAACACGGCGCCTTTCAGCGCGGCGGCCGTTACGGTGGGCGCCAAAAACAGTCCCTGGTAGAAGGACTGGATCACGCCGAGGGAAGCGCCAACCTCCTTCCCCAGGCCCGGAGAGGTCAAACGATAAGCGGCGTTGTCGATGCACTCCTTTTTTCCCGCCAGATAGCCGCCGATGGGCGCTAAGCCGCCGCCGGGATTTTTGATCAGAGAGCCAACAATCAAATCGGCCCCGGCCTCCACCGGCTCCGTTCGCTCCACGAACTCGCCATAGCAATTGTCCACCATCACCAGCACATCGGGTTTGATGCCTTTGACAAAAGCAATCAGCTCTCCAATGCGTGCCACCGACAGCGTGGGGCGTGTCTGATACCCCTTGGAGCGCTGAATCGTCACCAGCCTGGTCCGTTCATTGAGCGCGGCCCGAATTCCCTCATAGTCAAAGCTGCCGTCCGGGCGCAGATCCACCTGCCGATAGTGAATGTTGTATTCTGCCAAGGAGCCCTTGGAGGGCCGGATGCCAATCACTTCCTCCAGGGTATCATATGGCTTCCCCACCGGTGAGAGCAGCTCGTCCCCCGGACGCAAATTCGACATCAGCGCCAGCGCCAGCGCATGCGTGCCGCAGGTGATTTGCGGGCGCACCAGCGCTGCTTCGGCCCCAAAGCATTCTGCATAAACCGCTTCTAAGGTATCGCGGCCGAGATCGTTGTAGCCATAGCCGTTGGTGGCCATAAAGCATTCCGCGCTCACCTTGTGCGCCTGCATGGCGGCAATGACCTTCAGCTGATTGTATTCCGCCGTCTCATCAATCGCCGCAAACCGCGCGTTCAGCTCTTGTTCTACCTCTTTTCCCAATAAATAGATCTTTTCACTGATTCCCAGCCTTTGGTATTGTGCTTTCATTCGTTTTCCTCTTCCCATGCTTCTATTTTATTGTAAAATGATTTCCGCTTCTGTCATTTTTTGGTTCATAAAGTCCAGTATTTTCTCATTGTCGTAGCCGAACTCCGGCTTATTGATCCAGATTACGTCCCGCTCCCTGCGAAACCAGGTCAGCTGACGCTTGGCAAAATGGCGGGTATCGCGTTTGATGCGGGCGACGGCTTCTGCAAGCGTCAGCTCCCCGTCGAGATACAAAAGCAGCTCCTTGTAGCCCAAGCCCTGCATGGAGACGTGCGCCCTGGTCAGCCCCTCCTGCTTTAAGGCGCGTACTTCCGCCAGCAGCCCCGCTTCCATCATCTGATCCACCCGCCGGTCGATCGCCGCATAGAGCCGCTCCCGGTCGTCGTTGAGGACAAAATAACAAAACGCAAACGGTGACTGCTTTTCGTGCTGCCGCGCGTTGTGCTCCGAGATTTTTTCCCCGCTCTGCTGATGGAATTCCAGCGCCCGAATGATACGCTTGACATTGTTTGGATGAATCTGCGCTGCCGCCGCTTCATCCACCGCACGCAGCATCTCATGAAGCGTCTGACTGCCCTGCTGGGCGGCCAGCTGCTCTAAGCTGCTGCGATAAGAAGTATCCTGCGGCTCCTTGGTAAAATCAATCTGGTACAAAAGCGCCTGAATATAAAATCCGGTGCCGCCGGTGAGAATCGGAATGCGTCCCTGACGGTAGATCTCTTCCATACAGGCGTTGGCCATCTCCTGAAAGCGGTACACATGAAATTCCTCCCACGGTTCAATCACGTCGATCAGATCATGGGGAATGCCCTGCATTTGCTGCGGCTGAATCTTGGCGGAGCCGATATCCATCCGCCGGTAGACCTGCATCGAGTCGGCGGAAATAATCGAACCGTTGACCGCCTTAGCCAGTGAAAGAGAAAGCTCTGTTTTACCCACAGCGGTAGGCCCTGTTAAAATAATCAATGGTTTTTTCATCTATAACACCCGCTTGAATTTCTTTTCCAGTTCATATTTGGTCATAGAGATAATGGTTGGTCGGCCATGAGGGCAATGGTAAGGGTTCTGAAGTGTCAACAGCTCCTCAATCAGCGCTTCCGTCTCCGAGCGGGAAAGGCGCTGGTTGCCCTTGACCGCAGCCTTGCATGACATGGAGGCGATCTTTTCCAAAATCTGCTCCGGCGTCTGATGGCCTTTCTGCGCCTGCAGGCCGTCCAACATCTCAAGGATCAGCGTCTGTTCGTTGATGCCCGGCAAATTGGCTGGCACGGACGTAACGGCATACTCCTTGCCGCCGAAATGCTCAATCACATAGCCAATGGTCGTAAAATAAGACTCATATTTTTTCAGCAGCTCCTCCTCCTGCATCGAGAGGGAAAGCAGAATCGGCGGAAATATAACCTGCGAGGCGTATTCTCTCGTCTTGAGCGAGGCCATCATCCGCTCATAGAGTACCTTTTCATGCGCCGCGTGCTGATCAATGATGTAGAGCGTATCGTCCATCTGCACCAGCCAGTAGGTGTCAAACAGCTGTCCAAGGATCTTGTGATATTGCAGGGACTCCGGCGCCAGCAGACGGCGGTGGGTCTGCGCGGGCGGCTGTAAATCCTGCCAAGCAGCTTGCTTTGGCGGCTGCGAGGGCTTTTCAGACTCGGATGCGGCTACTTTAGCCTGTGCGTTTTTTTCTGCTGGTATCCGCTCTGAATGCGATGCATTTGCAGCCGCCCTGCCGTCCTCCACATCCCATTTTCCGTCCTCCTTCACCACCAGATCCGCGAGATGCGCTTGTCGATAGGAGGTTCGTTCCTCCTGACGCGCCTTGTCGTATTTGGGTTCATAAGGGCTGTCCTTCTGCACAGCCTTGCGCACGGCGTCTAACCGGTTCGTCTCAAAGGGCTCCGGGATTTTTTTTGCCGCTTCGGCGACGGCTTTGACCGGCGGATTCTTTTTTTCTTCGCCCAAATTCACCGCATAGATCAGCTCGCTGCGGTTGATTGTCTCCTGGATCGCCTGCTTGAGCGTCTCATAGAGCGCCTCCTGGTTGCTGAAACGCAGCTCCATCTTGGCCGGATGCACGTTGACGTCTAAAAGCTCTCCGCGAATTGAGATTTGCAGTACGGTGAATGGATACTTGTGCTGCATCACGAACGAACGATAACCGTCCTCAATGCTTTTGGCAATCAAGCTGCTCTTGACATAGCGGCCATTGATGAAATAATGTTCAAAATTGCGGTTTCCCCGCGAAATCAGCGGCTTACCGAGAAAGCCTGTAATCGAAAAATCATCCGTCCTGCATGCGATCGGCAGCAGATTGGCGGCGAGCTCGCGGCCGTAAATGTGATAGATGACCTCCCCTAGATTGGAATTGCCCGACGTATAGAGCTTGACTTGACGGTTGACGATCAGCTTGAAGGAAATTTCCGGGTGCGATAAGGCCATATGATTCATCAAATCACTGACATATCCGGCTTCCGTCTGGGCCGTTTTTAAAAATTTACGCCGGGCCGGCGTGTTGAAGAACAAATTGTGCACCAAAAAGGTCGTTCCCTCCGGCGCGCCGATTTCTTCTTGCGACTGCTCTCTTCCGCCCTCAATGACATAGCGCACGCCGCTTAATTCCTGCATGGACTTGGTAATCAGCTCCACTCTGGAGACGGCCGCGATACTGGAGAGCGCCTCGCCGCGAAAGCCCAGCGAGGATACGGTAAAAAGATCCTCCACTTGACGGATTTTGCTGGTTGAGTGGCGCAAAAAGGCCAGCGGCACCTGTGCGGCTTCAATTCCACAGCCGTTGTCGGTGATGCGGATCAAAGAGGTGCCGCCCTCCTTGATCTCCACCGTCACGGCCGAGGCGCCGGCGTCGATGGCGTTCTCCACCAGCTCCTTGACCACGGAGGCGGGCCGTTCAATCACTTCTCCGGCAGCAATTTTGTCAATCGTCTGCTGATCTAAGACTTCAATCTTTGGCATGGCGGCTCCTTTCTCACCAGCGGTTTTGAATCTTCTTCTGCAACTGATCGAGTTGGTTTAACGCCTCGATCGGCGTCAGATTGCTGACGTCAAGCGCACGGATTTCAGCGATGATATCGTCGTCTCGAACTGTGTCAAAAAGCGAAATCTGGCTCAAATCCACTTCGTCTGGCTGTCGCTTTTTCTCCCTCACCTTTTGCGTTTGTTCGGCGGCAATGCTGCCGACGACACCAGAAATATCGTTGGCGCTGAGCTCGTCGGCAATCACCTTGGCGCGGGCGATCACGCTTTCCGGCACGCCGGCCAGCTTGGCGACCTGGATGCCGTAGCTGCGGTCTGCCCCTCCGGACACGATTTTGCGCAAAAACACAATCTCGTCGCCCTTTTCCTTGACGGCGATGCAGTAATTGTTGACGTTGCTCAGCTTGCCCTCCAGCTCGGTCAGCTCATGATAGTGGGTGGCAAACAGCGTCTTGGCCCCCAGAAGCCTGGGATTGCTGATATGCTCGACCACCGCCCAGGCGATTGAAAGCCCGTCGAAGGTACTGGTGCCGCGGCCGATTTCGTCCAGCACCAGCAGGCTGTTGGCCGTGGCGTTGCGCAAAATATTGGCTACCTCCGTCATTTCCACCATAAAGGTACTCTGCCCGCTGGCCAAATCGTCGGAAGCGCCCACCCGGGTGAATATCCGGTCCACAATACCAATATTGGCATCGGATGCCGGAACAAAACTTCCAATCTGCGCCATGAGCACAAT
>CAMULB010000099.1 GCA_947089585.1 uncultured Lachnospiraceae bacterium | reverse complement strand
ACGACGATTGACGAGGAATATCAGTATCTGGGCAATTACCTGCCGGCGGAGAAGATGGGGAAAAAATCACTCTCTTCGGTGCTGGTTGTCAAGCGGGAAAAAGGGCATGGCATCAGCATTACGACGAAAAATATCTCTTATTGTACGATCGGTATGTATAAGAACGCGCTCATTACGGCCGGAATCAGTGACGCGGATATCCTGGTCGCAGCGCCGTTTCCCATTTCCGGCACCGGAGCCTTGGTCGGTGTAATGAAGGTGTACGGGGTTCTGACCGGCGAGGCGGTGTCGGAGGAAAGCATTGATACGGCGCTCGATGAGTTGATTTTGACTGGAAGCCTGGCGGAATCGTTGGGAGAATCCCAGCAGGCGGAGGAATTGATCGCTTATTTAAAGCAGCAGATATTAGAGCTGGAGTTGGACTCGGAAGCGGAGGTGCACAGGGCGGTTGTTGAAGCTGGAAAGGATTTTGGGATCACGCTTGAGGAGAAGGAGATAGAGGAAGTGACCAGGCTGCTGTTAAAGATCGGCCGTCTGGATCTGCAGGCGGAGGATCTGGCAGTGCAGGCCAAGGACATATATGAACGTATCTCGGAGATTGGAAGCACAGGCGGCTTTTTTGATCGCTTGTGGGAGTTCTTTCAGTCAATTTTTGATTACATAAAGGAATTGTTTCAGTAGTACAAAAGACGGGGAAGCCAAAAGCAAAACCGGAACCGGCAGAATGAAGGGATAACATGGACTATGAGCAGGAGCGCAGGCAGAGAGCCGTGCGTGAACGGATACGACGGAGAAAAAAGGCGCAGAGAAGACAGATTTTGGTGCATGTGCTGTTGACGGTAGGTGTACTTGCACTGGGAATTTTCCTTGGTATGAGGATTGCCGCGTTGCGGGAGCGGGCAGGAGAGGAAGCAGGAGGGCAAGAGGAGGATCAGATTGTGTTAAAGCTGGTGCCTCAGCCGGATTTTGAGGTACAGCTGCTGACGCCAAATCCCTTTTCACGGCCGCAGGAGTCCTTAAAGCAGATTCGGGGCATCGTCATTCACTATACGGCTAATCCGGGAACGAGCGCGCAGCAGAACCGGGATTATTTTGAAGGATTAAAGGATGCGCAGACGACAAGCGTCAGCAGTCATTTTATTGTCGGCATCGAGGGAGAGATCATCCAGTGCATTCCCAGCAGTGAGATTGCCTATGCGTCCAATGAACGGAATGAGGATACCTTGTCAATTGAATGCTGCCATCCAGACGAGACAGGAAAATTCTCCAAAGAAACATACGATTCTTTGGTACATTTAACCTCCTGGCTGTGCGGAAAATTTCGTGTTGCGCCAAAGGCTGTGATCCGCCATTACGATGTGACGGGAAAAAGCTGCCCGCTGTATTTTGTGCAGCACGAGGATGAATGGAAGAAATTTTTAAATGATGTGACGGAATATATGGAACGAAACGGCGTAGAGTGAACGCTGTGAAAATGAGAGCGATCAAAGCATGCACAGGCATCGCTGTGCCGACGAAAAAGGACAGCCTAAGACGGGCAAAAATTGGATGATAAGGGAAGGTATGATATGGAGCAGTTGTTGGAGGAGATCAGAAGAAAAGAGAATCTTCGGACGAATTTGAGCCGGCTGCGCGAGTGGATTCGGGAACATTCGCAGCAGAAGGACGATCTGTACTCTTTGAAGCTGGAACCGGAATTATTGCAGGAGCTTTTACAGTGGGAGGATCCAAAGGTAAGAAAAAATGTGGCAATGCTGATCGGAGAACTGCAGCAAGAAGCGCTGATTCAGGAGTTGTATGCGGCTTATGAACAGGAGGAGACGTTGTTTGTGCGCAGCGCATATCTTAAGGCAATGCGGCAGATGGATGCTTCAGCGGTGCTTGACAAGCTCAAACAGCGGAAACAAGAGCTGTGCAGCCTTACGGTGCCGAAGGAGGAGGAGAAGCATGTTCGAGAGGAGCGATCGCTGCTGGAGCAGCTACTTCGTCAGTATCAGATCCGAAAAGGACATTGGCTGATTCCGTCAGACCTGCGCCTCAATGTGATTTTGACGACGAATCCAAGACAGCGGGAGGTTACAGCCCGTCAGGTACAACGCGGAAAGGTAACGCTGGTTCCGTTTGGTGTGCGGGTGCAGGGGGCCTATGTAGGACAGCTGCAGAAAATTCGGACTTACCGCGCGCTGTTGTTTGAGCTCAATTGCCGCACGGTGCAGGCAGAAGCGGAGACGGCAGCCAGGGAATTGGCCGGTTCAAATCTGCTGGAGCGATTGCAAAAGCTGCGGGCGGGCGGTGAACCGTTCTATTTTCGGATTACAATTTCAAGCTCGATGGATTTGGAGAAACGAGGCGCCTGGATCAAGCAGTGCGCATATGTGCTTCAACAGGAGACGAACCATCAGCTTGTCAATGATCCGTCGGATTATGAGGTAGAGCTTTTGCTTTTTCCAAAACAGGATGGAACCTTTTTGCCGTTGGTGAAGCTGCATGCTGCCGTGTGTGAAGGCGGTGTGCCAGACGGGCGAAAGCAGGAGCAAGGCGGCGGGGAGCGTTTGTATGATCAGCGGTTTTCCTATCGCAAGCATACCTTGGCGGTGTCGATTCGCCCTGAGCAGGCGGCTTTGATTGCAGCCCTGGCCAGGCCTTATATGAAGGAGCATGCGCAGGTGCTGGACCCCTTCTGCGGGGTGGGGACGATGCTGATCGAGCGGGATTTTGTAAAGCCTGCGGGTGTGATGTACGGCGTGGATCTCTTTGGGGAGGCGATCGCCGGGGCCTGGGAGAATACGGCTCTTGCAGGAAAAAACGTGTATTACGTCAAACGGGATTTTTTTGATTTTACCCATAAATATTTGTTCGATGAGATTTTTACAAATCTGCCTGTGCGCGGAAAGCAGAGCCGGGAAGAGTGGGATGAGTTTTATCGGAAATTTTTTCAAAAAGCAGGTGAGCTGTTAAAGTCAGACGGAATCATGGTATTGTATTCCGACCAGGACGGGTTGATTAAGAAGCAGATTCGCCTGCAGAAGAAGTGGAAGCTAATCAACGAATACGATATGGACGGGACAGAGCGGTTTTCTGTGTATATCATAGGGAGGAAAGGGTCGAGAACGGGATGAAATGGAAATGTGATACGTCTGAAAGAATGCAGGGGGAGTCTTTAGAGGCGATTTTGGGAAATATAAAATGCGGCATCTGTGTCAGAGATCTGACAGATGGTCAGGTTTTATTTACCAATGAGTATTTTCTGAATTTGTTCCAAAAATGTATTGCTGAGGGGAAAATGCAGGATCTGTTTACAAAGATTGACGGCTGGAAAAAGGATTGCGGCGAGATTTTTGTAGAGGAAGAGGACTGCTGGTTGGATATCCACCATTCTAAGATTTTTTGGACAAACGGGACAACGGCGACTCTTTATACGGTTTATGATATTACGGATATGAAGCGGTATCAGCAGAAGATTGAACAGTATGCCAACAATGATTTTCTTACGGGTCTGTATAACCGCAGGCGGTTTGAAATGGATTTGTCGGAATATATTCGTCAGACCAAGGAGGAGGACGCTGAGGGAGCGCTTTTGTATATTGATCTGGATGATTTCAAGCACATCAACGACGGCCTGGGGCATCGGTACGGGGATGTCCTGCTCAAGGCAATTTCCTTAAGCCTGCAGCGGATTAAGGGCATTGAGAGCAACTGCTACCGTATGGGCGGGGATGAATTTATCATTATCATTACCCAGAAGGAGTATCAGATGCTGGAGCATATTTTAGTGGAGGTGTCCGAGATTTTTTCTAAGCCCTGGTTTTTAAAGGGAGCGGAGTATTATTGCACGATGAGCATGGGGATTGTCTGCTTCCCCACCAACGGCGACACCGTACAGGAGCTGATTCAAAAGGCGGATATCGCGCTGTATGAGGCCAAGAAGCACGGCAAGAACCGCTGCGAGTTTTACAGTGAAAATGTGGAGGAGACATCCTTCAAACGGCTCGATCTGGAAAAAAATATGCGCGATGCGACCAAGAATGCCTGCGAGGAATTTGAGGTGTTCTACCAGCCGATCATTGATGTGACTCAGACCGGCTCGCCCTGTGTGGGCGCGGAGGCGTTGATTCGCTGGAATTCCCAAAACCTTGGTTTTATTTCACCGGCTGATTTTATTCCGCTGGCTGAATATCTGGGATTGATTAACCCCATCGGCGGCTTTGTGCTGCAAACCGCTTGTCAGCGCTGCAAATATTGGAACGATATGGGACATGAAGAATATAAGGTCAATGTCAATCTTTCGGTCGTGCAGCTGTTACAGAACGATATCGTTGAGCAGGTGGCATCGGTGATTGAGGAGACCGGAATCCGGCCCTCGAATCTGACGCTGGAGGTGACGGAGAGCTTAGCAGTCAATGATATGGAACGAATGAAACAGATTCTGCGCAGGATTAAGGCGCTGGGCGTGCGGGTGGCGCTTGATGATTTTGGCACGGGCTATTCCTCGCTCAATTATATTCGTGAGATGCCGATTGATGTCATCAAGGTTGACCGCTGCTTTATCCGCGACATCGGAAAGGACGATTTTGCCGACGTCTTTGTGCGCATTGTGCGGGAGCTGTCGGATATTGTCGGTATGCATCTGTGCGTGGAGGGCGTGGAGACCCAAGCACAGTATGAGAAGATGAAGGAGTTAAAAATTCCGTTGATTCAGGGCTTTTACTTTGACCGTCCGCTGCCGGTGGAGGAATTTGAACGAAAATATTTGTAAGATTATTGTTTTTTGCAATATAAAATTTTGTCATTTTGATGTTGGGTGTGTCAAAGACATGATGCCAGAGCCATTCATGAGGCGGTGTCAAGGGTATGATGCCGGAGCCGTCCGTGAGGCGGGCGAGGGAGCTTTTGCCGGTGCCGACTTTTCAGACGGATGGAGACGCCCGACGCACAGAGACGAGAACAGGAGGGATTGCTATGCTGGAAAAAATGGATTTGTCGAAGACAATGAAGCCGAAGGAGGCCAAGCGGCTGCTGGAGGAGGCCGGAGCGAAGCTGGGCTGGCTGCAACGGGAATGCAAGAAGGAGGGAATTCCGACAATCATTGTTTTTGAAGGGATGGGAGCCGCCGGAAAGGGCGTGCAGATCAATCGTTTGATTCAGCCGTTGGATCCCAGAGGGTTTGCCGTCTATACCAGCAACCATCCGACGCGGGAGGAGCGTCTGCGCCCGTTTCTGTGGCGTTATTGGACGCGGACGCCGGAAAAGGGGCGGATCGCGATCTTTGACCGCAGCTGGTATCGCAGCGTACAGGCCGACCGTTTTGGCGGGGCCAAGGGGGATAAAAAGATTGAGTTTGATTACCATGATATCCGTTCCTTTGAGAAACAGCTGTACGATGACGGTACGGTGCTGATCAAATTTTTCCTCTACATTGACAAAAAGGAGCAGAAAAAGCGTTTTGAGCGGTTGGAGGCGTCCAAAGAGACGGCGTGGCGGGTGTCCAAGGAGGACAAGCGGCGCAACAGGCATTTTGAAGAATATGTAAAAATCAACGAGCAGATGCTAGAAGCCACCGATTCCGACTATGCGCCCTGGACGCTGGTGGAGGCGGTTGACAAAAATTATGCGGCGGTAAAAATTATCACCACCGTGTGCGAGCGTCTGGAGTACGCGCTTGACCGCAAACGGCAGCTTGCAGAGGCCGGAATAAAAGCCGGTGAGGTCGTTTTGCGCGAGGGATTTAAGAGCGATGTCCTCTCCGGTATGGATCTGTCAAAGAGCCTGGAGCGGGATGAGTACAAGAAGCAGCTGCTGCAGCTGCAAAAGAAGCTGGAGCGGCTGCATAACGAGCTCTACCATCGGCGTATTCCGGTAATCATCGGCTTTGAGGGCTGGGACGCAGGCGGCAAGGGCGGTGCGATCCGCAGGCTGACCAGCCATCTGGATCCCAGGGGCTACCAGGTGATTCCTACGGCAGCTCCCAACGATATTGAAAAAAAGCACCATTATTTGTGGCGGTTTTACAATGAGATGCCCAAAGCCGGCCATGTGGCTATTTTTGACCGCACCTGGTACGGCCGCGTGATGGTGGAGCGGATTGAGGGCTTCTGCTCGAAGGAGGAGTGGGCCAGGGCTTATGGCGAGATCAATGAGATGGAGAAGCACTTGGCCAATGACGGCGCAATCATTTTAAAGTTCTGGCTGCATATCGACAAGGACGAGCAGGAACGGCGATTTAAAGCCCGCATGGAGGATCCCGCGAAGCAGTGGAAGATTACCGACGAGGACTGGCGGAACCGGGAGAAATGGGACTTGTATGAGCGCGCCGTCAATGAGATGCTGATCCGCACTTCTACAACCTATGCGCCCTGGATTGTGGTCGAGGGCAATTCCAAGTATTATGCCAGAGTCAAGGTGCTCAAAACGGTGGTCGAGGCCATTGAGAAGCGGCTCAAGGAGTGAAACTGGTTCTGTGCGCGCATGGATGGGCCTCAAGGCCTTGCGCCAGAGGGGCTATGGCAGCAGCTCATAGACCCCTAAGGCGATGATGATCAGGCCGGAGAGCAGGTCGGCCCATTGGTTCCAAAAGGGCAGTGCGAAGCGTGCGCCGAGTCGGTTGCCGATGATCAGAAACAGGGCGCAGAGCACAAAGGTAACGGTTGAGGTGAGAAAAAAGTGGATGCCGGCAAAGCTGGCGCCGATGCCCATACCGGCATTGTTGACGGTGAGGGTGATGCCTAAGGCCAGTGTTTCTCTGCCGGATAAGGAGGTATCGGCGGTAAGCGCAAGAGAGGCGGCAAGGATGCTGTCTCTTTTTTTCCGGCAGCAAAGGATCTGATGCATATATTTCAGGCAGTAGTACAGGCCCAATCCAATCAGCAGCAGGCTCCCGGCAATTTGGGCGGCCTGCAGTGAGAGAAAGGAAGCCAGATGCAGGCCGAGCCCGATCGAAAGCAGTGTTCCGGCAAGTGTGATCAGGCTTAGGAGCAGATTGGTCTTTAGGGAAATGCGCTGTTTTTTGATACCATAAGAAAAACCAAGCACCAGAGTATCTATATTAGCGGAAATTCCGAATAAAAGTGCGGAAATATACATACATATACGACTCCAACGGAAATGATATTCCTTAACAATATATTCGGCGGCAAAGTGTTTGGTGCATTTGCAGGCAAGGAGGAAAAGGGATGAAGGAATCTTTGATCAAACAGATCGCAGCGGTATTTCCGCGGATGGTGGAGCACCGGCGTGCGCTGCATCAGATGCCGGAGGTTGGGATGGAGCTTCCCAGGACGGCATCTTACGTCAGCAGCGTGCTGACGGAGCTTGGATTGACGCCGCAGCGCATTGGCGGCGACGGGGTGACGGTTACTCTGGGACAAGGGGAAAAAACATTGCTGCTGCGGGCGGATATGGATGCGCTGTCTGTTGCAGAGCCAGAGGACAGTCCGTTTCGCGCCGACAACGGAAAAATGCATGCCTGCGGACATGATCTGCACACAGCCATTCTTTTGGGGGCGGCCGAGGTATTTCGGCAGCACGAAGCGCAGCTGCCATGTCGAGTGAAGCTGGTATTTCAGCCGGGAGAAGAGCTGGGTACCGGGGCAAGAGATTTGATAGAGGCCGGACTGCTTCAGAATCCAACTGTGGATGCAGCGGCGGCCCTCCATGTCGATCCCTCGCTGGAGGTCGGAAAGGTGGGCTATTGCTCCGGCGTGGCGACCTCGGATATTTACGATATTTTTATTGAGATTGAGGGAAAAGGCGGGCACAGCTCCAGGCCGGAGCAGGCGGTCAATGCCTTGGCGGCGGCGAATGGAATTTACAGTACCTTAAGCGGGCTGGTGCAGCGGGAGGTCGGAGGCTTTGAGACGGCAATTCTTGCTTTTTGTGCAATGGAGGCCGGTAGCTATGAAAGTCCGAATATCATACCGGAGCATTGCAGGATGTCGGGGACGCTGCGCTGCTTTGATCGACGACTGGGCGAGCGTCTGATTGAGCGGATGCAGACGATTGTCCGCCAGCAGGCAGCCTGCTATGGAGCCGTTGGCAGGATCGAGACAATGCTGACGCCTTCGTTGGTGATTGATCCCAAGATGGCGGACGTGATTGGGCCTGCGCTGTGCAAAAGCTTTGGTTCGGAGCACGTAACGCGTGCCGAACGGCCGGTTTCGGGCAGTGAGGATTTTTCTTACATCGCCGAACAGGTTCCGGCATTTTTCTGCTGGCTGGGGGCAAAAATGGAAGACGGGCCGGATGAAGCGGCAAGGCCCGGAAAGAGTATGCTGCATAATCCCAACGTTTTATTTGAGGAGGCATCCCTAAAATATGGTCTGATGGCCATGGTGGAAATGGTGTTTGCCTGGGCACAGGGGACAGAAGGCTGATTGGGGCAGCGTGATTGTGAGGTGGCTGGAAGGAAAAGAGTTTTTTAGGAACCAAAATTATGAAAAAATTTGTTGACATTTTTTCGGATATTTGGTATACTTATCAAGTCGCAGCAAGAATTTGTGCGTGTGACTTGCGGAAGTGCTGGAATTGGCAGACAGGCAAGACTAAGGATCTTGTGGGTGTATGCTCGTGTGGGTTCAAGTCCCATCTTCCGCATTGATTAAAAGTGTGGGAAGCCTTGATTTTATTGAGGTTTCCCATTTTTTTGTATAAAAGTATGATATAGTCAAATCGGAGGCTGCAAAGGAGTACTTTATGAAATCAGGCGGGCGCTTCTATGGGTCTGCGTTCTCTAATACAACCTCCCATTTGAATATATGTTAGATTATGTGGAGAAATAAAATGAACAACTATCAAGAGGATATTGCAAAAACGTGGGATAACATTCATGAATGTTTAGCTGACAAGACGAAAGCAATCAGTCACGAAGACTTTATGCGTGCAAAAGCAGGGGAACTGGAAATAAGCCTGGCTGGTATAAAGACTGTTCCAAAAGAATGGTTTCCGAGTTTAAAGGGGAAAAATATTTTAGCTTTAACATGTGGCGGAGGACAACAAGCGCCTGTATTTGCTGCACATGGTGCAAACGTGACAGTAACAGATTTTTCGGATCATCAGCTTGCCAGTGAAGCTTACGTTGCTGAACGAGAAAAATATGATATAAATATTGTGAAAGCGGATCTGTCTCAAGACTTTCCTTTCTTGAATGATACATTTGATATGATTTTCAATCCTATTTCAAATTGTTATATTGAATCCATTCAGTCAATGTGGAAAGAATGCGCGCGAGTGATCCGAAAAAACGGTGTGTTAATGATGGCATTTGTAAAAGAAGAACATTTTATGTTTGAGCCGGATTATAAGAACGAAGATTACCTGATTTCAAGGCATCGTCTGCCCTTTCATCCATATAGAGATTTATCAGAAGAATCAAAGAAAAAATATGCTGAAGAGCATAGACCATTCGCATTTAGCCATTCTTTGACAGAGCAAATAGGCGGCCTGATTGATGCTGGATTTGAATTAACAAAGATCTATGAGGATTGCGACGGTGGTGGACTTTTTGATCAATATATGAATTCCTACGTTGCGGTTAGAGCAATAAAAAAGTGAAATCCGAGTTTGTGAAAGAAAAGTATGATGGAATCAAACCGGAATTTAAGGAGATAAAGAACGATGAGAAAAACCAGTTTATTTATTGCAATGAGCCTTGATGGATATATTGCGGATCGTAAAGGCGGTGTTGATTGGTTAAAAGGGCAAGGCAATGATCGTGAGAATATAGATGTCTATTCTGAATTTGTAAAAAATATTGATACAATTTTAATGGGGTGGAATACTTATCATCAAATTGTTACAGAGCTTTCGCCCAAAGCGTGGGTATATAAAGATTTTACGACTTATGTTATTACACATAAGGAACAGGCTTCCTCTGAAAAAATTCGATTTGTTCCTATGGATCCTGTTTCTTTGATCAAAGGATTAAAAGAAAAAAGCGGAAAAGATATATGGATATGCGGTGGAGCCAATCTTGTCCAACAGTTAGTAAATGAGGATTTCATTGACATCTATTATATTACTGTAGTTCCAACACTTTTAGGCACAGGGATTCGGCTTTTTGAAAATGCAGAACGAGAGATTCCGTTAAGATTGCTTCATACACAGTCATATAATGGTATGACAGACCTAATCTATACACGTAGATAAATTCCCGTTTGTAAGCTTTTTCCATAAGTTTCCCCAGTTTTCAAGGCTTTGCGCTATGCCA
>CAMULB010000098.1 GCA_947089585.1 uncultured Lachnospiraceae bacterium | reverse complement strand
AATCCTTGGAAAATGCCTTCGAGCCCTCCAAAATCGCCGCATTCTTACGCGGGCCGAAGATCCGAAGCTTCTTTTGTTCAAAAACGTCCACAATACCGCCCACCAGCGGATCGTCCATCCCGACAATCGTCAAGTCAATCTCCTGCTCGCTGGCAAACTCGGCCAGGCGTTCAAATTCCATCGCCCCGATGGGAACACACTGCGCAATCCCGGCAATTCCTCCATTGCCCGGCGCACAATAGACCTTCTCCACCCGCGGACTTTTGACTGCAGACCAGGCGATTGCATGCTCCCGTCCGCCGCTTCCGATAATTAAAACCTTCATTTCGTTTCCTCCTGGCACATTTGCCTGCTTCTCTCATTCGTCTGCGGCTCAATGACCGCATGGTGTCCTTCTACCCGCACTCTTCCGTTGGCAATCAGGTCAATGGCCTGGGGCAGGAGCTTCCACTCCGCTTCCTCCATCACCCGCTGCTGCAGACTCTGTGGCGTATCGTCCGCTTTGACCTCCACGGCCTTCTGCAGCAGAATCGGCCCGGTATCAGTGCCTTCGTCCACGAAATGTACGGTTGCGCCGGTCAGCTTCACCCCGCGCGCAAGCGCGCCTTCATGAACCTTGAGGCCGTAATAGCCGGTTCCGCAAAAGGAGGGAATCAAGGAAGGATGGATGTTGATGATCCGGTTCTGATAGCGGCGAATCAAAAGCGCCGGAATCACCACCAGATAGCCGGCCAGTACGATCAGATCAATTGCACGTTGATTCAGCGCCTGAAGCAGAGCCTGATGAAATGCTTCCCGGTCGGGATACTCCTTCGGCGCGATGCAGAGCGCTTCGACTCCGCTCGCTTCGGCCCGCTTTAAGGCATACGCATTGCGGTTATTGCTGATGACAACGGCAAGCTCGGCATTGGTGATCGTGTGGTCTGCAATCCCGTCGATGATCGCCTGCAGATTGGTTCCGCCGCCGCTGACCAGCACCGCCAGCCTCAGCATAGGGTAACTCCTTTTTCCCCTTCTTCCACATGTCCAATCACATAGGGCGTCTCTCCCACCGCACGCACTGCCGCCAGCACGCCGTCTGCATCGGCCTGATCCACTGCAAGCACCATGCCGATGCCCATATTGTAGGTGTTATACATTACCCTTTCTTCAATCGCCCCTTCTTTGGCCAGCAGAGAAAAAATCGGCGGAATCGGATAGCTGTTCTTCTCAACCACCGCGCGTCTGCCCTCCGGCAGCATACGTGGAATATTCTCATAAAAACCGCCGCCCGTGATATGGCTGCAGCCCTTGATCACAAGCTTTTGCTCCTTCACCGCCTGCAGCGCTTTGACATAAATCTTGGTGGGCGCCAGCAGCGCTTCGCCCAGCGTCATTCCCAGCTCTTCGCGGTAACGCTTTAAATTCTCCACTGTCATCGCAAAAACCTTGCGCACCAGTGAAAAGCCGTTGGAATGCACGCCTGAGGAGGCCAGACCGATCAATACATCCCCCGGCTGGATCTCTTTTCCGGTAATCAAATCCTTCTCATCGACGACCCCCACTGCAAATCCGGCGAGGTCGTATTCCTCCGGCGGATAGAAGCCCGGCATCTCCGCCGTCTCCCCGCCGATCAGAGCAGCCCCGGACTGGATACAGCCCTCGGATACACCCTTGACAATATCCGCAATCTTCTCCGGCTCGTTCTTGCCACAGGCAATATAATCGAGGAAAAACAACGGCTCGCCGCCGGCGCAGGCAATGTCATTGACGCACATCGCCACACAGTCAATCCCAACCGTATCATGACAGTCCAGCAAAAACGCAAGCTTTAATTTTGTTCCCACGCCGTCGGTTCCGGATACCAGCACCGGCTTCTCCATCTCCTTGAAGCGTTCCATTGAAAAAGCCCCGGAAAACCCGCCCAAATTGGTCAGAACCTCACTGCGCATTGTCCGCTGTACGTGCTTTTTCATCAATTCCACCGAAGCGTAGCCCGCCTCGATATCCACACCGGCATTCTTATAATCCATTGTAAATCCTCCCTTTCGCACTCTGTATTCTTCGCATCGTCCGGGCAAGCCAAGGCAGTATCACCGGACGCCGATTTTCGCGCTGTTGTTATTTTTTGCTGTATTCGCGGTAGCCAATTACCTGTAATCGCTCGTCCTTTGCCAGCACCTGCTCCTTCATCTTCTGCGCATAATCCTTCAGCCGTTTTCGCAGCTCAAGATCGGCGATCGCCAGCATCCGCGCCGCCAGCAGCCCGGCATTGGCTCCGCCATTAATTGCCACCGTAGCCACCGGAATCCCGGTCGGCATCTGAACGATCGAATACAGAGAGTCCCTTCCGCCAAGAGAGGTCGTGTGCATCGGAACGCCAATCACCGGCAGCGGGAAAATTGCCGCACACATCCCCGGCAGGTGCGCCGCCATCCCGGCTCCGGCAATGATCACCTCAAATCCCTTCTCCTCGGCAGATTTGGCATAGGAAAAAAATACATCCGGTTCCCGATGCGCCGAAATAATCGTCATCTCATACGAAATTCCAAGCTCCTCTAAAATATCCGCCGCTTTGGCCATCACCGGCAGATCTGAATCACTTCCCATTACAATTCCTACTTTTGCCATCCTTGTTCATCCTTTCGTTGTTCGCTCTCGATCTGCTTTCACCGCAGGTGCCCGCATTCGTTTTCGCTTGTCTCTCTTATCATATACTGAATCACCGCATTTTTCATCCCTTTTTGTTATAAAATTTGCTAATGAGATTAATTGTAACCGGTTTCCTCCTCGGAGCCAAGCAGCAGCGAGGCCACCACTCCCACCGCTGATACTAATTGTGACCGGTTTCCTCCTCGGAACCAAGCAGCAGCGAGGCCACCACTCCCACCGCCAGCGCCAGCACGCCGGTCAGCACGGTGCCCACGCCAAGAGAACCAAATTTGTTCATCATCAGAATTGCCACCGGAGACGCCACAATCAGACCGATGATCGCCCAGTAGGCCAACAGCGGCCATTTGTCAAACACAATCTCTATGATTTTGGCAATGACAAAAATTCCTACGACCACGCCAATGCCAAACGGAACAAGCACGCCGCAATCCGAAAGAATTCCCTGCACATTCATCTCCTTCAGATGATCCACAAATTGATTGACCATCGCAAGCACCGGCTCATAATAGCCCAAAATCATCAAAATCATCGAACCGCTGACGCCGGGAACCACCATCGTCGCCGATGCGATCACGCCGACTCCCAAAAGCTTGACGGCGTTGATCAGGCTAAAGCTCAAATCCGCCGCGCTGCCCTGGCTTCCCTCCAGAGAGGCGCAGCCGACCACCAGCACAAAAAATAGCAGAAACGCCAGTCCGTGTCCCACACGCACGGAATGTCCCTTTACCTTCTTGCCCATCGCCGGGAGCCCGCCCAGAATCAAACCGATAAACAGCAGGTTTGTCTGAAAGGGAATCACGTCAAACATATACTCGATCAGACGCGCCACCGCGACAATTGCCAGAACAATGCCGATTAAAATCGGCAAAAGCGTTTTCATGCTCTGCTTAAACTCCGAAAAGAGGTGCGTCACGGCATGGATGATTTTGTCATAAATCCCCATCGACACCGCCATCGTACCGCCGCTGACACCGGGAATAATGTTGGCAATTCCCATCACGGCTCCCTTTAAAATATTCTTTACCATTTCATTTCTCTCCATTCCTGATTCCGCCGCAAAATTCGGGTCATCTGACTGCGGCCTACGCTTCGCGGTCTTACCTTTGCACAAGCTGTCTTAAAAATGAGAGCAGCCGTTCCATCTCTTCCTCGGTGCCCACGGTAATTCTGAGATAGTCAGAAATTCGGGGCCGGTCAAAATGGCGCACATAAATCTGCTGCCGTTTTAACGCTTCAAACAGCTCTGCTGCCGAAAACACAGGATGCGCCGCGAAAATAAAATTACTCTGCGAATCCAGACAGACAAAGCCCAACTCCTGCAGCGCTCCTTTGACCCGCTCTCTGGTACCAATGATTTTTTCAAGCGTCTGCTGAAAGTACGCTTCATCTGCCAGCGCGGCTGCGCCCAGCTTCAATGCGCTCAAATCCATCGTATAAGAATTGAAGGAATATTTAACATCCTGCAAATAGCGAATCAGAGCAGGCTGTCCCAGGGCGTAGCCGATCCGCATTCCCGCCATGCTGCGGGATTTGGAAAAGGTCTGTACGACCAGTAAATTTTCATAAGACGGAATTAATGATACCGCAGAAGTGCCCCCAAAGTCAATATATGCTTCGTCAACAATGACAATGACCTTCGGATTGCTGCGCACAATTTCTTCAATCACCGATAAATCGGCCGCCAGTCCGGTCGGCGCGTTGGGATTGGCCAGGACAATGCCGCCGCATGCCTGGCAGTAATCCTCCTTGCGAATGCAAAAATGCTCGTCTAAGGGCGGACACCGATAGGGAATTCGGTACAGATTTGCCCAGACCTCATAAAAGGAGTAGGTGATATCCGGAAATAAAATCGGTTCCGCACCGTTAAAAAATGTTAAAAAAGCCAGCGCCAGCACATCATCCGAGCCAACGCCTACAAACACCTGATTCTCGTTTACGCCATAGCGTGCCGCCAACGCCTTGGTCAGCTCCGACGCGGTCGGATCGGGATACAGCCGCAGTCGTTCTGCCTCCAGCTCCTGCAGCGCCTTTGCCACCCCCGGCGCCGGGGGATAGGGGTTCTCGTTGGTGTTCAATTTGATTATTCCGCTCTGCGCCGGCTGCTCTCCCGGCACATACGGCGTTACCTTACGCACATTTTGTTCCCAGTTTGCCATGGTTGTCCTCCGTATCCTCTCATTCTTTCCACATCAACGCGCCGCCGTGCTGCCGCGCCCGCGCGCTTTCCGCCTGCACCTGCTATATGGGCCGTACTCCCGCGCGTTTTCCGCCTGCACCTGTTCTGCCTGCGGGCGCAGGCCGTACTCCTGCGCGCGCTCCGCACACACCTGCTATGCCTGCGGGCGCAGGCCGTACTCCTGCGCTAAGGCTTCAAAGGCCGGCAGCGACCGCTCCAGCCGTTCCAAGGGCACGCAGTAGGCCAGGCGCACATAGCCGGGGCAGGCAAAGGTTGTGCCGTTGACCAGGATAATATGATGTTTTTTGGCCGCCTCAATAAACTTTTGTTCCTCCGGCTCCGGCGATTGGACGAACAGATAGAAGGTTCCCTCCGGCTTGACACAGGAATAGCCCATACGTGTCAGCGCCTGATAAATGAACCGCCGATTCTTGTCATAAAATTCCACATCCGTCCGCTCCTCCAGACAGCGCGCCACCGCCTTTTGCATCAGCGCCGGTGCATTGATAAAGCCGGTGATGCGGTTGGCAATCGCCAGCCCGGCAAAAACCGTCTCAAAATCCGCCATCTCACTGGACACCACCAGATAACCAATGCGGTCGCCCGGAATCGACAACGATTTACTGAACGAATAGGTCACGAACGTATTCTGATAATACTTGGTCAAAAAGGGCGTGGTCTTCCCGTCAAATACCAGCTCCCGATACGGCTCATCGGAAATGATATAAATTTCATGGCCATACTCCTGCTGCTTTTTGTTCAGCAGCGCGGCAATTTTTTCAATCGTCTGTTCTGAATAGAGTACCCCGCTGGGATTGACCGGATTGTTGATCATCACGGCTTTTGTCCTCGGTGAAATTTTGCGTTCAAAATCCGCAAAATCCGGCAGAAACGTCTCGTAGTCCGGCTGCACCACCGACAGCACGCCCCGCCAATTGCCACAGTAATTGCGATACTCCGTAAAATAGGGTGCAAACACGATCAGCTCGTCGCCGGGATCAAACAGCACCTTGAGAATCACATTGATCGCACCTGCCGCTCCCACAGTCATAATGATATTTCCCGCATCGAACCTCGTGCCAAAACGCCGGTTCAGGCTCTCCGCCACTGCCTCGCGCACCTGCGGATAGCCGGTGTTATCCATGTAGCCGTGAAGGCTTAAGGAATCCTCACTGGCAAGAATCTCCTCCAGGGCATGCGTATACGCGTCCGGCACCGGTGTACAGGGATTGCCGAGACTGAAATCGTAGACGTGCTCAGCCCCAACCTGCGCTTCCAATGCTTTTCCCTCCACAAACATCGCACGGATGGCCGAGCTGTTGGCAATATCTTCCAAAATCTGTTTTGAGACCATAAGCTGTTCCTCTTTTCTTTTTGTAATTATTATTGATTTTCTATGTTTTTTTCCAAAAACTATCGCGTTGTACCTGTTCATATTCTGTATGCTATGTTATAATACATACGGTTCAACACATTTTTCGACTTTTTGCCAAGGAGTAGCGTGATGGAATCCGGATTATACCAAATCGTAGAAAAACAAAAGCTCTGTGAGATCTTAGAATCCTTTCACACCTGTATCGGTCTGCCTACGCAGGTAATCGACGCCCATGGAATTATTTTGGAATCCTATGGGCAGGTATCCAATTACTGCCGCATCATCAAGAAGTATCTGCCAAAAAATGATTCCTGTGAACGAGTACATATCCGTGCCAGCCAAAAGGCAATGGACTTAGGAGAGACTTACATCTTCTCCTGTCATGCCAATCTCAATCATATGGTCTTTCCGCTGATGAACAATAACACCTTGTTCGGCTCAGTACTGGTCGGGCCTTTTTTGATGGATGAACCGGATTCCACGCTGGTTTTAAGCATCGACCGACGCTATAATTTATCCACAACTTCTCTGCTTGACTTGTACGAAGAGCTGGATTCGATCAAAATTGTTCCCTCGGCCACCGTCACCCACATCAGCCGCTTGCTCTACTACCTGTTTGCCGATCTGATCTCTGAGAGCAAGCAGCAGCTGATCATGAATCAGAGCAAGCTAAGCCAGCAGTCGAAGATCAATGAATCCATCCAGATGTACAAATCCGGTTCCACCACCGGCGTCTCTTACCCGATTGAAATGGAAAATTCTCTGATCACCAAGGTCAAAACCGGCAACAGCGAGCAGGCCAAGGCGATCTTAAACGATCTGCTGGGCTATGTATTTTTTGCCGAAGGAAACAGCCTGGACATCGTAAAAACCCGCTCCATCGAGCTGTGCTCCCTCCTGTCGCGGGCTGCCATCGAAGGGGGCGCCACCTCGGACAGTGTATTAAAAATCAACAATCAATATCTCAAATCGCTGCAGTCCATGCGTTCCTTAGACGACGTCTGCTTCAAGCTGCAGGAATCCGTTGACACCTTCACCGACTGCATCTTCAATTACATTCCCAGCAAAAACAGTGAGCTGGTCAAAAAAGCAATCCAGTTCATCTCGCAGAATTTTGCCACGCCGCTCTCGCTTGACGACGTAGCAGGTCATGTACACCTCAATCCCGCTTATTTTTCTACTGTGTTTAAGCAGTCCACCGGCTCCTCCTTTAAGGAATACCTCAATATGGTGCGAATCGAGGAGAGCAAGCGGCTGTTGTCCAACACCAACTATTCAGTGATTGACATTGCCATCGCCACCGGCTTTGAGGATCAGAGCTATTTTTCCAAGGTCTTTAAAAAATATACTGGCCTAACACCAAAGCAATACCGATAAATGCACAGCGATGCAGCGTCATCCCCCGCCGTGCCGATGCAGCTGCTTTCTCACGCTACATCCGCGTCGATGCAGCGCCGCGAGCAACACAGAATCCCCCGCCGGTCTTCCGCCGCGGGGGATTTCGTAACTCGTTCTTTCAAGCCTCAAACAAAACGACCGGTTACAGCTCTTATTCTTCTTCCTTCTTTTGCGCCTGCTCCTGCTTTAGCTCATTCAGCCGCTGCTCGGCGGCCACCAGTACGTCTCCGTTGGCTACATACTGCTTGGCATCCTCGGACAGCGCATTGTAACGGTTGCGGGCGTCCGCAATGGCGCCCTCCTTCTCCAGCGTCACTTCACCGATTCCGGCAATTGCATCCACAACCGGCTGGGCATCCGCCTGCGCCTGGGCCTGCGCCTGCTGCCATGCCTGAATATCCGCAAAGGCCGCCTCCGCGCCAACCAATGTATTGTAATTATTGACATACGCTCTGGCCTGATCGCCTAAAGCGTTATAAGCCGCGCGCGCATTCTGAATTGCTCCGCCGCTGTCGGCTGTCACCTCACCGATCGCACCGATCATTCCAACGACCGAAGAGGCCGCTTCCTGCGCCTGCGCTTTCGCACTCTCTGTTCCCGGAAGCTCATAGACAAAGACCGCATCTGCTGCTTCTATGTGATTGAAGATCTTCTCCGCCACGTTGTAAGGCAGATTGATACATCCGTGAGAACCATTGGATTTGTAATAATTGCCGCCAAAGTCTCTGCGCCAGGTGGCGTCGTGCAGTCCGATTCCGCCGTTAAAGGGCATCCAGAAATCAACCGGCGTGCGGTAATCCTCGCCCCTTAAAACGGCGTCCCGCTGCTTGTAGGCCAGCCCGAACGCCCCGCTGGGCGTGCCGTCTCCTCTGGCCAGGTTGCCGGAGACAAAATCCGACTCCACAATCAAGGCCCCGTCTTTATAAAAGAACAGGTGCTGGGCCGTAATGTTGATCTCCACGTAAGTGCCGCCATGGTCGTTCTCCCCGTGGCTCTTGGCCCGCTGGCTGTAGGCCGGCTCCCTGGACACCTGTGTTCCGGCTTTGACCTCTTCCAAAATCGACGCTTCCTCTTGTTCCTCGTCGATCTTCCAGCCATATTCATTCCAGGGCAGGCTAACCGTACTGCCATAGCTGGTCGCAAAGCTGCGCGTCTTCTTGGCCGTATTGTATTTGCCGGCCAACTCATCCACGTATTCCGCAATCTTCTCCTGACTGATGGCAATCGTCCCGTCTGCCTCCAGCGTCAGCCAATTGTGGATGATCTCGCCGTTTAAGACCTCGCGCTTCTCCCCAAACTCATATGTAATCTCTGTGGAAGCATACTGGTTAAGCTCCTTGAGCGTCTCTGTCAGCTTCTGATCGTCCGCACGAACCTTCGGCTGGCGATAGCAGCCCTCTTCCTCCAGAGACATCTCTTCCTGCAGATTGATCAAAGCTTGGTGCAGCGCCTCCTGTAAGGCCTTCTTGTCAACGGTTGTTCCTTCTTCCTCCGCAACAATCTCATAGCCCTTTCCCGCAATATAATCGGAAATATAGGCGTCCTTCGGCGCTTCCATCACCTTCGGATTCGTCCCGTTCAGATCTTCGATTGCCTGACTCAGCTTCGCCTCATCATACTCCACCATTGTCTCCAGCTCCACCACCGTAGGCTGAAATAAAAACAGCGGCCAGGCAAAATGATTACATGCCTCCAGCACCTGATTCAGGCTGCCGTCAAATACCGGCTTCAGCTGTATCTTCTGTCCTTTGATCACTTCCTCCTCACCCCGGCCGGTCAGCGTCAGCTGATAGTCGTCAATCTCGTCCATGATCAGCTGTTCGACCTCTGCCACCGTCTTCTTCGCGCAGTCCACACCGTTGATCTGCGTGCGGAACAAAAAATGGCTTTTAAAATATACGCCAATGCCAAAGTAAACCGCAAGCAAAACCACTGCTATGGACAGCAGGATCAAAAGAACTACTTTTTTCTTACTCATTGTTTTCGTTTTTGTCATCTGTTAATTCCTCTCTTATCCACAATCACCCTCTCCCATTATAAAGACTTTTTGCGGATTGTCAAGAAATCACCTGTTCCCTCCGAATCTGCGTAAAATCAAGGGCATCCTCCCCCAAAGCGAAAATATGACAAAAACTTCCACGCCATATTTTAAATCTTCTGCAGCTGTCCCTGGTATCCCTTGCGCCGATTCTGCTGCCATTCCCGGCCATATACCACGGTATACAGTACGCCCGCCATCAAGAATGCAGTCAGCACATCAAACACGGAATGCTGCTTCAAAAACATGGTAGAGCAGACAATGCTTGCCATCAGCACACCAGAAGCCAGCTGTACCCACCGATACCGGCGCAGCGTCTCGCTGTGGGAGACCGCAATGTGCACGGCAATGGAATTAAAGACATGGATGCTGGGAAATAAGTTGGTCGAGGTATCCGTTGCATAAAGCCACTGCACCAGCTCCGTGCAGATATTATCACGCACAAATACACTGGGCCTCAAGTAATGCCCATTGGGAAATACCGTGGAAACCACCAAAAACACCGTCATGCCAATAAACAAAAAGCAGCACAGCTTGTAATAATCCGATACATTGGTAAAAAAGAAATATACAATCGCCGCCGCTACATAAAGAAACCACAGCAAATAGGGGATAATAAAAAACTCGATAAACGGAATATAATCGTCGATCGCCATATGAACCACATGGAAGCGGCTGTTGACTGTCACCGTCTGCTCTAACATCGCAAACCATGGAAAATAGAGCAGAAAATAGACTAAAATCCATCCATGCTTATATTTGGCCAAAAATTTTCTCATACTGTCCCATCCTCATTCTTATACATTCGATTCAGCGGTATTATATCATAGT
>CAMULB010000097.1 GCA_947089585.1 uncultured Lachnospiraceae bacterium | reverse complement strand
CTCAAATTCTTTGATTTTTATATCTATACGTCTTAGATTTTCTCCTTTTTGGTGTCAGTTCGCAGTCAGAATTTTTCAAATCTATAAGCCAATATACGAGCTTTTGACATTCTTTTCAGCGTTTTCTGATTGTAATTCGCAGTCAAAATTTTAGTCAAAAGGATTAATAATCTCTTGTAACAAGCGGTATGGTGCACTTTTTATCATGAAGTGCCATCCTTCATTACATCTCCGAGGGAAGGAGGAGGGCAATGAGTACAGCACTATACCGACATAATCACATCGCTTACGAAGCTGCCTGTAGTATGATGCGGCGCAGCGGTAAAGCCGCTGTGATTCATCCAACCGGAACCGGTAAGTCCTTCATTGCTTTTCGGCTCTGTGAAGACCATCTGAGTGAAACAATTTGCTGGCTCTCCCCTTCAGAATACATTTTTCATACCCAGCAGGAGAATTGGCGAAGGGCCGGTGGGAGTGATTGTGCAAATATCCATTTTCTTACCTATGCAAAACTCATGCTGATGGAAAAAACAGAATTGATGCAGATTCGGCCGGATTACATCGTCTTAGATGAATTTCATCGCTGTGGAGCCAGAATGTGGGGCCAAGGTGTAGAACATTTGTTGTCTCTCTTTCCCAAAGTCCCATTGCTTGGACTATCTGCCACCAACGTTCGCTATCTCGACAATCAGCGCGATATGGCAGATGAATTATTTGACGGCTGTATTGCTTCCCAGATGACATTGGGAGAAGCAATTGTTCGTGGAATCTTAAATCCGCCGAAATATGTGCGTTCCATCTTTTCCTATCGCAAGGATTTGGAACAGTATGAAACCAGAATTCGCACTGCCAGGAGCAAAGCTGTGCGGGCAGAGGCGGAAAAAGAGCTGGAAGCGTTGCGAAGGGCCTTGGAACAAGCAGAGGGTATGGAGCAGATCTTTTACAAGCACCTGTCCGACCGGGCCGGGAAGTACCTTGTATTTTGTGCCGATTACAATCACATGAAGGAGATGATTGCCAAAGTACCGGAATGGTTCGCGAAGATAGATGCAGCCCCGCATGTATACTCCGTCTATTCCGAGGATCCAGGGACAAGTAAGGAATTTGCAGATTTTAAGTCAGATAGAAGTGACCATCTAAAACTTTTGTTCTGCATTGACATGTTGAACGAAGGAATCCATGTGGCAGATGTCAGCGGTGTAATTTTACTGCGTCCGACCGTCTCACCGATCATTTATAAGCAGCAGATCGGTCGTGCATTGTCCGCCGGAGAAAAACAAAACGCAGTCATCTTTGATGTAGTACAAAATATTGAAAACCTTTGTAGTATTGGAGCGGTGGAAGAAGAGATGCGCGTGGCAGTGGAAGCATATCGTCGGAAAGGAAGAGAAGTGGAGATTATCAACTGCCGCTTTCGTGTGATTGATGAGGTAAGCAACTGTGTACAGCTGTTCCAAAAGCTGGAGGGAACCTTGTCGGCGTCGTGGGATTTGATGTATGCGGCAGCAGAACGGTATTATCAACAAACAGGCGGTCTGGAGATTTCCAAACGTTATGTGACGCCTGAGGGACTATCATTGGGACAATGGTTGGATACTCAGCGCAGAGTCTATACGAAAAAGGTGTCCGGAATCTTGACTGAAACGCAGGTGCAGCGTCTGAATGCAATCGGGATGCGCTGGCAGGATGCACGGGAAGCGGCGTGGGAGAAGTATTATGCAAAGGCAGAAGCCTATTATCATCGGCATGGAGATTTGTTGGTGCCAGCACGGGAGGAATGCGACGGTGTTGCGTTAGGGCGATGGATTGCTCAGCTGCGTACTGCAAAGAAAGGGAACTGTGGATTAAGTCTGACACCTGAGCGGGAAGCGGCGTTGAATCAAATCGGCATGGTATGGGATGTGATGGATTATTTTTGGGAGCAGAATTATGCATCCGCAAAACAATATTATGAAGAAAAAGGGCATCTGGATGTACCGATTGACTATACGAATTCGGCTGGAATTCATCTTGGTGCATGGATCTTGAAAAATCGTTCTTTGCGCGCTGAGCTGACCAAAGAACGAATTGAAAAATTAAATGCAATTGGAATGAGCTGGGAACCAAAGCGGGATGCCATATGGGAGAGTACGTATCGGGCGGCCTGCACATATTTTACAGAGTACGGTCATTTGAATGTTCCAGCTGCTTATGTTACAAAGGAAGGCTGTCTTTTAGGAAAATGGATTCGCCGTCAGCGGGAAGCCTATTACAACCATTCATTGAGCGAAGAGCACAGAAGAAAGCTGGAAAAACTGGGAATGGACTGGCAGCTTCCAGCTCAGAGTAAGTGGGAACAGACCTGCGATCAGGCAGATGAATATTTTCAGGCGCATGGGAATTTACAGGTTCCCAGTGGGTTTCAGACACAAAGTGGCTTTCATTTGGGGGCATGGATTGCCAGGCAGAGAAAACGAAAAGCGCAATTGGCAGATTGGCAGATTCAAAGGTTGAATAAGATTGGCATGGTTTGGAAATAGAGCCAAATCATAGGAATGTAGTCTGCCGGAAATGTATAACTTTGCAAATGGGGAGATAAAGGGACTTCCTTTAGGAGAGAACTAAAAAATACAGCCTAAAAAGCTGGATTCTGGAAGTGTTGAGTTAGGAGGACACAGATGAAAATATTAGTGACTGGTGCAAACGGCTATCTGGGCAAAGGGGTCGTAAAAGCGCTTCTGGATGACGGAGCAAACGTAATCGCGGCGGATTTTGATGATACCCATGTTGATCAACGGGCAGATGTAGTTAAAATCAATTTGTTTGAGCTGGAAGATCCCTATTATTTTTTTGGTAGGCCTGATGTGGTGCTGCATATGGCCTGGCGGGATGGCTTTGTACATGAATCGGTGAATCATATCAAGGATCTGCCGAACCATATGAGCTTTCTGACAAAGCTGATTGAGTCGGGAATAGGCAAAGTCGCTGTGATGGGCAGTATGCATGAAGTGGGATTTTTTGAGGGCAGCATCAATGAAAATACGCCGTGTAACCCTCAGAGCTTATACGGTATCAGCAAGAATGCATTGAGAAGAATTGTTGAGCAAAAGTGCAGACAAAACAATGTGGTATTTCAATGGCTCAGAGGGTTTTATATTGTTGGAAATTCAGAAGATGGCTGTTCGATTTTCTCTAAGATGGTGCAGACTGCACATGCAGGAAAGAAGGAATTTCCATTTACCTTGGGGCTCAACCAGTTTGATTTTCTGGATTATGATGTTTGCTGTAGACAAATAGCAGATGTGGTTGAGCAGGAAAAGATTGACGGTATTATCAATATCTGTGCCGGCAGGCCGGAGAAGCTGGCGGACCGTGTGGAAGCTTTTATCAAAGAAAATGAATTGGATATTCAGCTGCAGTACGGTGCGTTTCCGGATCGACCCTATGATTCAAAGGCGATTTGGGGCGATGATTTTAAAATTCGGATGATTGAGAAGGTAAAGGGATAGAAAAATGAAGAATCAATATTCTGCTTCAGAGTTTGTGAAAATGGCCTATGCATTTTTGCTTACAAAACTGACTTTTAGACAAGCGAGATTAATTCGTAGGCCGATTTACATTCGAGGGGGCGCTTCTCTGTCAGGCTGCAGAGGATTGACAACCGGCCGATTTTGCAGATTTGATCTTTTGGGCAGTAAAAAGACGCTGTTTATCGGGACTGATTGTCAGCTTGGAGATATGACGCATATTGTGGCATATAATTCGGTCAAAATCGGATCGAATGTGCTGATTGCATCGAAATGCTTCATCAGCGATACGAATCACGGGCAATATTTTGGCAGAAACCAAGATGCGCCGAGTGTCCCGCCAAACAGCAGGGGGCTTCAATCTGGTTCGACCGTGATTGGAAACAATGTCTGGATTGGAGAAAATGCAGTCATTTTATCTGGAGCTAGAATCGGAGACGGTTGTATTGTGGGAGCGAACAGCGTGGTAAGCAAAGAGATTCCTGCAGGTTCCATGGTGGTCGGCTGCAATACGATTGTGAAAGAATGGGATGATGGATCAAAGAAATGGGTTCACATATAGGGGGCTTTATGGGGAAAGAGATCAGCTTGGCATCAATATTTGAGTTAGAAAATGATCCACATCTGCTGGACTTTAAGACATATGATGATGTACCAATCTGGATGATTGGGCGTTTTTATTTGCTGTATCGTGTTGTAGGCGGAAAAGTATTCCATTATCAATCTCCTGACCACAATCGAAGAATTAGTTTGAAAATGATTTCTTTTGTCCTAAGAGCTATGACGTATAATTTCGTTCATCAAAGAATATTCAAAAATAAACAGATTTATTTGTATACGACCAATCGAAAGACATTTCTTGAGAATGAATTTTATAACCGATATGTAGATCCGTTCTATGAAATGTTTCCAGAAGAGACGGTTGTGATGGAACAAGCGCTATTAGATTGGGAATGGCCGTTTCCGAGAAGAAACAAAGACGTATATTTTGATACATTAGGAAGAATCGGAAGTGAAATCAAAGGGCGATGTTTCAATCGGAGAGACGATCGTGCGGTCGGAGAGATGTTGAATTATTTTTGTGCGAGAGCGCGTGCGATCATGGGAATTACGATTAGCAGAGAAGAATTGATAAAAATTGATCAGTCGATTGTTAGAATGATCGCGGTAATGAGAAATCAAGCAGAATGGTTTGGCAGACGATTGTCGAACCGTACAAAAGTGGTTATAACAGTTGGAGCTGGATTTCCATATTACTATTTCTTTAATAAAATGTTAAAGCGTAAAGGAATCATTAGCATTGAACTTCAACATGGATATATCACCAAAAACAACATCATGTACAATTATGCAAAAAACATTGTCAGTGATGATAGAGTTGCGGCCGGGTTGCCGAATTATATTTTCACCTATGGGGAGTGGTGGAATACACAGATGAATTGTCCCATAGAAAAAGTTTCGATTGGAAACCCCTACCATGATTTATGTGTAAAAGGGTTAAGAAGAAAGAACAGGAATACAAAAAGTATCCTGGTAATTGGAATTGGAGAAAACACAGAGAAAAGTGTGGTGCTTGCTGCACAATTGGCAGATCATTTAAAGGAATATCAGATCTGTTTTCGTCCGCATCCCGGTGAAAGGGAAAATGCACTTCGCACAATCAAAAATGAAAATCTTTCAGTTGAGATAGACGATCAGGTAGATCTTTATACATCCTTAGCAAGTAGATCAATTGTTGTAGGCGAAGTATCCACCGTTTTATTTGAAGCAGCGGGGATTGTTGATCGCATTTTTGTGTGGAATACAGAATACACTAGGGCATTTCTGCCAGAGCATCCGTTTGAGATCTTTGATACGTTAGAACAGCTGTTAGAAAGGATTGATTTGAGGGATGAGTCTTTGAATGGCCAAAATGAGAGCTTTTGGGCTAAAGGGTGGGAAAAAAATTATCATGAGTTTATCAGAAAAATACAACTATGAGTTTACGTGAATAGATCAAAGACGTTAGGGAGATTTGCATGAGTACAGTTCTGTTTTTTTGCACTGCAATAATTACATACGTTGCATTCCAATATTCCAAATTGAGGCTTCTGTCTCCGACGTTATGGGCGTCAGGTATGTTTATGGCATTTTCATTTATGTATGCTGTCACTTTATTCTCTATGAAATCAGACATATCGGCAGTAACCTTTTTTGTAATTCTTGGATTCTTGCTGGTAACGGCACTGGGGGAAAGAATCGGTCATTTGCCCTTGGAATTGGAAAAAAGTTCTCTTGAGACAAAGCGTTATGTGGAGGATGGGACGGAAGGGATTATAAAAATTGAAGCATGGAAAGTGATCGTTTTGACGTTGCTTTTTCTGGTAGTCGCAATGAGTCGATATCGTAATCTTGTATCGCTGGTTTCAGCGGAGCTTGAGAACGGAGCAGGGATCATGCAGCTCATGACGGCTGCTCGTTTAGAATTTATAAGATTGGGCGCGGCTGTGACGCTGGGAAATCCGATTTTTAATCAATTGATTTATATATGCGAAATAACCACATACTTTATGTTTTATGTATTTATATATAATTTTGTACATTTTAAGATCCGGCAATTTTATTTATTGCTGCCCTTCGTGCCCGATTTGATGATTCGATTTTTAAGTACAAGCCGTACAAGCTTTATGTTATTGGGGGTAGGAGTGCTTGTGTGTTATTTCACGGTTCTTCTGCAAAAGGACATGAAAAGATTGCATGTATCACCGAAATTAGTCGTTGGAGTTGGGCTGTTTGTGATTGTTTTTCTTGCTTATGGACGTGTGAGAAATAATGCGCAGACAATTCCAATCGCCAGCTATGTTCAGATGTATACATGCTCTTCACTCTATGGTCTGGATGATTTATTAAAGAATGGGTGGAATGATGCGCCGTATTTTGGCTACCATACGATGAAACGACTTTACCATTTTTTGCGAATTTCACACGATACCGTCAAATCCTGGGAGCCAATGCTTGTGTTCAGTAAAAATCAGTTTCGCGCCAATGTATACACGTCGCTGGCAGATCCGATTCGTGATTATGGGATTGTGGGGTGTATGTTGATTCGTTTTATTACTGCGTTTGCGGCGACGCGGGTGATAAATAGATTTCGCAAAATGCAGCTAACAAAGCCATCCTGTTGTGTATATCTGTTTTTTTCAATTGCCATGATTTATTGTTACTTTTATTCGGCAACAGGAGATGTTTTTTCCGATTATTATCTCAATCCAGGATTGATGATTCGTTATGCGGTTTATGGATGGCTGTTAGCGAAATTCTTTTTAAAACCTAAATTGATAAGGAGGCAGTGTATTGATGACGTTTGCGGGGGTTGTAGTTACGTACAATCGGAAGGAAGAGCTTCTGAAAAATATTCATAGTGTATTAAAACAAGAAAAGAGATTTGATAAGTTCTATATTATAGATAATTGCAGCACGGATGGAACCTATGAATATCTTAAGGAGCAGGGAATATTGAACTATGATTTTATTGAATTTGTTTCGCTTGATTCAAACGTTGGCGGCGCCGGTGGATTTTATTACGGAATGAAATATGCGTATGAAAATGGTTTTGATTTTATTTGTTTGATGGATGACGATGGAAGACCCATCTGTAAGGATACATTTTCTGTTCTGTTTGAGAAAGCTAAACGTTTCTATAAAAAAAATCATAAACTGATGCTCAATTCGCTCGTCGTTTGCGATGAGTTGTGTGAAAAGCTGTCATTTGGTCTTGGAAGGATGGTGACAGCAAAAGAGGTGAGAGGAAGTGCCCAAAATGGGGTGATTACGGATTTGATCAATCCATTTAACGGTACTTTAATCAGCAAGGAGCTTGTAAAAGAAATCGGTTATCCCAATAGAGAGTTTTTTATTCGGGGTGATGAAGTTGATTATCAAAGCCGGGCGGCAAAGGCAGGTGCATGTGTTGCTACGATTGTGGACAGTGTCTATTTTCATCCGTCATCAGAGGTTGTTCCATTAAAATGGAAAGGGCAAATTGTTTATGTAGGAATTTGTTCCCCATGGAAATCGTATTACCTTGTGCGTAATTACTGTTACAGAGTAAAAAGAGATTTGGGGAATTTGGCAGCTATAAAGCAGTTTCTGTTTCAAATTTATGCAACTTTAAAATGCAATCCAGAGGGAAAAGCCTGTATCAAAATGTTGGTCAAGGGTTTTTTTGACGGAATGCATGGCCGTCTTGGAAAGCGGGTTTTACCAGGTCAAAAATAGAAAGCTGATACAGGCGCATATGTGGTGGCAAACATGAAAACGATTGATATTATGACGCGTGATATGCATCAATTACACGGTGCGAATAAAGTGACGGAAAAATTAATACTGGGAAGGACGCATTTTCTGGAACATGGTTTGGAGCTGCGGTATGTTTTTTCACAGGATGGGATCATTGACTGCCGGAAACCGTATCAGTCAACACTCGGTACACAGTTGGCGAATCGTGGGTATCAGAGAAAAAGAAAATGGATTGAAACGTTAAAGAAAATACCGTTATACAGAACGAAGATGGTTCAGAAGAGACTGATCGAAAAGGAGATTACGGCAAATTCCCGTGTGCTTAGGCTTTGGAATGAAACAGAAAAGAAACCGGATTTGCTGATTTTTCAAGATCCCTTTACGGCTATTTACTTTATGGAGACACAAAGACAGAAAGTGCCTTCTATTTTCATCAGTCATGCCGATACGGATCCTTTGGAGCAGTTGTTAATGACGAGAAGCGGCATAAGGGGAACTTCGGCGGAACGAGAGATTAGGAGCAGGATAGAAGCGTTGTTTTGCTATGTGGACCGTGTGGTTACGATTTGTAAATCTTCGCAGAGCTATATGGAAGAGGCATATGGAATGCATTGCCCATGTATTATCAATGGCATAGAGGATATAGGAAGGAAAACGGTGAGGAAATATTCTTCAGATGATGGACATCTTCATATTGCAATTGTGGCTTCGGTTCAATACAGGAAAGGGCAGGATTTGGCAGTAAAAGCATTAGCCTACCTGAAAGAACAGGATCAAAAAAGGATCAAGCTTCATATCATTGGCGGCGGAAGCGGGTTTGATGAAATCAAGGCGTTGATTACAGAGCTTCATTTAGAGGAATGCGTAACGTTATACGGGCCAATTCTTGACGTGGGGCAGTATCTTCCACAAATGGATTTGTTTTTGCTTCCAAGTCGGGCAGACACGGTTCCGATTGCGGTGATTGAGGCGATGCGTGCAGGTCTTCCTGTTTTTGCATCGGATGTAGGAGAGATTGCGGAGATGATACAAGGATGCGGGAGCCTGATTCACGCGGATGTTAATTCGATACGGGAATTATATGAAGGACTCTTGCGTGGGAAATATAATCTGACAGAGCTTGGCATTGCATCCCGGACAAAATTTTTAAAGGAGTTTCAGTTATCGGCCATGATCGATCAATACAGTCTTGTGCTGCAGAATTTGTAACGATTGCTGATTTTAATTATGGAGAGGTTGAGCATCAAGAAAAATTTTTTATATAGCAATATTTACCAGGTAATATCTGTCATTACGCCTTTTATTACCGCACCCTATCTGTCTAGAGTTTTAGGAGCCGAGGCAATCGGGATTCAGAGCTATACCAGTTCCATCAACACTTATTTTACAATGTTTGTCGCACTGGGAACCATGTCATACGGAGCAAGAGAGATATCGAGATGCAGAAATGAGGAACAAAAGCGAAGTAAAATTTTTTGGGAAATTGAAATCCTTACCTTGGTTTCTGCCTTGATTTGTATTTGTGTATGGTTGATACTAGCGTTTCAAAGCAAAGAATATGGAATTTACTATTTTATTTTAACGCTATGTTTGATTTCAACTGCGTTTGATATATCGTGGTTTTTTACCGGCCTTGAACAATTTCGATTGATTGTTGTCAGAAATACGATCTTCAAACTGGTTGGTGTGGTCTGTCTGTTTCTGTTTATCAAATCCAGTGATGATTTACTGCGATATATGATGATCAATTCGTTGACTATGCTGGCATCAACGCTGACATTTTGGCCGTATTTAAAGAGGTTTATTGTAAAGGTTCCAATAAAAGAGCTAAAGATCATTCCGCATTTAAAAAATACATTTGTTTACTTTATACCGACGATTGCCACCTCGGTGTACACAATCTTAGATAAGAGCTTGTTGGGATGGCTGACGGCAAATCATACAGAAATCGGCTACTATCAACAGGCAGAAAAAATTATTAATATTGCAAAAAGTGTTGTTTTTACTTCAATAAATTCTGTAGTGAGTGTACGTATTTCTTACTTGTTTGTTGAAAATAAAATGGAGGAAGTGATTCGGAGAATCCATTTTTCTATGAATTATATTTTATTTATGGGAATAGGATGTATGTTTGGGTTAATTGGAGTTGCTAAAAATTTTGTCCCGTTGTTTTTTGGGAGTGGTTATGATGGTGTGGTTTGGCTGCTGTATCTTTTTAGCCCGATTGTTGTCATAATCGGTATTAGCAATTGTTTGGAATCACATTATTATACGCCGGTCGGGAAAAGAGCGCAAAGTAATCGGTTTTTGCTGATCGGATCGGTTGTGAATTTAGCACTGAATCTCATCCTGATTCCAAGATTCTTGGCTTACGGTGCTGCGGTTGCATCGGTTTTTGCAGAAATTGTGATTACGACATGCTATTTGATTCATTGCAGCACGGTTCTGACAGTGGTTATGCTGCTAAAGATTGCGTGGAGGAAGATGCTTGCGGGAATATGGATGCTACTGTCTGTTTTTGCAGTTGAATTATTGGAATTGCATCGTATAGTTGCGTTGATGATACAGATCATTTTGGGAGCGGTAATTTATATTTTGGGTCTTCTGTTACTGAAAGACCGATGGATGATACAGTTGGTAAAAAATGTTTATTTTAAATGGAGGAAATAAAAAATGTTGAATAACAAAG
>CAMULB010000096.1 GCA_947089585.1 uncultured Lachnospiraceae bacterium | reverse complement strand
CATTGCGGCTGACCATGCAAGTTTCGGGTCCTCCAGGGCGTAGCTTAGGGGCATGACAACTCCATAAAGGATGACAAACATTGCGGGGGTAGAGACCCCGGAGGGAAGTGCCGTAACGTCTGCGCGGCCTTCCTTCTTAGACAGCTTGTAGCCCATCCAGGCATAGTAGAAACAGCCCAGCATCAGACCGATCGACATACCGGGTACGACGAAGCCGAATACGATCTCGGACGGCCATCCGAGCACATTGGTCAGTGTGGTAATTACAATCAGGTAATTGACGATGTTATTCGTCACCGCATAAGAGAGGCCGCCAATGTCGCCACGACGGAAAAACGGCACCAATGCGTTTCCTTTGTTCATTTTTTCCTCCTCCTGACGCAGTTACTGCGTCATTCCAGGCAGAGCGAAGGGATACGCCTTTCGCCCAAACCGGATCTTTTGGTAAAATTTAGTTACTCTATCTCGACTGGGAGAAATGAAAAAGCGGTTACGTCAAACAGTCCCTGATCCGTAAGCTTTAATTCAGGGATCACTGCAAGCGACATAAAACACAGCGTCATCACAGGTTCTATGCGGCTGCCGATGCCAAGCTGCGTGCGTGCTGCTTCATGCAGCAGATCGAGCTGTCTTGCAACCCATTCACCGGACTGGTCACTCATCAGGCCGGCAATGGGCATCGGCATGGACGCAATTACTTTTTGATCTTTCACCAGAACGATTCCTCCGTTCTGTTTTTGCAGGCAGGTGACGGCATGGGTCATCTCTGCATCATTGACACCTACGACAATGATGTTGTGGGAGTCATGGGCAATGGAAAGGGCGATCGCTCCTGCCTGTATGCCGTATCCCTTGAGAAATCCGCAGGCCACATTGCCGGTGCCGTGGTGGCGTTCCACGACGGCGATTTTGACAATATCTTCTTCCCCAGACCAGATAAATTCTCCGTTTGCATCCAGCTGGATCTTTGCAGCGATTTTTTTGGTAACAACGCCTCCGGGAATCAGTTCCATGACATGAACCTGATTGCTGCGCAGATGCATTTTGAACTTTTCCGCGGAAAAGTCTTTCAGATGGATGCTTCCAGTGACGCGGGAGTTGTCTGCGCGTGTAACTGGCAGCAAATAGCGCCCCTCTTCTGCAGTAAGTACACCGCGAACCCAAACACGATTGACGGTAAAATGCTCCAGGTCGTCCAAAAGCGCAATGTCTCCGCGGTAGCCCGGTGCAATTGCGCCCCGGTCGTAGAGACGAAAGCATTCGGCGGCATTCAGTGTCGCCATGCAGAGGGCGGTGACGGGCGAAAGACCTTCTTCGACGCAGATGCGCAGGTGATGATCCAGGTGTCCGTCGGTGAAGATGGTTTTTGGTTGTCGGTCATCGGAGCATAGAAGACAACGGCGGCTGTTTTCGGTTGTGACACCTTTTAAAAGTGTCCGCAGATCGTGGCAGGCAGAGCCCTGACGCAGCAGGACATACATGCCCCGCGATAATCGTTGCCGCATTCCGTCGGCGTCTGCACATTCGTGATCTCCTGCGATACCGGCAGCCGCATAGCCGTTTAAGTCCATGCCGCTAAGTCCCGGTGCATGACCGTCGATCAGCTTGCCGTGTTTTTTTGCCAGCAGCAGCTTGTCCAAAACGGCATCCTCTGTCGCCAGTACGCCTGGAAAATTCATAAATTCACCCAGCCCCAGGATCGATTCTCTGGCGATTGGTTCTTCCATCTGTGGAGCGTTTACGACTGCGCCAGCGTGCTCAAAAGGCGTTGCCGGCACACAGGAGGGTAACAGAAAGCGGATATCCAGCGCGGTATGTGTTGCTGCCTGCATCATGTAATCGAGGCCGGGAATGCCGCATACATTGACGATTTCATGCGGATCGGCTATGATGGTTGTGGTGCCGTGAGGAACTAAGAGACGCCCCAGCTCTTCCGGGCACAGATAAGAAGATTCGATATGAATGTGACTGTCAATCAGACCGGGAACAGCATAGCGTCCGTCTGCATCCAGCTCTTCGTGCCCGTGGTATTGTCCCGGCTCGCCGACTCCTGCGATCAGGCCGTCACAGAGCGCGACTTCCCCTTTGCGGAATTCTCCTAAAAAAACATCCAGCACTTGACAATTTTTAATCACCGTATCCGCGGTTCGTTTTCCCTGGGCGGTCAGGATCAGATTTTTCAGTGTCTCCTTCTCCATGGACTCTCCTTTGCAATATGTGTGCTTGGTCAAATCATACCGGCATATTATATCACAACTGTTTCTGGTTTGTCATTTAATTTTTAAAACTTTGCGATTGCATGATTCTTCTTCGGCTTGTATAATGGACGTGTGGCAAAGAAGTAAAGCAATCACTTATTTGAAGAAAAGAGGAAAAAATATGGGCGGCTTTTTTGGAGTAGCTTCGCAGCAGGACTGCGTATTTGATTTATTTTTTGGCATTGACTATCATTCCCATTTGGGGACAAGACGAGGTGGGATGGCTGTTTATGGCGAAGCGGGCTTTAATCGGGCCATTCACAATATTGAGAATGCACCGTTTCGGACGAAATTTGATAAGGATGTCAATGAGATGAAGGGCTATTTCGGAATCGGATGTATTTCGGATTATGAGCCCCAGCCCTTGATTGTACGTTCGCACCATGGCACTTATGCGCTGACGACGGTAGGGAGAATTAATAACAGCAATCAGTTGGTACAGCAATTGTTTGATCGGGGCCATTCGCATTTTATGGAGCAAAGCGGAGGTGAGATCAATGCCACTGAGCTGGTGGCGTCTCTGATCAATCAGAGGGAGAATCTGGTGGAGGGGATTCGCTACGCCCTGGAAGCGGTAGACGGCTCACTTTCGATTTTACTGATGAATCAGGCAGGGCTCTACGCTGCCAGAGACAAGTATGGCAGGACGCCGGTGGTGATTGGGAAAAAGGAAGATGCGTTTTGCGTTTCCTTTGAAAATTTTGCTTATCGAAATCTGGGGTATTCCGACTACAAGGAGCTGGGGCCGGGAGAAGTGGTAGTGGTAACGGCGCGAAACTGCATCACAATGATCAAGCCAGGGGAGGAGATGAAGATCTGCACCTTTTTATGGGTTTACTATGGATATCCGGCCAGCGGTTATGAGGGTACGAACGTGGAACAGATGCGTTATCGCTGCGGGGAGAAGATGGCACAGCGCGATGATGTAAAGCCGGATATTGTCGCAGGGGTACCGGATTCCGGGGTGCCTCATGCGATCGGCTATGCCAATGAATCAGGCGTGCCTTTTTCCAGACCGTTTATTAAATATACGCCAACCTGGCCGCGCTCCTTTATGCCTACGATTCAGAGCAAACGGGATTTGATTGCCAAGATGAAGCTGTTGGCCGTAGAAGATCTCATTCAGGGAAAAAGTATGATTTTGGTGGACGATTCGATTGTGCGGGGAACTCAGCTGCGGGAGACGGCCGAATTCCTGTATCAAAGCGGGGCAAAGGAGGTGCATGTGCGCCCGGCTTGTCCGCCGATTCTCTATGGATGTAAATACCTGAATTTTTCTCGCTCGACGTCGGATTTTGATTTGATTACCCGCCGCGTGATTGCACGGTTAGAGAACGGAAATGTTACGGAGGAGATTTTGAAAGAATATGCTGACCCAGAATCAGAGAAATATGCGACGATGGTCGAAGAGATCCGCAAGGAACAGAAATTTACGACGCTCCGCTTTAATCGGCTGGATGATATGCTAGAGGCTACCGGATTAGAAAAATGCAAGCTCTGTACGTATTGCTGGAATGGGGAAGAATAGAGAAAACAGACAGATCTGGCACAACGCATGCAGCAGCCGGACAGACGATCGAGCCAAGTGCTGTGATTCATGAAAACAGCTGCCGAATCCCAAGCGGCGAGGAGCCGATGGGAGAGGCAGCTGGACAAGCTGATACAGCTAGTGCGTGTCTTACAATTCATTCCAGCCGTCTGCGCCCCAATTCGCGGCATATTCGCACCAAATTCGGTCCTTGCAGCCCGCGTATCGACTAGAACTTTTAATGACGCAATGATGCAAACCAGACAGTTTAGAAGATCGATTTCTGACCGGATAGAGCACTAGTCATTATATATTAAATTGATCCATCAGATTGACCATGGATTCTACCTGTGCTTTCTGTTCCTCGCTGACCGCGGCAGTCTCTTCAGAGGCGGCAGAATTGTTGTCAACGATTTCTGCGACCCGAACGATATTTTCATTGATCAGATGCATATTCTTAACATCATTGGACAGGGTTTGAGCTGTTGACTCCATCGTTTCGGTTGCTAGCTTGGCGTTGAGCATGACGTCGTTGATGTTGGCGGCGGTCTCATCGGCAATGCCAATGCCCTTTTCTACGGCCTGAACTGTCCGTTCAATCAGCTTGTTTGTCTCTCCGGCAGCCCTGGAGGATTCCTCCGCCAGCGCCTTTACCTGATCGGCCACAATGGCAAAGCCTTTGCCGGCTTCTCCGGCCCGCGCTGCCTCGATCGCAGCGTTCAGAGACAGCAGATTGGTTTGTGAGGCAATCTCTTCAATTGTAGTAATGATCTCCTGAATGGATTCCGAACATTTGCTGATATCGCCGATAGCTTCTTTTAGTTCCTGCATCTTGGCATTGCCAGCAAAAAGAATCTCTGCGGCGTGAGTGGAAAGCTTCACGGTCTCTGCGGCATCAGCGGCGCTGCGTTCCATGCTGTCATACACTTCGTCTACCAGGTTCACCAGGTCGGATACCTTGTTCGACTGTTCGGTGCTGCCTTCAGCCAAATCGGTAGCTGCACAGGCCAGCTGTTCGGCGCCGGTGTCAATCTGCAGGGAAACCTCCCGGATCGTGGTCAGTGTATCTTTCATTTTTTCAATGATGCGGTAGAAGGAATTCTTGATCTCCACAAATTCACCGACATAATCCTGTTCGATGGTTAAGTTATATTCGCCGTCGCCCATTTTTCCCAAGGTAGCCGAGATCTCCTCGATCATTCCGGTTATGTTCTGTTTCATACGAGAGATGGCAGAGGCCATTTTGCCGACCTCGCTGTCGTCGATCCTCATCTCAAGCTCCGTATGGAAGTCGCCCTCGGACAAAAAGACCATTTGCTCGGATACTTTTTCAATCGGATGCAGCAGTTCCTTTCGTGAAAAGCGAACAATTTTTAAAATCTGCAGCGTCAGATAGACGAAGGAGATCGCATACAAAATTTCAACTGCGATCTGAAAAATGCGCATGTACATCTTCATTCGGCTGATCCGCGTCTGAATCTGCGCGATTGTCTCATCCGTAAGCGAGCTGATCTGCTGCGTCGTGTTGCTGTAGTTTTCTCCAAATACATAATTTCTTGCCGCGTTGACATTGCCTTTGGATACAAGATCAATCGCTTCTTCCTCCAGAGGAACCAATCCATTGGAAAGCTCTGCGATCTGATTTAATTTGGTCCATTCTTCTGGCTGAATGTTATTTTTTCTCAGACCTTCGATCGCGATGTCACGATTTTTATCCTCGTTCAGCTCCTTAAGGTAATCGTCATAGAAGCCTTGACTGCCGGTGGCGGCATAGGACTGTACGGCATTGGTCAAAGCCTTAGAGCCAAGACGGTATTGGTTCAGAAGGGTGGTCGTCTCCAGCTCTTCATCCGTTACAAAGCTCATAGCGAGACTTGTGCTGACAGAAAGCAGCAGCAATACGGCTCCGACAATGACGGCGATGGTAGACTGCTTGATAATTCTTTTCAGTTGGTATGCCTGACTGTTTTTTTGGTATGTTTGACGATTCTTCTGCATGGTATCCCCCACTCTTTTTTGGTAAAATTGTTTGTTTTTATCTTACTTTATAATTGAGTAATAGTCAAGTTTAACTAGAAGATTTATGGTTTGTGCCGTAGGAAACGGGTGATCTTGCTTCCTCCTTCGGCAGGCTGCTGAATTTCCTGCACTTTTCGGCGGTTTTCCTCATTAAAACCAACCAGAATCTTGTGATTGGCCTCGGCAAGATAATCAATGATACCGTCGATATCCGATTTCATATTTTTTGGGCATTGGATGTACAGGTGCTTGTTGGCTGTAATGTGCAGCGTGTATGAAATATTGAAATGGTACCAGAAAATTTTATGCAGTGTAGAATGCTTATAGATCCAGAGCATTTCTGCAATCGGTACAATGGCGATGCCCGAATGGGCAATTTCAATAAAGTAATGCTCCGTGATAAACATATCTTCTGTGGCCAGCTGAGGCAGGGTAGCCAGTTCTTCCTCCGCTTGGGCTAGAAGTTCCTGTGGTTTGCCGAACCGATCCAGCTTCCGACAGGGCGGAGACAGAATCGGAAACAGGATATAGGTGAAAGCAATTATAATTTCTGCAATTGCATAAATTCCGCCGGCGAAAAAGACAGTCAGAAGAAAAATGTTCAGTGGAGAAAAAAAATCTGCCTCGCTTAACAGATAAGGAGAAACCTTACCCTGGAGTCCCTGGGCAGTCCAGGAAAGATCGGTGGCCAAAGCTTCGGTCATCTGCTGGTAGCCGTTTCCTTTATGCAGAATCCGGGTTTTCAGTGTGACATGGGCAATATGGGGGAGCCCCTCCTCACTGGTCTTGGGAGTCAGCAATACAAAAATACAGGTGTTGTCTGCCGAATCGGCCGTCTGTGCCGGGGAAGAGGCGCTCTCATCCTCCTTTAAAGGGTAGGAGGGACACATGGCATAGTAATAGTAACCTACGGTCTGGCCCAGCTGTGTATTGGTGTATCCGGTAAAGTAGAGATCGGAAAGCTCCATCTGTACATATTGGTTCCCGGTTTTGTAATTGGCTCCGATCTGAGCGTAGTCCGAGACCTGCTGCGGAAACAACAGATCGGAAAATGGCAGGCAGAGCCATAAGGCGGCCAAAAGGATCAAATATAGAAAAGGAGCAATCATCTTACGCCAATATACAGATTGGATGCTCCGGGTAATGTAATGTTCGTAATTTTTTATCATAACGTTCTCCCTGATCAGCGGATCCAGATAGCAGTATCCTTGCGGCTGCTAATAGAAACAGTATACGGGTTTTTGAGTGAATTATCAAGACAAAATATGAGGCTTGACAACGATCTTTTTTCAGTCTTCATAGGGTTCAGCGCACTTGCCATTGCGGTGCCGTCCTTTGGCTTGCCGGCAGCGATTTTCCTGCGTGTTTTAACAATCTGTTTGGACCGCTCTATGCCTGGCTGTTTGAGCGGCTGTATCGGCCGTTCTTTGCTGTGCTGCGCCGGCCGCTTTGCAATTGAGTTACGGTACCGAATATGAGACAGGCCGCCTGCGTCAAATGTCTTTAGACAACCAAAAGCTTGCGCGTGTATTCATTTGCATACAGCTTTCCGCTGCGGGCGGTCAGTACGCTGCGGTACACATCGGCGGCATGTAGGTCTTCTCGCAGCAAAAGCAGGCCCTGCGCGTCTAACTGCCTTTCGGCGGATGCCAGCGAGGTTATGATCGGAGCTTTTGCAGCAGCATGGAGCTTTTGCAGCAGCGTGGCAGCGGATTTGCGAAAGCCCAGTACGCGCAGGTAAGGCAAGGGGCAGGGAGGGTCGGCGTTCAAGGGGACCTCTCTTAACTGCAGCAGGATATGGGTCAGAATACGGCTGATGCGGGTGTAGGTGATATCCCTGCTTTTGAGCGTCCGGCAAAAGCTGCTCCAGGAAAGAAAGTCGTTTCGTTTTTGCAGGATACGATTGGCCAGGGGTTCCGTCAAATCTGCGTATTGCAGCAGGGAATTGTGATCCTCAGACAGGAGTCGGTGATGCAAAAGCAGGGAGAAGTCGTCCTCCCACAAAAATGGTGCGCTTGCATGGAATTGCGTGATCAGCCGGTAAGAGTCCAAAGGAAGCACAGATTGTAGCTGTGAGAGGCCTTGGTTTTTGCCGCAGCACGCTTCCAGAGAGAGGCCTTGCTTTTTGCCGCTGCATTCTTCCTGTAAGAGGGCCGACCGAATCGCGCTGGCCGAGGCATAGGGCTGATCGAGGCCTTGGTCGTGATATCCCTTGTCGTTTCGCAGGATGGGAACGGGTGTAATGGCGCAATCCAGGCGAAGCAAAGCCTTACAGTATTCCAGCGCCAGGATATTATTGGGTGTTTGCAGCAGATCTTCATACTGTGGCAAGGCGTGCGCGCGGGCAGCCGGAAAGGAGAGTCCGCGCTTGAGAAACGCGTTGAGGGAGTCTCGATACCATTCGGGTTCTTCGGTCAGCAGACGAGCCAGCGCCAGGATTCGTGTAAAATCCGCGCTTTCCGTGCCGAAGCAGAGTGTGTTTGTCAGACCCGTCGTCGCAAAGAGCCAGACGCCGCCGAGGGCAAAGCGTTCGGCGCTGGCCGTGGCAAAGCGGACGGGAAGCTCCAGCACCAGGTCGGCCCCAGAGCAAAGAGCCATTTGTGCACGAGTATATTTATCTATAAGCGCCGGTGCGCCCCGCTGCAGAAAATCGCCGCTCATGGCCACGATGATGTAATCGGGATGCTGCGTGCGTTTTAGTTCGGCGATTTGGTAGCGGTGTCCGTTGTGAAAGGGATTATATTCTGCAATAATGCCGGTAACATTCACGTTGTTTGCTCCTTTCAGATCAAAATTACGGGCTGATGAACAGACCGCGGTAAACGGTGGATTTATTTTAGACAAAATCCATCTGTTTGTCAATCAACGGGACACGCACAATGCTGGAATGGAGATTGTTCGGCGGCTGTGAGCAATATAGATCAGAGCGGCAGCTTGTTTAGAGAGAATAACGCGCTTTTTGTATAAAAATAAGTACAATCTTACCCTTGTCTCACTCCGAAGATTCGTTTATAATAGGAAATAGTAACAATACGCGGCGGTTTGATTCCTCAGACTGCAGCAACATCACAGGGGTATGACAAAACGCATCAAAAAAGAAAGAAGGAAAAACACATGAACGTATTGGTTATTAATTGCGGAAGCTCTTCTCTGAAATTTCAGCTGATTAATTCAGAGACGGAAAATGTGCTGGCAAAGGGACTTTGCGAGAGAATCGGCATTGAAGGAAGCCAGTTGGTGTATCAGCCGGCGGGAGGAGATAAGGAGAAGACCCAGGCCGACATGCCAACCCATACTCAGGCGATTCAGATGGTTCTGAACGCTCTGGTCAATGAGAACACAGGTGTAATTAAGAGCCTTGGAGAGATCGGAGCCGTAGGGCACAGGCTGGTGCACGGCGGGGAGAAGTTCGCCTGCTCAACCGTGATCAATGATGAAGTCATCGCTGCGGTTGAGAGCTGCAACGACTTGGCGCCGCTGCACAATCCGGCAAATCTGATCGGGGTTCGCGCTTGTCAGGAGTTGATGCCCAATGTGCCGATGGTCGGTGTATTTGATACTGCGTTCCATCAGACTATGCCGGAGAAAGCATATTTGTATGGACTTCCCTATGAATATTACGACAAATACAAGGTGAGAAGATATGGCTTCCATGGAACCTCTCACAGCTATGTCAGCAAGCGTGCTGCTGAGCTGGCGCAGAAGCCTTATGAGGAATTGAAGACGATCGTCTGCCATTTGGGCAACGGAGCTTCCATCTGTGCCGTAAAAAATGGCAAATCAGTGGACACCTCGATGGGATTGACACCGCTGGAGGGGCTTTTGATGGGAACACGTTCGGGCGATATTGATCCGGGCGCCATGGAATTTATCGCTAAGAAGGAGAACAAGGACATCTATCAGATTTTAGAGATCCTCAATAAAAAATCCGGCGTACTTGGCGTATCTGGAATCTCCAGTGATTTCCGCGATCTGGAAGATGCTGCCGATCAGGGCAACCATGCAGGAGTGCGGGCGTTAGAGGCATTTGAATATCGTGTAGCCAAGTATATCGGCGCCTATGCGGCTGCGATGAATGGCGTGGATGTGATCTGCTTTACGGCAGGCGTTGGCGAGAACGGGCCGACGACCAGAAAGGCAATCTGTGAATATCTTGGCTTTATGGGTGTTGAGATCGACGATGCAGCCAACGATGTGAGAGGGAAGGAGCAGTTAATTTCTTCTGCGAATTCTAAGGTTCTGGTGTATTGCCTGCCCACCAACGAAGAGCTGGCGATTGCCAGAGAGACGGTGGCGCTGGTAAAATAGTACTGCGGTTCAGCCGCTTTGTGTTTCTGCAATGGAATCCGGCCGCTTGCCGTAAGGCAATGGTACACAGGCAGGATTCGCTGCTGCCAATACCGTAGGTGTAAACCGCAGCAGGGCGAGAGCGAAATCGTCATAAAATGGCAAATAATGAATTGACAAACAGGACGTAAGTGGGTATAATAGATCAAGTCGGGTAGAGACGGGAGACTGTAATGAGAATAGATGTATCAGAGGTAATTTCCACAAAGAATAAAGCAATCACAAGAGAAGTATCCTGGGAATTATCTGTATTCGATGCCGGGCAGGGATCATTTCCGGTGCGAAGGGCAGTTCCGTTCTCTTTGTCTGTGACCAATGAAGCACATAAGCGTCTTGTAATTACAGGTGAGACAGAAGTGGTCATTGGAATCTCATGTGACCGCTGTCTGGCCGAAGTGCCTACTTCTTTTCCGATCAGCATTTTTCGCGAGGTTGATCTGGAGAAATTTTCGGCGCAGGATGCGGACGAGCTGGAAGAAGCAGACTATATGACAGGAAGCGATCTGGATGTAGATCAACTTATTTTTGGAGAGATATTGGTGAGCTGGCCAATGAAGGTTTTGTGCAGGGAGGACTGCAGAGGCATCTGTAAGCGTTGCGGTGCGAATCTGAATCTGGCACCATGCCAGTGCCAGAAGACA
>CAMULB010000095.1 GCA_947089585.1 uncultured Lachnospiraceae bacterium | reverse complement strand
ATCAGAATACGAAGTAAAAAAACAGATTTGTGACATCGGCAAGAGAATCTACAACCGCAATATGGTAGCGGCAAACGACGGCAATATCTCCGTAAAGCTCAACGACAACGAGTTCTTATGCACGCCCACCGGCGTATCCAAGGGCTTTATGACGCCGGAATATATCTGCAAGGTGGACAAAAACGGCAATGTGATCCAGGCCAACGGCAATTTTAAACCCTCTTCCGAGATCAAGATGCATATGCGTGTCTATCAGGAGCGCCCGGACGTGAATTCGGTCGTTCATGCGCACCCGATGTATGCGACGACATTCGCGATTGCAGGCATTCCGCTGACGCAGCCGATTATGCCGGAAGCAGTCATCGCGTTAGGCTGTGTGCCGATTGCGAAGTACGGCCGTCCCTCAACGATGGAGATTCCCGAAGCCGTTTCCGAATATGTACAGTATTTTGACGCAGTATTGTTGGAGAACCACGGCGCGCTGACCTATTCCGATTCCCTGCTTTCCGCATATCTGAAGATGGAATCCGTAGAGTTCTATGCACAGCTGTTGTATCAATCCAGAATGCTGGGCGGCCCCAAGGAGTTTACACCGCAGCAGGTGGAAGACCTGTATGAGATTCGCAGACAGTTCGGCATGGCCGGCAGACATCCGGCAAATCTCTGCCCCAACACCAAGGAGGGCAAGCCCAGCTGCCATAACTGCGGCGGAAATTGCGGCGGTCATAAGAAGGAAGAGAGCAGCGAGCTGGTGAGCGAGATCACGAAGAAGGTAATGGAACAGCTGGGATTTTCCAAATAAGGAGTCCTTATGGAACCGAAAGAGATCAATGAAATCATTTCCCGTATTGTAGAAGCGGGCCAGAAGCGGCCGGTTTCGGATGTGACGCTTCGCCTGGCTGTGCGGCTGATCGAACGCATCGAGGCTGAGGCGTCCCGTATGGGAGTCAATGCCGTCGTTGCCGTTGCCAACAAGGGCGGCCGGCCGGTGGCGGTGCACTGTATGGACGATTCCTTTATTGCCAGCTATGACATTGCGCTCAACAAAGCGTATACGTGCGCGGCTTTGAAGATGTCCACCGCCAGGCTCAAGGAGCTGAGTCAGCCGGGCCAGGATTTGTATGGAATTCAGCACACCAACGGCGGGCAGATTGTCATTTTTGGCGGAGGGGTGCCCATTACATACGACGGAAAGGTCATCGGCGGATTAGGCGTCAGCGGCGGAAGCGAGGGCGAGGACACGGCGTTGGCCGAATACGGTGAGAAACTATTAAAGGAGGCATTGGACTTATGGCAGTAAATGAGTCAGAATTGCGGCTGATCGTATCACAGGTCGTAGAGCAGCTGGCCAGACAGCAGGAAGCGCCCACCGGCAAGCTGGGAATTTTTAACGACATGAATACGGCGATTGCGGCCGCAAAGGACGCGCAGAAGGTAATGCAGACGATGCCCATGGATTTTCGTGAGAAGATCATTTCCAAAATCCGCGAGAAAATCCTGGAAAATGCAGAGCTTTTTGCTAAAATGGGTGTGGAAGAGACCGGTATGGGCAATGTGGGCCATAAGATCTTGAAGCATCGCCTGGTGGCTGAGAAGACACCGGGAACAGAAGATATTACAACGACCGCCTGGTCGGGAGACCGCGGTCTTACCTTAATTGAGATGGGGCCCTTTGGGGTGATCGGCGCGATTACGCCCTGCACGAACCCCAGCGAGACGATTCTCTGCAACAGCATCGGCATGATCGCAGGCGGCAATACGATTGTATTCTGTCCGCATCCAGCGGCGATTCAGGTATCCAACTTTGCCGTAGATATGATCAATCGCGCTTCCTTAGAGGTCGGCGGGCCTGTGAATCTCGCAGTGTCCTTAGAGCATCCGACGATGGAGACGAGCGCGATTATGATGAAGCACCCGGATATCCATCTGATCGCAGCTACGGGCGGCCCCGGCGTGGTGACGACCGTGCTGTCCTCAGGCAAGCGGGGCATCGGCGCGGGCGCAGGCAATCCGCCGGCGTTGGTCGATGAGACGGCAGATATCCGCAAGGCGGCGATGGATATCGTCAACGGCTGTACCTTTGACAACAATCTTCCCTGCATCGCGGAGAAGGAGGTCGTGGTCGTGGAGGCTGTGGCCGACGAGCTGATTCACTGGATGCTGGAGGAATGCGGATGCTACATGGTTTCTAAGGAGGAGCAGGAGAAGCTGATGGGCGTTGTCTTTACCAAGGGCACCGCGTTGAACCGCAAATGTGTCGGCCGCAGCGCCAAAGCGCTGCTTGGCATGATCGGCGTCAGCGTATCGGACGACATCCGCTGTATTATTTTTGAAGGAGAAAAAGAGCATCCTCTGATCGCAGAAGAGCTGATGATGCCGATTTTAGGCATTGTGCGGGCCAAAAACATTGACGACGCGATTGAGAAAGCGGTCTGGCTGGAGCATGGCAACCGTCATTCGGCGCACATGCATTCAAAGAACATTGACAACCTGACGCGTTATGGAAAAGCGATTGATACCGCGATTTTCGTCAAGAATGCACCGTCCTATGCCGCACTCGGCTTTGGCGGAGAAGGCTACTGCACCTTTACGATTGCCAGCCGTACCGGAGAGGGCCTGACCTCAGCGTCCACCTTTACCAAACGGCGCCGCTGCGTAATGTCGGACAGCCTGTGCATCAGATAGGAGGAAAAGTTTCATGGCAATGAATGAGAGAGACATAGAAGCCATCGTCAAGCAGGTCTTGGATGGCATGAGAGATCCAAGCGCATTGAGCGGCAGTACGAGACGGGCGCAGGGGGCAATTCCTGCATCCAGCCGTGCGGCAATGCTGACAGCGCTGGAGCAATATGAGATCAAGGAATTTCCGATTCCGGAGATCGGAGATGACGATATACTCGTCAAGGTAGAGGGCTGCGGCATCTGCGGCACCGACGCCCACGAGTTCAAGCGCGATCCCTTCGGACTGATTCCGCTGGTATTGGGTCATGAGGGTACCGGCGAGATCGTCAGGATGGGCAAAAATGTCAAAAAGGACAGCGCCGGCAAGCCGCTTGCGCTGGGTGATAAGGTTGTTACCTGTATGATTTTTAAGGATAACCCGGATATCACGATGTTTGACCTCAACAAGCAGAACGTAGGCGGTGCGGATGTATACGGCTTATTGCCGGATGATGACATTCACCTAAACGGCTGGTTTGCCGATTACCTGGTGATTCGGGGCGGCTCCACCGTGTTTAACGTCAGCGATCTCGATCTGAAATCACGAATCCTGATTGAGCCCTGCGCCGTGCTGATTCACGCCGTAGAGCGCGCAAAGAGCACCGGAATCCTGCGCTTTAACAGCCGGGTGGTTGTGCAGGGCTGCGGCCCGATCGGCCTGATCTGCATTGCGATCCTAAAGACGATGGGTATTTTGAACATCGTGGCCGTAGACGGCGAGCAGAAGCGTCTGGATTTTGCCAGGGAGTTAGGCGCAAGCGCTGCCGTGAACTTTAAGGACCACAAGGGCATTGAAGCGCTGACCAAGGGCGTGGAGGAAGCGTTCGGCGGCTATTTTGCTGATTTTGCATTCCAGTGTACCGGTTCTCCGGTGGCGCATGCCAACATTTATAAATTTATCCGCAACGGCGGCGGACTGTGCGAGCTGGGATTTTTCATCAACGGCGGAGACGCCACGATCAATCCGCATTTTGATATCTGTGCAAAAGAGATCACGACCGTGGGTTCCTGGGTATACACGCTGCGGGATTACGCCACCACCTTTGATTTCTTAAAGAGTGCAAAGGCGATCGGGCTTCCCATTGACAAATTGATCACACATACCTTCCCCTTGGAGCAGATCAATGAGGCGCACAGGACGAACCTGGCGATGGAAGGATTGAAGATTGCGATCATCAACGAATAAGCCGGAGGTAAGAGATGGCACAACAGGCAGTAGGAATCATTGAAGTATTTGGTCTGGTATGCGCCTTTGTGGCGGGAGATGCCGGATGCAAGGCGGCCAATGTTACGCTGGAGCCCTTTGACCGCAACAAGCCTGCCAATGCGGATGCGCTTCCGATCCCGCTGATTATCTGCGTCAAGTTCAGAGGAAGTGTGGAGGATGTGACCGCGGCAGTGGAAGCGGCCCAGGAAGCAGCCGAGAAGCTGACCGGAGTGGTGAGCAAGCACATCATTGCCGGGCCGATGAAGGATACGGATCTGATGCTGCATTTGAGCGGGAACATAGATATGTCTGCAAACGGCAGACGGGAAGGTGACGGTTCCTGCCGGGATGATGCGGCAGGAGAACATAGAAGGAGGAAACAGGTTATGGCACAGGAAGCATTAGGAATGGTAGAAACAAGAGGCTTGACCGCGGCAATTGAAGCGGCGGATGCAATGGTCAAGGCGGCAGAGGTAAGCTTAATCGGCACCGAGAAGATCGGCTCCGGACTGGTGACGGTGATGGTGCGCGGGGATGTAGGCGCAGTGAAGGCCGCCGTTGAGAGCGGGTCCGCCAGCGCTTCAAGATTGGGCGAGCTGGTAGCAACCCATGTGATTCCCAGACCGCACAGCGATGTGGAGAAGATTCTGCCCACGATTTAGCAGATTGTCACCCCGCACAGAGCAACGGAGAGATACGGTATGAAATCTTTAGGATTTATTGAAGTCAGCGGTGTGGTCGCGGCGATGACGGCGCTGGATACGATGGCCAAGACGGCGGATGTGGAATTCGTCACCTGGGAACGCAAACAGGGCGGGCGTCTGGTAACGATTATCGTGCAGGGAGACGTTTCGGCAGTCACCCAGGCGGTAGAGACGGCGGCGGCCCAGTGCATTTCCGATAAGCCGTCCGTTCACGCGGTGATTGCCAGGCCCCACGAGGAAACCATCCGAATGGTAGAGTTAAGCGCGAGCCGTCTGAAGAAATAGTAGGCGGGGGATGCAGTTTAAGTTCTATGGGACAAAAACAGGCGGTGAAAAAATGCCAGACAATGAAAAGAGAGAAATGACAGAAGCTGCGGATTTAAAAGGAGCAGGGGCTGCCGGCGGATCAGACCTTCCAGAAGCGGAGTCATCCGCGCCGGAGGGAAAGGCCGCAAATGAGCAGGCAGATGGATCGGCCGCGGAGGTTCAGAAATCTGCGGCCCCCAAAAAGGGAGCAAAGCGGGCCGCCGCCGCAGGCGGGGAAGAGAAATCGCAGAATGCTGCCGTAAAGCAGACTGCGGCCAAGGCTCTAAAGGCTGTAACAGCCCGCACCGCAAAGGCGGCTGACTCCCTGGATCCGGCCCCGCCGCAGGCAGGAGCAGCGGCAAAGCGTCCGGCTAAGGCAGGACAGACTGAGGCGACGAAAGGTGCGCCCATGCAAAATAAGGAGGTACGCATTATGGCACAGGAAGCATTAGGAATGGTGGAAACAAGAGGACTGACTGCGGCAATTGAAGCGGCGGATGCGATGGTCAAGGCGGCTAACGTAGCGCTGATCGGTACCGAGAAGATCGGTTCCGGGCTGGTGACAGTGATGGTGCGCGGTGACGTAGGCGCAGTAAAGTCCGCTGTAGAAGCGGGTGCAGACAATGCATCGAGACTGGGCGAGCTGGTAGCGACCCATGTGATCCCAAGACCGCACAGCGACGTAGAAAAGATTTTGCCCACCATCAAATAAAGATCATCAGAGGAACAGCCGCGATGCTGCCGGAAGCGGCATCCAGGCTGTTTCCGATAAGGAGCAGCCATGGTAGATGAAAGAAATATAGAACAGATTACGAGGCTCGTAATGGAAATGCTCCAGGGGGAGGACAAAAAAGAGGGCTACATGGTGCCGGTGGGCGTGTCCGCCAGACATGTTCATTTAACCCAGGCAGATGTGGAGACGCTTTTTGGCCCCGGCTATCAGCTGACGAAGAAAAAGGAGCTGATGGGCGGGCAGTTCGCCTCAAACGAACAAGTGACCATTGTGGGAACCAAGTTAAGGGCCATTGAAAATGTGCGGATTTTGGGGCCGGTGCGCAAGGCTTCCCAGGTGGAGATCTCGCAGACCGACGCCATGAAGCTGGGGGTGCGCGCCCCGCTTCGAGATTCGGGGGATATCAAGGACTCCGCGCCCATTGCAGTAGTCGGCCCGAAAGGAGCGATTTATTTAGAGGAAGGCTGCATTGTCGCCCGGCGGCATATCCATATGTCGCCGAAGGATGCACGGGCAGCCGGATTGAACGACAAGGACGTAGTGTCCGTATCGGTGATCAACGATCGGGGAACGACCTTTGACGAAGTATTGATCCGCGTGGACGACAGCTTTACTCTGGAGATGCACATTGATACAGACGAGGCGAACGCTTCCAAGATCAAGACCGGAGACGCAGTCGTCATCAAATAGGCAAAATGACAGCCCGGCCTGTCCGGGCTGTTGTGGGAATGAGGCAGTATGATTATAGGAACAGTGATAGGAAGCGTGGTTTCCACACGCAAAAACGAAAACCTGGTGGGAAACAAATTTCTCATTGTCGAGCCCTTATCGTCGATGCGCGCGCCTGGCGGCAGTAATCTGGTGGCGGTAGACAACGTGGGCGCCGGCATTGGAGAGGTCGTGCTGGTGGCGCAGGGAAGCGCGGCGCGTATTGGCTGCGACAAGGAAAATCAGCCGGTTGATGCGGCGATTGTGGGAATCGTGGACAACGGAACAGAATTGGAGTAGGAAGAAAATGGAACTAAGGGAACTGATCGACGTGGTAAAACAGGCCGGAGTAGCCGGAGCAGGCGGCGCAGGTTTTCCCACCTACGGAAAGCTCAGTGACCGCACGGACACAATCCTCTTAAACTGCGCGGAGTGCGAGCCGCTGCTTCGGCTTCACCGTCAGCTTCTTGCGGTGCATGCGTTTGAGATTTTAAGCGCTTTGGAAGTGATGGCCAAAGCAGTCGGAGCGAAAGAGGTGATTGTCGGCGTCAAGGAAGCCTATACGGATACCGTGGAAGCCGTCAAAGCCCAGCTGCCCTCTTTTTCAGGAATTTCGATCGGACTTTTGCCGGAGATCTATCCGGCAGGAGACGAAGTCGTGCTGATTCACGAGCTGACCGGGAAGGTCGTTCCGCCGGGGAGCATTCCCATTGAGGTTGGGGTGGCGGTATTTAATGTGGAGACCGTGTATAATATATACCGGGCTCTGCAGCACCAGGCTCCGGTGACGCACAAGTATGTCACGATTACCGGAGCGGTCGCACATCCCTGTACCTGTGTCGTCCCCATCGGCATGAGCGTGGGAGACGTGGTGACGCTCGCGGGCGGTGCGACGGTGGAACAGCCGGTTTACATTATGGGCGGGCCGATGACCGGCCCCATAGCAGGTACATACGATGTCATCACTAAGACCAGCAACGCCGTTTTGGTACTTCCCGCCAATCATCCGGTGGTACAGAAGAAGCAGGGAAATACACAGGTCAGCTTAAAGCGGGCGATGGCTTCCTGCTGTCAATGCCAGATGTGTACGGATCTGTGTCCCAGATATCTGCTGGGGCATCCGATTGAGCCTCATGCCTTTATGCGGGCGGCAACCAGCGGCGTGACGCGTGATCCCAAGCCGTTTTTGGACACGATGTTCTGCGTCTCCTGCGGGCTGTGTGAAATGTACTCCTGTATGCAGGGGCTTTCGCCCAGAAGCCTGATTCAGGAATATAAGGCGGGACTTCGCGCCAACGGCGTGGCGGTGCCCAAGGGCGTGGCGGCGGCACCCTTGAGACGGGAGCTTGCTTATCGCAAGGTGCCGGTCAAACGTCTGCAGTCGCGGCTGGGCTTAGACCGCTATGACCATCCGGCTCCGTTGAATGAACGGGAGGTTACGGCCAGCCAGGTCAAGCTGGCGTTGAGTCAGCACATCGGCGCGCCGTCACAGGCAATGGTCAAGGTGGGCGACGCTGTCACGGCCGGTCAGAGGATCGGAGCGGCAAAGGAAGGAGCGTTTAGCCTGCCGGTTCATGCATCCATGGACGGCATTGTGATTGACGTCAATGCAAAAACAGTAACGATCAAAGCGAGGGGAGCATCATGAGCAAAGCAATCGGAATGGTAGAATATAAAACCGTGTCCGCCGGAATATTGGCGGCGGATCTGGTGATTAAAACAGCCGAAGTAGACGTGATTGAAGCGCAGACCGTATGTCCGGGCAAATATATCATTCTTTTTACCGGCGACATCAGCGCGGTACGGGCGTCCATCGAGGCGGCAAAAGCAGCATATCCCGAACAGCTGATTGACAGCTTCCTCTTGGGGAATCCACATGAAGGAATTTTCCCGGCGCTATACGGAACGGCGGAGGTTACAGACCGAAATGCCCTGGGCGTATTGGAGACCTTCTCGGCCGCAGCAATTTTTACGGCGGCGGATGAAGCGGCTAAGACGGCGGAGGTCAATTTGATCGAGATTCGTGTTGCCAGAGGCATGTGCGGCAAATCCTACGTATTTTTAACCGGGGAGGTCGCGGCGGTAGAAGCAGCCGTGAAGAAAGCCGAGGAGGCGATCCGTGAGAACGGGATGTATCTGGACAGCTCGGTAGTGGCGAGTCCGGATCCAAAACTGTGGGAGACTATTATGTAGATGTGAGCGCGTAAGGGGGAGCAGAATGTTAGCGGCAGAAAGAAGAAATGAGATCCTCGCGCAGCTGAAGGCGGAAGGCAAAGTCGTCGTCGCCGATTTGAGTAAAAAATACGACGTGACGGAAGAGACAATCCGCCGGGATCTGGAAAAGCTGGAAGGGGAGGGCTTTGCGGAACGGACTTACGGAGGCGCGGTTTTGAGAGAAAACGACAAAGAGGAGCTTCCGTTTCTGGTGCGCAAGAGGGCCAACGTGGAGGCAAAGAAGCATATTGCATCGAAGATCAGCGAGATGATTGAGGATGGGGAACGGATTATGCTCGATGCCAGCACCACGGCGCTCTTTGTGGCAAAGCAGATACGCAGCAAAAAAAACATCACAGTGATAACGAATTCAATCGAGATCTTATTGGAGCTTTCTGATGTCAAAGGCTGGAAGGTGCTTTCCACCGGCGGCGCATTGCGGGCCGGGGCCTTGTCGCTGGTGGGATATCAGGCGGAACGGATGGTAGAGGGATTCTATGTCGATAAGGTGATTGTCTCCTGCAAAGGGATTGACCGGAACAAGGGATTTACCGATTCCAACGAATTGGATGCGGGACTCAAGCGCCAGATGCTTCTGTCCGCCGACACCAAAATCCTTGCTGCGGACAGCGGCAAATTCGGACGTGTATCATTCACCAAAATCACCGATTATGCGGATTTGGACGTGATTGTAACGGACTATCGGATGGATGAAGAATGGAAAGAGCTGCTAAAGGACTGCGGCGTGAGCATTGTGCAGTGCTAGAGCGTGTTTGAACATGGCAGAGCCAGAAAAACATACCATAAGAGACAGCAATCACAGATTAAAAAATGCTGCCGCAAGGAGCGATTACAGCCCTTGCGGCAGTATTTTTAGATTCGCGCCACACGGCGGCTGTTCGCCGTCTGTGCAGAAATCGCCGTGTGGCTAATCCAGATTGACCTTGCGCTTGACAATGAGAACCGAAGCGATGTAACAGGCCAATCCCACTACCAGCTGCAAAATCAAAAGCGTGAAAAACATTGGCTGATAGATCCCCTGCATCATTTCAAGCATCATCTCGTTGCTTAAGGTGTTGCTCTCTGTCGCGCCTGGGACAGAAAAAATGGTACGAAGGCTGATAAAGATCACCGTCACCATCGTTGCCGCCTGCATAAGGATGTAGAGAACGGCATAAGCCAAAACGGCTCCCACGACCTTGTGCTTGGCATAGAGCTGTCCAACCGTGACGCTGCCGAAGCCGGTTGCCAGAGAATAAAAATTAGAGATCAGCCCTAAGAGCAAAAAGAGAAACACCAGCATCATGGGAGAGCAGCCTACCAGCTCCTGCAAGGTAGTGGAGATGGATTGCGAGCTTTCGACTTCTACCACCAGAGTTTCTTTAAAAAACTCAGTTACAATTGCAGGAATGTTTTCAAATCCGCAGGAGGTGCCGATCAAAATACCGGCGGAGCCGAAAACAAGGATCGAAATGAAGGTCAGCCAGAGGAAGCCCACCAGCAGTTTGGCATTGAAGATCGTCCAGGGAGAAAAAGGAAGCGTAAAGGTCAAATATCCCTGGGATGAAAACATGGTGCGGTAATAATGCACAATGAGAAAAATTTCCGTAATCACGCACAGCGCGACCAGAACGGCAATGTATGAAACCAGCAGAATGATGGCGAACGGCAGCAGCTCCTCCCGCTGCATCAGCCGTGTGCTGAGCAGTGCGGCGCCGATCAATGTGATCACAGCCAGGCCAAGTGAAATCGGAATCATCACCTTGCCAGTGGCTTTGAATTCATGCTTGATTAATTTTCCTAACATTTAAATACCTCCCGAAACAGAGTGTCGACGGACTTCTGTTCCTTCTGTCGAATGTCGTCCACCGAAGCTTGCATGCGCACCACTCCGTTTTGCAGAAAAATAATTTGATCGAGAATGTTCTCTACGTCGGAAATCAGATGCGTCGAGATCAAAATTGAGGCATTCTCGTCGTAATTGGACAAAATTGTGTCGAGAATATAATCTCTGGCCGCGGGGTCAACACCGGCGATCGGTTCGTCGAGAATGTAGAGATCTGCCCGGCGGCTCATCACCAGAATCAGCTGCACCTTCTCCTTGGTTCCTTTGGACATCGTCTTTAGCTTATCAGAGGGATTGATCTTGAGCTTGGCTAACATATCATAAGCCCGCATAGAATCAAAATCTTCATAAAAATCATCAAAGTAATCAATCAGATCCCGCACCCGCATCCAGTCGTTGAGGTAAGAATGGTCTGGCAGATAGGAGATCACCTTCTTGCT